>CAYQYP010000166.1:0-8787 GCA_964421755.1 uncultured Acidobacteriota bacterium
CAAGCCAAAGCCGCGCGTGCGGCCGTCCGCGGATTACTACGGCCCTCAATTCTACGGCCAGGAAGAGCGCGACCAACTGATGGAGGTCGTTGACACGGGTTGCCCGTTCCGCTGGTATGGACCGGGCAACCAGCAGCCTGCGAAAGTGGCCACTTTCGAGAAAGAATTTGCCGCAGCCATGCAGAGCAAGTACTGCCTGGCGGTGACGTCCGGGACGGCGGCCCTCCAGACAGCGATGGCCGCCCTGGAGGTTGGCCCCGGCGACGAGGTGATCCTCCCGGCCTGGACCTGGCACTCTTGCTATTCGGCGGTTGTACTGGCAGGTGCACTGCCGGTTTTTGCCGAGATCGACGAATCGTTCAACATCGACCCCGCCGACATCGAGAGCAAGATCACGCCCCAGACGAAAGCCATCATCGCAGTCCATCTCCAGGGCAACCCCGCTGAAATGGACAGCATCCTGGCTATAGCCCGCAAGCACAAGCTGAAGGTTCTCGAAGACTGCGCGCAGAGCGTCGGAGGCAGCTACAAAGACAAAGCGCTTGGCTCGATGGGCGATATCGCAATTTACAGCCTGCAGCTCAACAAGACGATCACCGCCGGAGAGGGCGGGGCAGTGGTCACCAATGATCCTGTGCTTTTTGAGCGCGCCGGGCGCTTTCACGACGTTGGAAGCCTGCGCGGGCTGCATCAGGCGATGGTCGGCAAGGCACAGCTTCAGCCCTTCGTCGGCTGCAATTTCCGGATGAGCGAGTTCACCGGCGGTGTTTTGCTCGCGCAAACCAGGAAGCTGGCTCGGATCGTGGCTGGTACCCGGGCGGCAGCGGCTCGCATCTACCAAGGTTTGGCGGACTTGCCTGGAATTTACTTCCGGCAGCGACCGGACCCGGCCGGCGAAATCGGCGTCGGGGTCTTCGTGCGATTCAAGAGCAAGGACCAACGCGACCGGTATGTGAGCGCCCTTCGACGCGAGGGCGTCGCGGCGGGAGGCCCCTCCGGTTCCGTGGTCCTTCCGATCCAGGAGTACATCGAAAACAAGCGGACGGTTCATCCCGCGTGGCCGACGTTCAACTCGGAAAGGGGCAGGTCTATCCGTTACGGGGCCGCCTGTTGTCCACGGACGATCCAGATACTGGAGCAGTTCGGAGGTGTAGCGGTCGGGCCGAAGTTCACGAAACAAGACACCGACGAAATCGTGGGCATCGTCCGCAAAGTCTATCCGGATATTATGTCGAGCTAAGCCGATCGGAGTCCCACATGCCAGGCGTCATGCGAACATCTCTAGGCGTGTTGCTGCTCGCCGTCCCGGTGGTGCTTCAGACCTCTTCCGGCGAGCCGACTCAACCCCCAGACTGGCTCCCCGATTGCGATTTGCAGGTCGTCACCTACTCCCCTTCCAGATATCAATCGCGCATTACTTTCCAGTCGGTTGCCGGTTCCCAGGAACAGACTGCCAAAAGCCCGGCTGTCAAGTCGCCTCAGGAAACCCGGTGGTACCTCCTTCAGGAACCGGACATGATGAAGGCCGGACCTTGGAACACGACGTTGATAGTAAGAGGGAACCCGAAGCAGAAAAATTTCATCCGGCTGCATTTCGCAGACCATGGAACTGGCCGCGTGCAACCTCGCTGGGTGAATGAGAAGCTCCTGTTCATTGAAGTGTGGTGGGGGAGGCTCGTGGCAACCGATCTGATCGTGGACATCGAAAAGGGGGAAATCGTCTACATCGAGGACGCCGGCTTTCACGCTACGGTGGCACCTTGTCGGGGCATGGACGGACGAGCCGCCAAAGTGGAGACGCGGCACTGAGAGAACCCACCAGGCACACGAGGGGCAGAGCCAAGGCGCGATATGCTCGGGGCACACCCGCTGCTTGGGCCCCTGCAGGCATCCCTGCCGGAGACCTACGGGCGCTTCTGGCTGGTTGAGATCGGAACCTTACCGGTTGCGGCCCATTCCGTCCCGCGCACGAACGCGGCCACAAAACCGGGCTGCTGCATCGCCTTCACGTCGTGACCGAGCGTTATGTGCAGGACTCGCCCTCGTCCGTACGCCACAGTCCAGATTTGCGGTTCCTCGCGGCCCGTTCCTCCCATTGCGGGGTCGCTGTAAGCCGTCGCGAGCACTTGTGCGGTAGGTTTGAGATCCATCTTGTGATACAGCTCGTCGTCCGCCTGGAACGACGGCTCGAGACCGCGCGCGATCGGGTGGTTTGGTTCCGTCCACTTTACCGAAAAGACATGCCGTCGCGCATGCCCGATGTTTTCCGGCTTCCACGTCATTCCGAGCATTTCCGCGTAAGCGACCCATCCGGGGTCGTTCGTACCGACCCAGCGCCCGCCCTTCTGCTCCATTCCGAAAAATTCGCCGTAGCTGACTCCGTGGACCGCGATCATGCCTTTGCCGGAACGTATTGCGTTTTCGATTTCGCGTTCCGCCTGCTGGCCCCACCGCGGGCCGTTGTAATTGAGGACCAGGACATCACGGTCGGCGGATCTTTGGCCGCTGAACTCGCGAACGTCCTCTAGAATCTTGACCTCGAATCCGCCGCTATCCTCGAGCGCTTTCCGGAGAAAGGACGTCGTGATCCGCCAGTCGTGGTAAGGGAGGTCACTCGCTCCAGTCAGAACCATGACTCGGATGGCACTTCGGGGGGCTTGCCCCGCATTCAACCCGAGAAGCAAGCATCCGACAGACGCAATCACCAAGCAAATTGAATGGACCTTCAAAGCTGCCTCCTGTCCGGATTTGATGCAGGTGGCCCCTGCAAGCAACCCCTTGACGTCTCGCCAACCGGGCCGTAAAGCGGCGGATTCTGAACCGCGAATCCGCCCTACGACTCCCCACCATGCGTTAGCGCTCAGTCGTAGGGCGGATTCGCGGTTCAGAATCCGCCGCTTTACGGCCCGGTTGGCGAGATTGAACCGCGTGTGGCCGGGGTTGACCGCGACTGAAACTGCTGGGTTACGTTCCTTCTACCAGTTTCGTCACCCCGGGGACCGCGACCGGGTAAAGGCCACCCGGGCCCGGTTTGACTGGCGGCTCGGTCGTGAAATCGCAGTAGCGCGGCTGGAACTCGAAGTTCGAGCTCGCCGCCTTTCTCCAACTCATCTGTATTCCGGTATAGCAGACAATCTGACCAAGGATTGCCAGCATCGTGCTTTTGGCCATGTAATCGCCGCTGTTGATGGGGCGGCCGGCGCGGATTCCGGCGAAGAACTCCTTTTGCTCCTGTTTGTACGGCTTCTCGACCGGCCCGTTGTAGTCCCAGTTGACCTCTCCTCGAATCCGGTAGCCCAACAACTCGGCTTGTCCTTTAGTTCCGAAGACGTAGTCGGAAACGCCGCTGTGGCATCGTTCCTGAGTCCTGCAGAAGGCATACGCCCTTATGCCATTCGTATACTCATAGACCACCGAGTGGTGGTCGAAGACGTCTCCGTAAATATCCCCGAAGGAAGCCGAGCGCCCGGCCAGGCCATGGGCCTTCACAGGAGGTTCCTCGTGCATGATCCAGGCGACCTTGTCCAGGCTGTGAACCAGGGACTGGGTCACGTCATCGCCGGACAGCCAGGAGAAGTGGTACCAGTTTCGGTACTGGTACTCGATTTCGCTCCAGCCGGCCTGTCGCGCGACGAGCACGTATGGGGCACGCAGGAAGTTCACTTCCATAGAGACCACATCGCCAATCGCGCCGTCGTGAATCCGTTTGACCGTCTCCTGGACGCCCGGGTTGTAGCGGTTGTGAAGGCCGGAAAGGACGGAAAGGCCTTTGGTGCGCGCCAGCTCGCAGGCCTCCTGGGTCTCCCGGACTCCCACCGGGTCTATACCGTGCGGCTTTTCCACGAAGACATGTTTGCCCGCTTCCAGGGCGGCTCTCAGGTACCTGGGATGAAACCTGGACGAACAGGCGATTAACACAACGTCGGAGCTCTCGATGACGTGGCGATAACCATCAAACCCCGCGAAGCAGTGGGCATCGTCGACGACAACGCCTTCGTGTTTGATCTCCCGGGCGTGCTCCTTGATTTTTGCCAGGGACGTCTTGATTTTGTCGGCAAAGAGATCGGCGACCGCAACCAGTCTTATCCCGCGATCGGCGTCCAGTGCGTTCGTGACCGCGTCGGTCCCGCGCAGTCCAGCGCCAATGAGCCCCACGCGGATAACATCGCTGCCGGCCGCCCATGCGCTTCGGCTGAGCTCGGGCATTACGGTTGTGGCTGCGGCAGCGCCGGCTGAGAGCTTCAGAAAGCGGCGGCGAGAGGTCGATCTCGAAACAACTGGGCTGGTTTCAACAGGCATCTGGTCCTCCTCAAGACTTTCGGGCAGCGGGACCGTAAGAGGGTGCCCGAGATCGTGCTCCACGGCAACGAGAACCCGCTTACTCCGCTGAAAAGCGCTGCGTCCGCGGCTCTAAAAGACTGGCGCTGCGTCCGGTCACGCTGTTGAAGACTCCTCGGAAACATGCAATTCCTCCAAGACACGGCGCAGCCAGGTCAGAGACTTCTCGATCATTGGCCCGCCTTGCCCTTCGCATTCTATGCTGAGCACACCCGCGTAACCGTTGTCTCTCAGCAGGACAAGGCATTCGCGGATGTTGTCGGCATTGGCCCCCTCGCCCAGGGCGCACTGGCTGACTGCAATCCCCGTCTGATGGCCGCGTGTCGCGGCTGCCAGCGAAGGGGATACGTCTTTCAGGTGGACATGGCTGACCCGGGAGAGGAATCGCTTCAGGAAGGCAACCGGGTCGCGTCCGGCAATAAATGTATTCCCGGTATCCATATTGAGCCGCAGCAGGGGAGTGTCGCAGAACGAGAGCATCTCGTCCATGGTGTCCGGGTTGGTCGTGAAGTGCCCGTGCGGCTCGATGTTCACGACGACTCCATGCGCTTCGGCGACCTCGAGAATCTGCCTGTAGCTCCGATGCATCAGGGCGATCGCCTCGCGTTCATCGAGGTCAGCCGGAGGCTGCATGCCGTCGGTCGTATCAACGCAGGGGCACCCGATTTGGGCAGCCCATGCGATGGCCTTCATGACGTAGGGGACGCCCCGAATAGGACCATCCAGGCCCGAGAGCGGGTAGGCGGCATCCACCTGGGAGAACTGCACGCCGTACTGTTCCATTTTGCGCCGCAGCAGCTTGGGGTCCTCATACATGGCCACGTGAGGCTGATACCCCAGGCCGTGAATCCAGCTCACCCCATCGATAAGTCCGCACTCGATATAGCGGACTCGGTGGCTCGTCGCCCAGGCAAGGCATTTGTCGAAGGACCAATACGCGGAGTTGAACGCATCCGTATGAAAGCCGATCTTCATCTGGAGTTCCCCTGGCTGATACTGTCCCCGCGAGTTGACGGTGTCAACAATAAGTTGCCGGGGGCCAGGACTGTAGCCGGCACCGCGTGCTTGATATGATCAATCATCGGGCGCTGCAGATGTCTTAGTTCCGGGGCCGGCGAGCAATTTGCTTGTCTCGGTGGTTACACGCTCTTTATTCAATCTTGATTCTTCACCCGTAATCTATGGTCATGCGAAAAATCGTACTGGTGTGCATAGTCCTGGTGCTTGTTGCCAGCGCTCTCGCACAGTCTGATGAGAGCGCTGAGAAGAAAGAAGACACTTCGTTCAAAGCTGAGTGGCAGGACGGGCTGCGTCTGCAGACCTCCGACAAGTCGTTTGAATTCCAGATCGGCGGGCGCATCCACAACGACTGGGCATTCATGGAAGGCGACGAGACTCTGGATGAGCGATTCGGGGAATTGGAAGACGGAACGGAATTCCGCAGGGCACGGTTGGCTGTCTCCGGCGTGATGTACGAGAAACTGGAGTTTAAGACCCAGCTTGACTTTGCCACCGGCACCGCCGTTTTTCGAGACATGTACCTGGGACTTCGCAAGCTGCCCGCGGTCGGCAATATCCGCATCGGCCAGTTTAAGGAGCCGCTCGGCTTGGAAGAACAAGCGAGCTCCAATTTCACGACGTTCATGGAGCGTTCCCTGGCGAATGCCCTCGTGCCGTCGAGGCATACGGGCATCATGATCCACGAGCGGGAATTGGGCGAAAGGGTCAGCTGGGCGATCGGAGTCTTCAGGGACACCGATGACATCGGGCGCGCTACTGGAGACGAAAACTACGCGTTCACCGGCCGCGTGACCGGCCTGCCCTGGTTCGAAGAAGACGGCCGGCGGCTGCTGCATCTGGGTGTTGCCTACAGCAGGCGGAATACTGCTTCCCAGTTTCGCTTCCGGGAACGACCGGAAACCCACCTGGCACCACAGCTCGTGGACACGGGCGTTTTCCCGGCCGAGGCTCTGAACCTGGTCGGCACCGAAGCCGCCGTGGTCTTCGGCCCGGCTTCTCTGCAGGCCGAGTACGTGCACGTGGATTCGGACACGGGCACTGGGCTTGATTCCTCGTTTGACGGTTTCTATATCTATGGCAGCTTCTTTGTGACCGGGGAACACCGAAGCTACCGCGCATCGGAGGCGGCCTTCAGCCGGATTCGCCCGCGAAAATCGTTTATCTCCAAGAGTGGCGGTCCCGGCGCGTGGGAGCTGGCTGTGCGTTACTCCAAGCTCGATCTTGAAGATGCCCCGATCCATGGGGGGCAGTTGAAGGATTGGACGGCCGGCCTAAACTGGTACTTGAATCCGAACAGCCGGATCATGTGGAACTATGTACGCGCGGACCTCGAGAACCGCGGGACTGCGGATATCTTCCAGATGCGCTTTCAAGTTGATTTCTGAGTTCTCACAACGGTTACTGTGTCTCTGCTGTCCAAAGGTCAACGGGCTCGAGCAGACCCTGACGGACGGCTGATCCTGCGACTTCGCTGTCGATGGCCGCCCAACAACCGACTCATGGCTGCCGGGATATACTTAACTCATGGCCAGAGGATGGGAAAGCAAGGCCGTCGAGGATCAGATCGCCTCCGCAGAAGCCGAAAAAAAGGCCCGCCCCAAGGCTGTTTCATCGCAACGCGATCGTGACAAGCAGGCTGAGATCGAATCGCTCCTGCTCTCGAGGACCGAGCTCCTCAATCGAATCGAAGCCGCCCGCAACGAGCGTTACCGCGCGCAGCTCGAACTGGCGCTCAAGCATATTGACGGTAAGCTCCGTGAACTGAAAAGCGTTTAGCTCAGCTAAACGCTTTCGTGAACTGAAACCAGGTTCGTAGACGGAGTGGACCGCTGGGAGGAAGGACTGTATGCCGTCCCACCGGAAGGGGTGGAACGGCATACCACTCGTTCTGGCTACTGCTTGACGATCTCAACCCGGCGGTTCTTCGCGCGGCCATCCTCCGCGTCGTTCGACGCGACCGGCGCGAACGTGCCGCAGCCGTAAGCTCGCAGGCGCGCGGCGGGGATCCCGTGCTGCTGCACGAGCGACTGGACGACGGCGGCGGCCCGGTCCTGCGACAGCTTGAGGTTGCTGTCCACCGTCCCAACGTTGTCCGTGTGCCCCACGACGTGGACCTTTAGCCCGGCATCGGTCTTCAGCAACTTCGCGACTTCACCGATGGCCTGCGCCGACTCTGGGGTGATGGTCGCCTTGCCGGTGTCGAAATTGATGCCGTAGACGGCCACGTGACCCGTGGTCCGGAGGTCGTTCGCGAAAGCGGCGGCGTCAGCCACGATGTGCTGCTCCATCTCCGTCTTCTCAACAATGTTCAGCCAGATCAGGCCGTTCCCCTTCTGGATCTGGGCCCATACCTCTTTGCCGTCCTTGACAATCTTCGCATTGACCCACCAATCGGGCTTGCTGTCCTGGACCACGCCGCCCACCTTCTTAATGGCGTTCTCGTAGTTACGGACAACCGCGAGAGCGCTCGGTTCGGTGCCTCTGGTACCGGTGAACCGGTACGTGATAAAGGTGGTCTTGCCCTCGACTGGCACCTTTACCCTCGCGTTCTTCGTCCAGAACTCGTACATCCCGAAGTCCTCGACCTTGCAGTCCTGGATGCGATAGTTCGGCATTCGCGTCGGGAACAGCGGATGATCCGTGCAGCCGGCCCTATCTGCCTGTTGTGCCGCCAGCATTCCGCCGGCCAGAAAGAATGATCCCACAGCCAGAACAGCGCTTTTCCAAATCTTCATCGTCATCTCCTTAAATCGCGGCATAGGGCCCCCATGACTTCCCGTGAAACCGTTACCGTTGCTGGCGCAGATTATTCGGAGGACTCGACGGCTTGTCAAGCTCTGGGTGGCGCGGAGGCTGGCGAGTACGGCGACCAGCTGACCCCGCGCCAGTTCCTGCACCCGCGCCGCCGCCGTTACCTGACCACCACGACCGGGAGGGTGGCCAGCTCTCCGGGAACGACCCGCAAGCTGACTCCGCAAATCATCATGTTCCGGACCCTTCGGAGTATTCACGGCGTTGTTTAGCTCGGGTTGACTCACGAGCCTCGAGCCGCCTATCAAGGGACCAGGTCCCGGCCCCGGCGATCAGGAGGAATAATGAACCCAGAAGCATACAAAAATCGGTGCGCGCCTCATGCGCCATTCCCCAGAATCCGCCGTACGCCGTCTGCCGAAGACTGAAGCCCCAGAAACCGGAGCCTATCAGGATCGGGATTTTGGTCGACAGGATCGCGACCAGCATGTCGATGATTAACGGGATAGCCGCGAGCCTGGTGAGGAGGCCCGCCAACAGCAAGGCGCCGCACACGACTTCGACCACTCCGACAAACGGCGCCATCGCTTCGGGCGCCGGGATTCCGATCTTCGCGAAACGGACCGCGCCCACTTCGTCCGGGTACAGAAACTTCTGGACACCCTCCGAGAAGAAAAT
>CAYQYP010000167.1:0-8551 GCA_964421755.1 uncultured Acidobacteriota bacterium
GCCGACGATCAACTATCAGAATCGAGACATCGCCTGCGACCTCGACTACGTTCCGAATCGCTGCCGGAAGGCGGACATCCGATTCGCCCTTTCCAATTCTTTTGCCTTCGGTGGACATTGCGCCTCGGTCCTGTTTGAGAGGTAATTGGGATGACTTGGTGCAATTTAGGGGGAGGCGAATTTCGGGGACACAAAACTTAATTCCCGTGCGAGTACCACGTATGCGCTAACTGGTTGGGAATTAAGTATTATGTCCCCGAAATGGGGTATGAGAGGAAGCAGATTGTGGAGCGTCGGAATCGCGGGCGCCTACCGCCTTTGTTTCCGGACGTTGGACCTCTGGGTACTGACCGGCGGCGGCAACCTGGTGCGGCCGGCCGAGTACCCCTGCGGCCGGGTAGTGTTCGCGCATTCTGAGGCGGACGCCCTGGTTCTCGCCGGATGCGCTCGATATTCGAGATTCGCCATCCTCGTGGACCGCAGCCGGGACGGAGAATGGGCTAGTCGGCTCCTCAAGGAGTTGGATCTGCAGATTGTCCGCGGCTCGAGCCTGCACGACGGATCGAGGGCGTTTCGGGAACTGATGCGAGCGCAGCAGGGAGCGAGCTACCCGATTGCGATCTGCGTCGACGGGCCGCTCGGCCCCCGGGGTGAAGCCAAGGCAGGCGCAGTGGTCTTCGCCATGCACACCGGGCGACCGATCGTACCTGTCGCGGCGGCCGCTCGCCGATGTCTCGTAATCCCGAGGACGTGGTCGGGCATTTTTGTGCCGCTTCTGTTCTCGAGGACGGTCGTGAGCATGGGTGAACCCATCAACGTGCCCCGGGACCTGAGCCGAGCCGAGGTTGCCGAGCTGACCCGGGAATTGACCACGCGGATTGCCGACGCCCGCAGTCGGGCAGAGGAGGCGGTGAAACCAAGCCGATGACGCGATTGATTCGCATCTGGTTGGTCTTGTTTGCGGCAAACTTATTTGCTGCCGCTACGATTGGAATCCTGGCTTTTGAGGTCGTCGATTTGCGTTTCGAAGCCTTCGCACAGGTCATTATCATCCCCTGGGCCCAGACCCTGGCTGTCTGGTTGTTGTTCCTCAGGGAGCCCCGGACCGTTCCGCTTGTCGGTGCCCTGAAACAGGTTTTCACGAGGCAACCGGCTCTCGCCCTTTTCCTCGCTGCTGACGTTATAGTTCTCGCTGCGAGCTGGGGGTGGCCCCCTGGTTCTGCTGAAGAAATTGCCCGCGACTGGAGGATAGCGGCGCTCTATGTCGGCCTGAAAGCGATCATCGGAGGTTCTCTAGTCCTCGGGTTTCTCCTTGGCAGCAGGCGGTGGTCGACGAGGCAGTCCGCCTGGGTCGCGGCCTTGGGTCTCGGCGTAGTTACCTACGGTTCCACCTGTTTCTTTGACTGGCTCCGGCTCATTCCTCAGTTGGTTTTGCCCAGCTGGCCCCTGCTCTTTCGCTGGCTGGTGTTTTACGGCCCCTTGTTTATCGCCTCGCTTTGGGTCCTGCTTAGGGTAGAAGCCATCTGGCGAAGCCATTCACCGGTGGCGGCGCGGATCCTCGAATTGGTCCCCGCCCTGGCCCTGGTTTCGGCGACGGTGATCGTGCTTGGCATTTATAACAACCCTCAGATACCTCCTTTCTGGGATCAAGTAGAGCGCAGCTTCAGCCTGCTGGCTGTTTCGGCTCTCTGGGCAGCGGTGTGGCACTATCGGCAAGAAACCTGAGCGATGCGGGGGCTGCGCCGCCCACGGGAGGACCACGCGGACCCCGTGGCAAGAAAGGGCCAGGCTCGTTGCTTCGGAAGCTTGGGGTACCAGCGGTTCTTTTGGGCCAGCTGCTGGTCACTTTTCCGCTGGTGCTTTTTCTGCTGCCTGTCTGGTTCCTGCCGTTACGACCGGCAATCCTGCTTGCACGTTTCTACGCCCACGTGGTGTGCACGTTGTGGCCCTCGGCTCGACGCGTCGCGATGATCAATCTTCGACGAGCCTACGGCGAAGCGATGACGTACGACGAGGCGGCACGGATCACCCGGAGCGTCTTCTGCAATTTAGGGCAGAGCCTCGCCGAAGGTCTGCAGTTCGCCCGCCGCTCGGGAGCAGGCCGGAGTGGCGGCGACTATCTTTCATTGATTGAGGATCAGAGCCTGACTAACCGGATTCTTCAGGATCCTCGCCCGAAGATCTATGTCACGGGGCACATCGGTTCCTGGGAGGTGGCGATGATGGCAGCCGGACGAAAGGGAGGGACTGGGTCCGGTGCGATCATCCGACGGGTCGATAACCCGTTTGTAAACTGGCTGGTGCGCCGCGTCAGGCTTGACACGGGCTCCCAGTGGATCGAGAAGAAAGGGGCGGTCCGGGAATGCCTTGCAAGGCTCCAGGAAGGGCACAGTATAGCGATGTTGCTGGATGAGAACGGGTACCGGCACGGACCATTCGTCGAATTCTTCGGCCGTCCTGCGGCAACTCAGAAGACCGCAGCCTTGCTGGCTTTGGAAACCGGCGCGCTGGTCGTGGTGGGTGGAGTCGTCCGTTCGTCCATTGCCCGGCGCCTTCGGAGCCGTTTGGTTCTTATCGATCCCACTTCCTACAGCGAGAAGCCCAGTGCAATTGTCGAAATCACCCAGGAAATCACGCGGGTGTTTGAGGGTTGGATCCGCGAGGATCCTTCCCAATGGTGCTGGATCCACTGGAGATGGAAGCACCGACCGGACGGGAGCATAGAAACTTATACCCGATCCGACCTGAGGAGGTGCTTTTCATGAGCCAGATCGAGTGCCTGGCCCCGTGGTTCCAAGGGAAGACCGCGGTAGTGACCGGAGGATCGCGGGGGATCGGGTCCACGATTTCAGGTCTTTTGGCCCGGTGCGGCGCTCGGGTGTTCATTAATTACAAGGAGAATGAAGAAGCGGCGCTCTCGACCTTGAAACAGATTGAGGCTGGCGGCGGGGAGGCCGAGCTGGCCAGGGCGAACCTCCTGTACCCGGAGGAAATCCGAAGTCTCTTCGAGCAAGTCGCCCGGGCCGGGAAGCTCGATATCCTGGTCCACAGCGCCGCCTTGGGTTCGTTCAAGCCGGTTGTTGACCTGCGTGCCAACCAGTGGGACCTCACGATGAACACAAACGCCCGCGCTCTACTCTTGTGTGCGCAGGCGGCGGCCAGGCTCATGAATCCCGGGAGCAGCATTGTGAGCATCAGCAGCCTGGGCAGCACCCGACATGTGCCGGCTTACGGCGCTATCGGTGTGTCCAAGGCCGCCCTGGAGTCGTTGACTCGCTACCTGGCGGTTGAGCTCGCAGAACGGGGCATCCGGGTAAACGCAGTCAGCGGTGGAGTGATCGACGGAGGCTCCCTGCACCTGCATCCGGGGTACGAAGGCCTCGTCGAGGCGGCGATCAAGCGCAGCCCCCTTAAGAGATTGGGGTCGCCCGAGGACCTTGCGCGCGTTGTCCTCTTCCTGGTTAGCCCGCTCGCCGGTTGGATCACCGGGCAGGTCATCGTGGCGGACGGCGGGCTCAGCCTTGCGTTATGAGCGGAGCAGCTGGGAACGCGCACGTCGCCTGTATATTTGCAGAATCCGCGCACGCAGCGAGGGGGTTGAAAATGTTGACTCTTCTATTAATAGCCGGATAGACCGGCGAGTTCCCCAGCGGAGGGCGAGATCGAATGGAGCCGCGCACGAGAGCGAGGGCGTTGAAAATGTTGACGTGCCGGTCAATACGACTCGTAAGTTGCCCGACGATGAACGCCTCTTTACCCCGAAGGGGTTGCGGAGCAAAGCCCAGGGTTGCCCGCGTTTTTTTGCGGGCTACCCTGGGTGGGTAGCGAGTAAGTGCCCAACCCTGTAAGGGTTGCTTTCCAACCTCATTCAACACCTTCGCGATTGGGGGGTCCGCAACCCCTACAGGGTTGACGGCCGTGATTCGCTTGCGCACCCCAGGGTAGCCCGCAGAAAACGCGGGCAACCCTGGGCTTTGCTCCGCAACCCCTTCGGGGTAGAAGACCTTATGCAACACGCTCGCAGCGAACGGCAGTGAGCGAGAGTAAGCGGACCACCAATCATTCGCTAAGTTGATACATGCAAATACGAAGCAGTGGAGCGAGCCGGGTGGTCCGCTTACTCTCGCTCGCTTCTCTCGCTTTCGTGCGCGGCTCCATTCGATCTCGCCCTCCGCTGGGAACTCACCGGTCTATCCGAGGGGGCAGCTTGGTTCTTAGTCGCGCCAGCGGCGCAGCACCAGGACCGCGTTTTGTCCGCCGAAACCGAAAGAGTTTTTCAAGACGATCTCGACTCTCTGTTCCCTTGCCTGGAGCGGGACGCAATCGAGATCGCACTCGGGATCGGGGCATTCGAGATTGATGGTCGGGTGGACGACCTGGTGACGGATGGCAAGGACGCTCGCAACCAGTTCCACGCCGCCGGCTGCAGAAAGCAAATGACCGATCATCGATTTGGTCGCGCTCACGGGTGTTGTCTTGGCATACGGTCCCAGCACTTCACGGATCGCGTTGGTTTCAACGACATCGTTCATCCGAGTGGAAGTCGCATGGGCATTGATGCAGCTTATCTCGTCGGGCCGGACGCGAGCCCGGTCCATGGCCAGCCGGATCGCACGCGCGCACTGCGTGCCATCGGGCCTCATTGAACTGACGTGGAACGCGTCGCAAGTCAGGCCATATCCGAGGATCTCCGCCCAGATCTCGGCGCCGCGAGCCTTGGCCGATTCAAGGGTCTCCAGCACGAGCATCCCACTGCCTTCTCCGATGACAAAACCGTCGCGGTCGCGATCGAACGGTCTGCTCGCTCGCTCTGGTTCACTGTTTCGGGATGACATGACCCGCAGCGCCGCGAAGCTGCCGACGGTCAAGGGCGTGATCGATGCCTCGGCGCCTCCCGCCACCATCATGCGAGCCTCGCCCCTGCGGAGCATCCAGAACGCCTCGCCCACGGCGTGGGTGGTGCTCGCGCAGGCGGATGAAACTGCCAGGTTCGGGCCGTTGAGCCCGAAGAAGATGGCTACATTGCCCGGAATCAGGCTCGGGAGGACTTTCGGCAGGCTGGTCGGTGACAGGTGGTGAGCGCCTCTATTACTCAGGATGGACACGCCTGCCTCGACCGTATGCATATCCCCCATTCCGGTACCCATGACCACCCCGACCTCTTCGTGGTTGACTGAGGCGGTATCCAGTCCGGCCTGGGCAAGGGCCATTCGAGCCGCGTAAATAGCGAACTGGGACGCTCGGTCGTATCGGTTCGCTTTCTGCAGGAAGGCCTCTGGATGAAAGTCCCTGACCTCCCCGGCGATTCTGGAGAAGAATTGAAATTCTCCGGTACGGGGGTCGGTCGCCATTGGATCGAACCGGGTGATGGGACCAACCCCCGAGGCGCCTTTGCACAAATTCTCGTTAAAACTCGCCAGGTCCCTGCCATTCGGAGCGATCACTCCGAGGCCGGTTATTACCACCCGATCCGAATAGGTCACCGTTTTGTCCTTTTCTCCCTCGCCGAGATTCTAGCATGAGTCTTGAGGGCGCCAGGAATGCGCACACTCCAGCAGGACGCCTGATCACGGAAGTGGGAGCTGATCGTCAACTTGACGATGGCAAGTACGCAACCTGCACCCGCCCCTCGATTCTTCGCAAGGAGCTTGCCCCGATCGCCGGTCGGTTCTGGCCCCATGTTCTGCTGATCGGGCTCTGCCTGAGCCTTTACCTGCCTGGTCTGACAACGATTCCTCCGATCGATCGGGATGAGGCGCATTTTGCCCAGGCCACGACGGAAATGCTCGAGAGGGGCGACTTTGTTGACGTTCGCTATCACGGCACTCCGTGGCACAAAAAGCCGATCGGGATCTTCTGGCTGCAACTGGTTGCGATAAAAGCAACCGGCTCCGGGCGAGGCGCGGAAATCTGGCCTTTCCGCCTTCCTTCCGCCCTCGGCGGCTTGCTGGCGGTCTTGCTCACGTTTTGGCTTTGGCGCCGCGTTTTCGGCCGGGACGCGGCGCTTCTGGCTGCGGCTCTCCTCGCCTGTACGTTCATGACGGTGGCAGAAGCACATATGGCAATCCCCGACGCCTCGCTTCTGGCTGCCGTGGTTGCGGTGCAGGGGGTTCTCGCGAATTGCTACGTGGACGGCGGGGCGGTCGGCAAAAAGGGAGTCCTGTTTGCCTTGGTTTTCTGGATCGCCCTGGCCGTCGGCACTCTCGTGAAAGGACCGGTCGTGCCTGCCCTTGCCGCGATGACCGTTATGGCGCTGGGGATATGGGACGGTCGCTGGCGCTGGATCAAAGGCTTGCGCCCACTGATCGGTGTGCCATTATTTTTTGCGATTCTCGCGCCTTGGCTGGTGGCCGTTGCCTGGGCGACAAGAGGCCAGTTCTTTGTTGACCTTTTTTACCAGGATTATCTGCCGAGGTTTGTTTCAGGCTACGAGACGCATGGAGCACCGCCTGGCTATTACATCCTGATCTCGATCGTCTCGTTCTGGCCCCTCTCGGTCTTCATTCCACTGGCCTTGGCTCACGCGTGGAGGGACAGGGACGATCCGGCCATTCGCTTCTGCCTCGCCTGGATACTGCCTCACTGGGCATTCATGGAACTGGTGCCGACCAAGTTGCCCCAATATGTGTTTCCTGTGCTTCCGGCGCTGGCGTTGATCGCCGGAGAAGCAATCGTGACAGCCGGGTCTGGACGCCGAACGGTCCCCGGTTGGTTTCGCGGCTGGCTCTTCTTTTGCGCGGCGGTCGCCCTGGCGTTAGGCGCCTGTTTGGCCGCGATGCCTTGGATCCTCGATCAGAGATTTGACCGGCGAGCCGTCGCGGCCGGCATTCTCGTCCTCATCGCGAGCGCCGCTGTTATTCAACTGGCGCTCAGAAAACACCTCCGAACGGCCGCCTGGCTCTCCGTCGCAGCCTGTTCGCTCGTCCTCCCTTTGTACCTTTCGCAAGTCGTTCCCTCCCTGGATGCACTTTGGATCCCGTCGAGGACCAAGCAGGTGATCGAGTCCGCTTCGCCGGGGTCGCTGACACCCCAAATTGCGACTGCGGGCTATGATGAGCCAAGTCTGGTGTTGTTGTTTGGTACCCAAACAGCGATACTCTCGCCACATGACTGCGCCCGATTTCTGTGCGGCAAAGGCCCCCGCTTTGCCTTGGTCGCCGAAGAACACTGCAAAGAGTTCGAGAAATCCGTCCTGTCATTCGGGGCGCGGGCGGTTCGGGTACAGCGCATACAAGGCCTGAATTACACCAAGGGTCGATGGGTGACCCTTCACATATACAGGCGGATGCCCGCCCGATCGGAGATTCAACTACTTCACAGTCGACGCACCGGGGCTGTTGACCGGCTGTCCGGGAGGAAACATGCAACGCCGAAGTAACCTCTTCCTCAACTGCACTGCCCTTTTCTTCATGTTGTTTTTGACGGTTTTCGGCTTGTCGGAGCTCAGGAGGCACGATCGGAATACCGCGTTCGATGGTTCGTCTGATGTCGAACGTTCGAGTGGAACCGTGACGCCGTTGAACGTTCCGTTGGTCTTCGAGCCCAACCTCGGGCAGTTTGATCCTGCGGTCCGGTTCGGGTCGCGGGGCCCGCGATACAATCTTTTCCTCACCGCCTGTGAAGCGGTACTCGATTTGTACGGAGGCGCCCCTGCCGGCGGACTGCAGGCTGGAACCGGCAGGATGCACCGGGCTATTCGGATGCGTTTGCCCGGCTCTGATCCCGACGCGATCCTCGAGGGAATGAAGCCGTATGCGGGAAAGAGCCAGTACCTCATCGGCACGGACCCTCGCGGCTGGGTGACGGAGGTCCCGCGGTTTCTTGCGGTCAGGTACAACGAGATCTACCCCGGCATTGACCTCGTGTACTACGGAAAGGAACGGCTGCTCGAATACGACTTCGTGGTCGCTCCCGGCGCCGACCCGGATCGGATACGCCTGAAGTTCGACGGCGTGGACGAGCTGAAACTGCGCGGCGGTGATCTGGTCCTCAGCTGGCCGACCGGCGAAGTGACCCTGATGGCCCCTCGTCTTTACCAGATCAAGGAGGGACGCAAACGCGCAGTATCGGGCGGGTTCGTGATGACCGGTCCGCGCGAGGTGGCCATTCACGTGGGAGCATATGATCGGAAAAACAAGCTGGTCATCGACCCGGCTCTCCTCTACTCGACCTATCTCGGCAGTACGGCGGATGATCAGGGAACAGCAATCGCGGTCAACTCGAGCGGTAGTTTCGTCGTAGCTGGGCGAACCGAGTCCTCGAAGTTCCCAACCACCGTGGGAAGCGCCCACCGTGGGGGGACGGACGTCTTCGTCACGCGGTTCGGGCCGGACAACCTGCCGATCTACTCGACCTTCCTGGGTGGGTCCCAGTCTGAAGGCGCTTCGGGAATTGCGATCGACTCCGACGGCAACGTGTACGTCGCTGGAGGTACATCCTCCACGAACTTCCCGACGACGTCCGCGGCGTATCAAAGGACCGCTCTGGGAAGTGAGGGTTTTATCAGCAAGCTGAATCCCGCGGGCAATACCCTGGTTTATTCCACGTTTCT
>CAYQYP010000168.1:0-2117 GCA_964421755.1 uncultured Acidobacteriota bacterium
CCCCGTAACGCCACTCGGGCAAGCGCGGGCCTGGGTACCAGTAGAGGTTATGATCCAGCTCCAGGCTGCGGTTGGAGTCCACGAGCATCGGCACTGAAGATAAGACAAGGTTGTTCCTGAAGAAGTTGGGTCGGTTTCCGACGAATTGGGCGTCGTTTTTCAGAAACGGCACATCGACCGGGGGATTCCAGTAGAAGGTGTTGTTGTAGATCTCGACTCCATCCAGCGACCCACCTCCCCAGGTGGAGAGGTAGAGGTCTCCCTGGCGCTCGGCCAACCGCGCGCTTCGCCCGTTGTTGGCACACACGTTGTAACGCACGATGCTGTCAGTCGTCGTCCCGCCGCCGGCGCCGAAAACCGAGATACAGTACCCTTGCGAATCGTGGCCGTAATTGTACTGAACGATGTTTCCGTGGCTTCCCCAATCGATGTCGTAGACACCTCCGTCGACTCCCTCCGACTCCGACAGAAAACCCTCGTTGTACTGGACCACACACTTCTCGCAGCGCCACACCCAGATGGAGTTCGGGTTCTCGGGCCCTTCCGGGTCTTTGCTCGGCATCATCCCCGTAGCCCAGGCAACATTGCTCTCGAGCAAGCCGTTACGCACCCGGAAAAGCACGATCCCGTCGCCCGCCGTATCGTGGACCAGGCAGTTCCGGACGGTCACGTCTTTGGCCTTCAGGGTGGCCGGAGTTTTGCCGTCGGCTCCGCGGGGGAGAGGAGGGTGACCGCCGTCGACCACGATGCCCGCCCATTGCGTAGTTCCGTAGGCGGTGACCCCTTCGAGAACGACGTCTTCAAAGGTCTGTTCCGGACTTCCACCGAGAACCGCGACCAACCCGGATCTCTTGTCACGCGGCTTTCCTGTTACGTTACGCACCACCACATCGGTAATGCGGAAGTGGCGGAGAACACCTTTGTCCCCGCTTATGTAGAGCCCCCAGGGAGTGCCGCCGACCAGCTCCAGGTTTCGGATGTGCCAGTGCTGCTGGTTGAACAGCATGAGAGTGGGGAGGATTTCCGTCGTTTGGCCCGAACCGCTCTGTCCTCGTTCCTGCCCGCTGAGCGCGCTATTGACGACGACAGGCAGCGGGCCGTTCCCGTAAGCGCCAAGCGAGATCGGCTCGCCCGGCCGTCCCGATCCTTTGGGCCGAAGGACGCCCTGGCAGCGTGTCCCGCGCTTCAGGAGTACCGAGTCGCCAGGAGCAAGTGTGATCGCGTTGACCTTCTCGAGCGTCTTCCAGGGAGATGCCGGCGAGGTCCCGCCGTTTGAATCGATCCCCTGCCCGCAGTCAACGTAGTAGGTGGCCGGGGTGCCTTCTGCGGCAGCCAATGACATGACCACCCGGAATCCCGTCTCCTTCTCCTGGTAGGCGGCCGGCATGCTGCTGCGGGCCTGGCAACGGCAGCTTCGGGCGGAGCTTCCCCAGGACCCGCCACGCACGACCTTCGATCCCCGCTCCGATCGCACGGCTGGGTCCGTCACTTCTTCCTGCGGATAGTTGGCCTGGAAGGTGTCCAGGCACCATTCCGAAACGTTGCCAAGCATGTCGAACAGGCCCCAGGCGTTACTCTTTCCCTTGCCGGCGGGGTGAGTTCTTTCTTCGCTGTTCCGCGCGAACCACGCGAGCTCATCGAGACTGCCGGCGGCGGCTGCGGCGTCCGTTCCGCCAGCCCGGCAGGCGTACTCCCACTCGGCCTCGGTCGGCAGACGATAGCTCTTCCCCTCTTTCCGGCTCAACTTCTCGCAGAACGCGATAGCGTCCGCCCAGGAAACGCTCTCGACGGGAAGATCGTCTCCGGAAAAATGAGCGCGGCTGTCCCCCATGATGGCTTTCCACTGACCCTGCGTAACCTCGGTCGTGCCCATCCAGAATCCCCTGGTCAGCCGGACCGGGTGGGGATGCTCGTCATATTGCCTGTCTTGGTCCTCCCACGCGCTCCCCATAAGAAATCGGCCGGCCGGAACATAGGCAAACGACATCCCGATGGAGTTTGTGACGAGGTGGCCGCGGGGCATTTCACTTCTGCCGTGCCACTGGGCGCCGAAAACCGGCGGGCAGAGAAACGCGGCCAGGAGGGGGGAGAGTATCCCCACGAGTTGTCGCTCTTTC
>CAYQYP010000169.1:0-6336 GCA_964421755.1 uncultured Acidobacteriota bacterium
TCCCGGAAATAAGGCCCCCGACCGTCGTTTTCTGTTACCATTTCCCGCATGGAAACTCGGGTGATCTATGGGAAGGTGGTCGCGGAGAAGCTGAAAGACGATCTCAAGCCCGAACTGGCCATGATGGCGACCCGAGGAGTCGTGCCCGGACTGACGGTAGTCCTGGTGGGACAAGACCCCGCCTCGAAGGTGTACGTTCGAAACAAGACTCGAGCGTGCGAAGAACTGGGAATGAAGGGACGGACGCTCGAATTGCCGAGCCACACCACGACCGCCGAGCTCCTTGAGATTGTGCACGGTCTGAACGATGCAGAAGACGTGGACGGTATCCTGGTTCAGCTTCCCTTGCCCGATCACATTGACGAGACACGGATACTCGAAGCCGTGGACCCCAACAAGGACGTAGACGGGTTCCACCCGATCAACGTCGGAAGGCTGCTTCAAGGGGATTTTTCCCTCGTCTCCTGCACTCCCATGGGCATCATGGAGATGCTCAGGCACGAGCATATCGATGTGAAAGGGCGCGAAGCCGTTGTGGTTGGTCGTAGCAACATCGTGGGAAAACCGATGGCGGTTCTCCTCATGCACTCCCATGCGACGGTGACCATTTGCCATTCACGAACGCGCGACCTCGCCGCAGTTTGCCGCAGGGCCGATATCCTGGTAGCCGCGATCGGCCGTCCGGCGTTAATCACCAAGGAATTCATCAAACCTGGTGCCGTTGTAGTTGATGTCGGCACCAACCGGGTGGATGACCGCGCGAGAGTAGTCGAGCTGTTCGGCCCGGATTCCGAACGAGTGGCGACAGTCGACAGGCAGGGCTACACGCTGGTCGGCGACGTCCATCCTCGAGATCCGTACGGGATAGCGTCGGCCGTTACGCCCGTACCGGGAGGAGTAGGACCGCTGACAATCGCACAGCTCATGCGGAACACCGTGGTCGCGTGTCGGGAACGCCGCTTCAACGAAGAACCCGCCGTAGAGCCGGCGAATCTCTGATCGCAGATAGAACGGATTCAAATCATGAAACGAGTCTTTATCATCGGCATTCTTTGTTTTTTCGCCCTCGGAGCTGTACAAATCGGCCCCGCGAAGAAAGTCAAAATGGGCAAGGCCCCTTACTTCGCTGCGCTCAATCCCGCCTTGAATGTCCTCTACGTCACGAACTTCGCCTCGGATGAGGTGTTGGTTATCGATGCAGAAAAACACGTCGTCCGAAAGCGGTTTTACGCCGGGGTTGAGCCGCTCGGAATAGCCGTGACCCCGTCGGGCGACAAGATATTCGTCACAAACATGGCGCCGGGGCTGGTTAAGGTCGTCAATTCCAAGGACTTCAGCACGATCGACGACATCAAGGTCGGGTCGGTACCCAGCAACGTGGTGATTTCTCCCCGCGGTTCCATGGCGTTCATCACGAATTTCGGCAAGGGCAAGATCGGCAAGGTGGACTTTGTCGACACAACCTCGCATCGCATCGTGGCGGAGGTTGAGGTCGGGATCAGACCCCTGGGTGCGGTGGTTTCGCCCGGCGAGGACCGCGTCTATGTCGTCTGTGGCGGCTCCAACGAGGTCTACGTAATCGACGTGCCGGGAAGAAAAGTCATCGAGCAGATTCCGGTTGGGCTTACGCCGGACGGCATCGAGATTTCGCCGGACGGCAACACCCTGTACGTCGCGAACAGCGGCTCGAATGATATTTCTGTCGTCGACCTGATCGAGATGACCGAAAAACAGCGAATCGCCGTCGGCGCCAAACCGTTTTCCCTCGCCGTCTCGGCCACTGGGGGACTCTTCGTGGTTGAGACGGGCAACGAAACCCTCAGTCTTTATGGCCCTGACATGCAGAAGCTGGCAACGACGCGGGTGGGGAAGAAACCGATCGATGTCTGCCTGTCAAAGGACGAGCGTTTCGCCTTCGTCACCGTCGAGAAAGACAACGAGCTGGCTGTCTACGAGGTGCGCTAACTGATCCGGGCCCGCTGCTGACCCGGCTGCACCGAAGCTAGACAACCCGGCTGAAGAGCTGATGGACGTGGTGCCGCAGGTGCCGCAGGTAATCTCTGATAACGAAGTCGACCGGGACCGGCTGCTCTTTGCCGATGTCGCAGGGGTTGGACAAGGCGCTTTCGGGCATTCGTGCGATCACGTCGCTGAGGTGACGATTGTAAGCCGACCAGAGGGCAATCAGCTCGCTCCATTCTGATTCCTCGTAGCGCTGGATTCTGACCCACTCATTCTGGTTGTACGGCGGAAATAAGTGCGCCACGTTGGCTGCCGCCCTCACAAAGCGCTGGTGATTGTTGGCGGCCGAGTCGATCAGGTGTCCAAGGATCTGCTTTTTCGACCAGGCGTCGGGGCTCGGTTTTGCCGACACTTCCTCAGGAGTCATGCGGGCAAGCTGGACCACCACATTGTCGACGACGGTTCTGATCTCATGTGCAATACCCAGCATACTAGCCCCCTTTTCAGTCTGGTCCGCCGGTAAGCTCGTCAGCTTGCCAGCTGGTCAGCTGGTCTGCTTGCCAGCTCGGCTAGCCGGTCAGCTGATTAGCCGGTCAGCCGGTCAGCTGGTCTGCCCGGTCAGCCGGTCAATCGACCATCTCCTTCAGGTACCACTCCACGAATTTCGGGACACCGACCTCGATCGGAGTGCTCGGAGCATATCCGAGTCCTTGAGTCGCTTTCGAAATATCAGCAAAAGTGATCGGGACGTCGCCCGGCTGGGCTGCCAACAGTTGCAGCTCCGCCTTCCGGCCGAGCGCTTCCTCCAACAGGTTTATGAGGCGAAGCAGAGGCACCGTCCGGCAGTTTCCCAGGTTAAAGATTTCAAAGCGATTGACGCGGTCAAGCGAAGCCACGATGCCCGAGACGACGTCGTCTACGAACGTGTAGTCGCGCTCGGATTTCCCTTCATCGTAGACCTGGATCGGATCCCCACGGTGAATCTGCCGTGTGAACTTGTGGATCGCCATTTCGGGGCGCTGGCGTGGGCCATAGACCGTAAAAAAGCGGAGGCAGGAAATCGGCAATCCATAAGTGTGGTGGTGCGAGAAGCAAAGCAGTTCACCGGCCCGCTTTGTCACGGCGTACGGAGAAATCGGCTGGCTGATCGGGTCGTCTTCGTGGAAAGGAACTTTGCTGTTCACCCCGTAGACGGAAGACGAGCTGCCGAAAACAAACCGATCGACGTTGTAGCGCCGGCATTTTTCCAGCAGGGCCGACGTTCCGGTGACATTAACCTGATCGTAGAGCATCGGGTCGGCCAGAGAGGGACGAACGCCCGCATAGGCGGCCAGATGAACGACGGCGGTGGGGCGCTCGTCGCGGAACAACATATCGAGGGAGTCGGCGTCGAGCAGGTCCTTGGAGTAAAGACTGAACCTCCCCTTTTCACGCACCCGTTCAATGTTGCGGGCCTTGATCCGCGGGTCATAGAAGTTGTTGAAGTTATCGAGCACGACGAGCTCGTTTCCGCGCTCGAGCAGACGTTCGCACAGGTGTGAGCCAATGAATCCGGCCCCGCCCGTCACCAGGACTTTCATAGGGCTTCAGGCTTCGTCAGTATGTGATCGAAATCCTCTTCCTTCTTGTAGAACGAGTACGCAACCGCACCAGGAAGCGAAGCAAGGGTCACTACGACAAAGTTTAGTAAGGACAGTGTAACAGCAGTCTCGTCGGGAAGGCCAATTTCTCTGAAAAGAAGGAGGTAAACCCCCTCGCGAAGCCCGAAGCCATTGATCGTTAAGGGGATCATGATTGTCAGGTTCACGATCGGAATGAAGACCAGAAAAATCAGGAACGGCGCTTTCACCCCGATCGCCAGAGCCACGATCCACATGATCACGACCGCAACAAACTGGATCACCAGAGAAAGCGCCAGGCAAGCGGCAATCGCCATCTTGTTCTTCCGCAGACTCAGGAGCCCGCCGTATACCAGTTCAAGCTTGCTCTCGATGTTCTCCAGTTTGAAGTACTGGAACAGCCGCGTAATGTGTTTGTGAATCCAGGGATTAAAAATCGCGACATTAACCCCCACGTACGCAATTCCGATCACCAGCAAGAGGTAAAACAGGGGTACACCCTCGACAACCATCCTGCGGCGGGCGGCAAAAAAGATGCCGAGCGCCAGCAGCGCACACAGGCCAGCGCTTCGCTCGAGGAACGTGCTGGTCAGCGTAGTCGACATCCCTCGGTGTTCCCGTCTCGACAGGTAGTAGGCCCTGAAGAAATCTCCGCCGATTGACGAGGGCAGAAAGACGCTGAAGAAGAGTCCGATGAAAGTTATTTTTGTCAGCGGCGAAAACCCCGGCGACATGTTGAAACTGCGGAGTATGACCTGCCAGCGGGCAACTCCCAGAAACATGATGCTGATTTGAATCAGCGTGGCCAGGGCCAGTAAAGAAAGGTTAGCCGAGAGCAGAACGCTCAACAGCTTGCGCAAGTCCACCTCCCAGGCGAGGATGCCCAGCAGGATTACGGTCACGATGGCCTTGAGCAGAAGCTTGACGCCCGGGCGCATAGAAGCTCCGAATTCTCGCAGAAGTGCCTCGCCACGTCAACCTCGTGATCACCTCGTGAATATCCCAGTGAGGTTTCCCTGGGCAGTGGAGCAACCTTTGGACAGCTTCCTTCGAAAGGAAGGTTGGCGCGCAAGATCCGCAGTCAATATAATAATGCGCATGCCTGTTTACGAGTATCTTTGTCAGAGCTGCGGCCGACGCTTTTCTCGGTTCTTTTGGCGGATTGCCGATTCCGAAGGCACCCAGTGCCGATGCGGCAGCGCAAATCTTGAACAGCTCGTTTCGAGAGTCGCTACGGTGCGCTCGGAGGAGAGTCGCCTGGAGACCATGGCGGATCCCTCGCGTTGGGGTGACCTCGATGAAAACGATCCGAAATCCATGGCCCGCATGATGAAACAGATGGGGGGCGAGCTGGGCGAAGATCTCGGTCCGGAGTTCAACGAGATGGTTGATCGGCTCGAATCCGGTGAAGACCCGGAGTCAATTGAGCGATCCCTCGGGACAGGCGAGGGGGGCGAAGGGGGCGAAGGGGGCGAAGGCGGAACCGGCGGCGGCCCTGGCGGCGGGCCCGACATGGATAATCTGTTCTAGTCGGTTCGAACGGTTCACGGTTCAGGGTTACACGGTTTGACGGTTACACGGTTCACGGTTTGACGGTCCACGGTTTGACGGTCCACGGTTCAGGGTTTTTGCGGCGCTACCGTTTTGGATTTGTTAACCGGGGAACGGGTCAACCGTCAAACCGTGTAACCGTGAACCGTGTAACCCTGAACCGTATAACCCTGCTCGCTACCTGTTGGCTTTGACCTGTGCTTCCACCCAGGGGTAGGTCAGTCGAATCCCGTCCTCGAGGGGAAACCTCGACCTCCAACCGATCGAGTAAATCCGTTCGTTGCTGAAGTTCCTGCTGTGGACGCCTACCGGACCTGGAATGTGCCGCACCGAAATCTTCTTGCGGGCAACCCGGGCCACCGTCTCGGCCAGCTCGTTGACCGTAACGTATTGGGGGCAGCCAATGTTGACCGCGCCCTCGAGGTCCGACCACATCAGCCGGACAATGCCGTCGACCATATCATCAACGTAGGTGTACGACCGAACGGCCGACCCGTCTCCCCAGACCTCTATCGTTCCACCATCCTCGACCTCCGCCACCTTGCGCGAGATCGCGGCCGGGGCCTTTTCGCGCCCGCCTCGCCAAGTCCCCTCGGGACCGTAACAATTCTGAAACCGGGCGATTCGAACGATCATGCCAGTGCGACGTCCGAACGCCATTGCCATTCTCTCGGCGTAGAGCTTTTCCCAGCCGTATTCATTATCAGGCATGGCTGGATACGCACCCGCCTCGGGCAACTCCGGTTCTCCGGGCTGCATGTCGCGGTAGACGCATACAGAAGAGGAAAAGAAGTACCGCGGCACTCCGGCCTTGGCGGCCGCGTCCGTCATGTGAATATTGATCAGGGCGCTGTTCCGCATGATTTCGCACTCAGCCGAGTGGATGAATCCCATTCCGCCCATGTCAGCGGCCAGCTGGTAAACCTCAGCCGGTCGCCCGGCAACCGCGGCCTCGCAGTTTTCCGGCTTTCGCAGATCGAGGAGCAGGAATTCATCGGCCTCACTGGGCGCGAATTCCGGGCACTTGATATCCACGCCACGCACCCGGTAACCTTCTCTTTTCAGTCGTTTTACGAGATGACTCCCGATGAACCCACCCGCGCCGCAGACAACAGCTTGCTTCATTTCTGATTACCTCGGTATCCCCGATTGGGGAGGACGATTATCTAAGGTGGAAGGATCGGGTGTCAAGGCGTAAGACCAG
>CAYQYP010000170.1:0-9653 GCA_964421755.1 uncultured Acidobacteriota bacterium
AGTGGCGAGGGGCAAGTAACAGGATAATCGAACAACAAGAGCCAATTGCGAAATTCCCCGTGATCCGCTGAGAAACAAATATCGAATATCGAATATCGAATATCGAATAACGAATGTCGAATGTCGAATGTCGAATGTCGAAGTTAGGATCTCCTAATGATTCCTAACTCGGCACCTCACCAACAATTGGACGCTGGGGAGATCCCACTGTGATTATCTGTCCAGCACTGTCTCTTTTCCCTCTCCCTCCCTTCGAGATTCGACATTCGATATTCGACCTTCGATATTCGTTTTGGAGCCACTCGCCACTCGCCACTTGCCACTTGCCCCTTGCCACTCGCCCCTTGCCCCTCGCCCCTGTTTTTTTTACCAGTTGTGTCAAAAGGGGTCGGGTGGGCAAATTGCGGATATGAGAAGCACGCAGCGATCGTCAGCGCATCCGTGGCTATCATCTGCGGTCGTGCTCCTTTTGTGTTGTCCTCTGACTGTCCTTGCTCAGAACAGCCGAACCGAGCTCATCGCGGGTAAACAGAAGGAAAAAGCCACAGACGTTCGTGTTTATGAGCCGAACAAATTGGAGAAGCTGCTCGACCGCGTCGAGGACGGCGGCTGGTTCTTCAGTCCGAACCCTCGCGGGTTTTACCCCTACTTTGACAGCGTTCATCCGGGCGGAGGATTAACACTCGGGGCGGGGTACCGGAAGTATTTCGCCGACGAGGCGCACGCCGACGTCCGCGGACTCTATTCGTTTCTTAATTACAAGTTGATCGAGGGGCTGGTTGGCTCGCCCAACCACAAAGGGGGCCTCTTCGACTTCGGGACTAGAGTGGGTTGGCGGGACGCGACGCAGGTGGGCTATTACGGGCTCGGCAACGATTCGGTTGCCGACGATCGCGCCAATTTTCGCCTGAGCACGACCTACGTAGACGGATCCGTCACAGCCAGACCGGTCCGTTGGATTCACCTGGTTGGCGGCGCTGCTTACGAGGACTTTCAGGAAAAAGAGGGGCAAGGCTCCGACCCCTCCATCGAGACAATCTACACGCCTGGCACGGCGCCTCATCTTGGAACAAGTCCATCCTATGGCCGCTCTTACGTGTCGGCAGGAATCTATTGGTTGGACTCGCCGCTCTACAGCCGAAAGGGTGGGCTCTATCGCTTCACGTTCCACGACTATCGCAACGTCGGGGGCGACATCGGCAGTTTCCAACTCAGGCGCGGAGAGATCGTGCAGCACCTGCCGATCCTGCGTGAAACCTGGGTATTGTCCTTGCGAGGGAGGGTCGAATCGGTCCTGGGCACGACCTCGGACGTTCCCTATTTCCTTATGCCCTCCCTCGGCGGCGGGAGCACGCTGCGCGCTTACAGCACAGCACGGTTTCGCGACCGGAACAGCCTTCTGGTGAGCGGTGAGTGGCGTTGGATCCCCAATCGCCTCGGGATCGACATGGCTTTCTTCTACGACGCCGGCAAAGTCACTCCACGGTGGAACGACCTGAACTTCAAAGGCCTCAAGCACAACTTCGGCGTCGGCTTCCGGATTCACAATCCCGTCCTCACGCTTCTTCGGCTGGATCTGGCGAAGGGCAGTGAAGGATGGCATCTCGTGATCTCCAACTCGGCTCCTTTTTAGCAGGGGTGGAACAAGTATGAGGAACAGTGGCAATTGGCGAGTGGCATGTGGCATGTGGCGAGGGGCGAGTGGCAAGTGGCGAGTGGCGGCCGGCTTGCTGTTGCTCGCGACTGTCGCTGCGACTCCGGTCGCTGGTCAGCGCAAGTTCTACATTGATGACCCGATCACCCGGGAGCCGGAAACGCAGGACGCCTCGGGGGCCGTGCCGAGGAACATTAGCCTTATTTACGATCTGGGATTGAACCTCTTCGCTCGGCCGGGCGAGTCGGAGATTGTGCGTGCCCAGAACATCAACACGATCGACGAGGTACCCGACTCCAACTGGTTCACCAACCGGGACTTGACGCAACTTTCGATCGAGGAGTTGATAAAAGGCCCGAACACGGGTTCCGGGCCGGCCCCAGGGAATTGGGCCGTCACTCGGGCGAAGAAATCGGGTGTGAGTCCGGGATTCACGGTGCGTGATTCGGCCGGCGAGACTTGGTTTGTGCAGTTCGATGCCCCCGGACATGACCAGGCAGCGAGCGGCGCAGCCGCGGTCGCGACCAAGATCTTTCACGCCCTTGGTTACTTTCAAACTGAGAATTACATAAGCCTGGTCAGACCTGAGGATCTGACGATCGATCCTGATGCGAAGGTCGAAACGGTTTCGGGGCGGATCCGGCCCATGAAACGAGATGACATCAATCAGGTGTTGAAACGCGCCAACCGCCAGCCGGACGGCTCTTACCGGTTGCTCGCCAGCAGAGGCCTGCCCGGGAAGATCCTGGGCGGGTTTGCGTATCACGGAACCCGCTCGGACGACCCAAATGACATCGTCCCGCACGAGAACCGGCGCGAATTGCGGGCTCTCCGGGTGTTTGGCGCCTGGACGAACCTCGTCGACATGAAAGCTCTAAATACCCTGGACACCGTGGTTACCGAAAACGGCCGCAGCTTCGTCCGTCACTATCTCCAGGATGTCGGATCGACATTTGGCACGGGCGCTCTCGGCCCCCGGGAGTTTGACGAGGGCCACGAGTACCTCTGGGAAGGAGACAAGACCTGGAAGCGGCTCGTCTCCCTTAACTTCTACCTGCAGCCGTGGCAGACCATCCCGTACAAGGAGCACGAGTCTATCGGGCGATTCGAAGGAGATCATTTCGACCCGACCAAGTGGAAGCCTCGCGTGCCTACCGCGGCATTCCTTCGCGCCCGGCCGGACGACGATTTCTGGGCGGCACGCCGGGTGATGGCTTTCTCGGATGAGATGATCCGGGCCATCGTTAAGACCGGGGAGTCCAGCGACGCTGCTGCCGAGCGGCACCTGGCGGACGTGCTGATCAAGCGCCGGGACAAGATCGGCGCTGCCTTCCTCCAGGCAGTCAACCCCCTCGTCGACTTTGCTCTGGATACGAAGGGGTTACTTACCTTCGTGAACGCGGCCGTCCAGGCCCGCGTGGCCTCTCCCCCCGCGGACGGGTATGAAGCCCGCTGGTTTAGGTTCGACAACGAGACAGGAGAGGCGACGCCTCTCGGCTCGGCCCCGACTGTGGGCAATCCGACCATAAAAGCGCCCGTCGCATTGCCCGGCGACCCCAGCGCATTCGTGAAGGTTGAGGTAGCGGCTGTGAATTCGTCGTATCCAGCGTGGAACAACCCGGTGCAGGTGTACTTCAGGAGGACCAACGACGGGTGGCAGTTGGTTGGTCTCGAACGGATGCCGTGACAAGTGGCAAGTGGCGAGTGGCAAGTGGCAAGTGGCGAGTGGCGAGTGGCAAGTGGCAAGTGGCGAGTGGCGAGTGGCAAGTGGCAAGTGGCAGGAACGAATGATCTACGATTGACGATTGACGGTCCTCTAGGTTCGGGGTTTTCACTCGCCACTCGCCACTTGCCACTCGCCACTTTCTCATCGAGGAACAATGAGCAGTTCGCGCAAAGTCCTGATCGCTACTGTCGCTGGCATCCTGCTGGGAATCTTCCTGGGCGAGCGGGTTTCTTTTCTGCGCCACGTCTCGACTGGCTACATCAGGCTCCTGCAGATGACGGTCTTGCCTTATGTCACGGTTTCCCTGATCGCAGGGATCGGAAGCTTGAAGTTGGATCAAGCCCGGGTTCTCGGCCTGAAAGTGGGACTGATCCTCGCCCTCATATGGTCGTTGGCCCTCGGGACGGCGCTCTTGCTGCCCCTGGCGTTCCCTCCGCTCGAGACAGCTTCATTTTTCAGCACGACACTCGTGGAGCCCCCGGAGCCGTTCGATTTCATCAGTCTCTACATTCCGTCGAACCCCTTCAGCTCATTGGCGAACGGGGTCGTGCCGGCCGTGGTGTTGTTCAGCGTGATCCTCGGTATCGCGATCATTGGGCTACCAGAAAAACAACAACTGATCGATGTTCTCGCAGTTGCAGGAAAGGCTGTGTCGCGCGTGGCGCGCCTCGTCTCGCACCTGACTCCCATCGGATTGTTCGCCATTGCGGCATCTACGGCAGGGACTGTGCAGATCGAGGAGCTTCAACGGCTCCAGATCTACCTCGTTGCCTACGGCGCGACGGCATTGTTGCTCGCACTCTGGATCTTGCCCGGGCTGGTGTCGACCCTGACGCCGATCGGCTATCGACAGATCTTCTCGGCCACGCAGGAGGCCCTGATCACGGCGTTCTTCATTGGCGACCTTTTCATCGTTCTGCCAATCCTCATGGAGCGCAGCCGCGCTCTGCTCGAGGAACAGGTCGCCATCGCGCCAGAAGCCGGGTCCTTGCCCGAGATCATCATCCCCGCAGGGTTTAATTTCCCGCATGCGGGCAAAGTCCTGAGCCTCAGCTTCATCCTGTTTGCCGGCTGGTACGCCAATTCGGACCTCGGGATAGAACAATACCCGCAACTGGCCTTCGTCGGCCTCTTCAGCTTCTTCGGGAGCTTGAATATCGCCGTGCCTTATCTCCTCGACCTTTTCCGCATCCCCGCGGACACGTTTCACCTCTTCCTGGCCGCCGGCGTCATCAACTCCCGCTTCGGGACCCTGGTTGCCGCAGTTCACACCCTGGTTCTTGGGTTGCTGGGCGCCTGCGCGGTGACCGGCGCGCTGCAGCTCAGTCCCCGCCGGATCGCCCGGTATGCGTTGGTCACGGCGCTGCTCGGCTTCCTCGTCATCGGCGGCACGCGGGCCTTCTTCAGCACTTTCGCGCGGCCGGAATATGGCGCGGACGAGGTCGTGGGGGGGATGCAGCTCCTGAGCACCCAGCAGCCGGCTATCGTGCACCGGGATCCTCCAGCGAACCGCGTTGGTTTTGATCCTTCCAAATCTCAGCTGGATTTGGTTCGCGAGAACAGGGCTCTGCGCGTCGGCTATCTGGAGGACAGCTTGCCCTACGCCTATTTCAACTCGGCCGGCGACCTGGTCGGTTTCGATGTCGAGATGGCCCATGCCCTCGCTCGTGAGCTGGGGGTGGGCCTCGTGTTCGTCCCGGTGACCCGGGAACTCGGCAGGCTGCGGGAGGAGCTTGCCGGCGCCTACTGCGACCTGGTCATGTCAGGCGTAGTCGTGACAGCCGGACGCGCGAGCGAGTTTCTCTATTCCACTTCGTACCTGGATGAGACTTTGGCGTTCGTGGTTCCCGACCACAGGCGGCGGGATTTCGGTGACTGGGAAAGAATCGGCAGTCTGAAGGGTGTCAGGATCGCCGTACCTGCAATTTCGGCCTTCGTCGAAAAACTCAAGGCCGACGCCCCGGATGCTGAGCTCGTCAGATTCCGCGACTCTGCCGCAGTCTTTGGCGAACGATCACAGAAACTCGACGCCATTCTGCTGCCGGCGGAGCGGGGATCGGTCTGGACCCTGACTCACCCCCAGTACTGTGTCGTCGTGCCCCAGCCCGGAATCATGAAGATACCGCTCGCCTACCTCGTTGCGCGCCAGGACCAGCCGCTGGCGAACGTGGTCAACACCTGGATTGAGTTGAAGAAACGGGATGGGACGATCACGAGTCTGTACGAATACTGGATCCTCGGCCGCAATGCGGCGCCGAAACGACCCCGCTGGTCGGTGGTAAGCGATTTACTTCATTGGACGGAATAGGAGGCACCAGGATGGACACGAACGAGAGCCGAAATTGGGCCGATCGTTTTCTGCGCATTTTCGCGGATGTGCGGGCAGGGGAGGGAGGGACCGCTCTTCTCCTGGCCCTTAACGTCTTTCTGCTCCTCGAGTCCTACTATGTGCTCAAGACGGTTCGCGAATCCCTGATATTGGGCCAGGGATCGGCCGAGCTCAAAAGTTACCTGGCTGCCGGCCAGGTCGTCGTGCTTGCCATCGCGGTGCCGCTGTACGCCAGACTCGTCGCCCGATTTGCACGACAACGACTCATCACGGTTGTTTCGATGTTTTTCGTCGGCTGTCTTGGCCTGTTTTACGTCCTGGGGCGAGCCGGAGTCCCCCTGGCAGTTCCTTACTTCGTCTGGATAGGCATCTACAGCCTGATGATCATCGCGCAGTTCTGGGCATTCGCTAACGACATCTACAAGAAAGACGAGGGGGAGCGGCTGTTTCCGATCGTCGGCTTTGGGGCATCGCTGGGGGCGGTGGTCGGCTCGACTTGGGCGGCACGGCTGATCCAACGTTTCGGAGTGTATGACCTCATGCTGGTCGGTGCGGTGTTGCTGTTCCTGGCGATGCTGCTGACGAATGTCATCAATCGAAGAGTTCGGAAGGGCACTGAGGGGAAGAGTCTGGAACAACGCGCGAAGCAGGAAGAGGTCATCGGAGGTGGTGGCGGGAATGTGTTCGCAGTCGTATTTCGAACCCGGTACTTGCTCCTGATGGGAATCATGCTCCTGTTGCTGAATTGGGTGAACACGACGGGCGAATACATCCTCGGCGCCGTGGTGAGCGAACGCATGACGGAGGCTGTGGCAGCTGGACAAGCCGGGGGGGCAACGATCGAGACCCTCATCGGTCGGGCGTACGCTCGCTATTTTGCGGCCGTGAACATCGTCGGCCTGCTGCTTCAGTTGTTCGTTGTCTCGCGCGTGGTCAAGTACCTGGGAGTGAAAGTCGGGATCGCGATCCTGCCATGCATCTCGCTGCTTTCTTACAACGTCCTGGCTTTTTTCCCGTTGCTCAGAGTCGTATTCACGGCGAAGGTCGCGGAGAACTCCGTTGATTACTCCATCAACAACACTATACGGAACATGCTGTTCCTCCCCTGCACCCGGGAGCAGAAGTACAGCGCGAAACAGGTCATCGATTCATTCTTTGTCCGGCTCGGCGATGTCTTTTCGGCCTTGCTGGTTTTTGTCGGGACCACGTGGCTGGCCTTGGGGACACGTGGTTTTGCGATCGCGAACGTCTGCCTGGTGGTCGTCTGGATAGCGATCGCAATCGTCATCGGCCGTCAGTATCAAGAGCTGGTGACAACAAAACAAGCGCCCACGTCAAAACCAGCTCACCGCCAGAAAGTGGCGAGTGGCGAGTGACAAGTGGCGAGTGGCGAGCCGCTCCAAAACGAATGTCGAGAGCCAATTGCAAAAATCAGAAAATCTCAGTCTTAAGGCCTGAAAGGCCGGTACATATTAGCCCAGGGCGAAGCGTTTTTCGCGTAGCCCTGGGTGGCTAGGCGCGCCGGACGGCAGCCCTGAAAGGGCGCAAGAACGGCAGACCATGCTCTCACGCCCTTACAGGGCTGCGACGTCCCGCCTGCCTCTTGACCCAGGGCTGCGCAAAAAGCGCTTCGCCCTGGGCTAATATGTACCTGCCTTTCAGGCCTCAAAACCCGATTTTTGCAATTGGCTCTCGATATTTGTTTTGCAGCGGATCACGGGGGAATTTTGCTATTGCCTTTTGTTGTTCGATTATTCCGCCACTCGCCACTTGCCACTCGCCCCTTGCCACTTGTTGTTCGATTATTCCGCCACTCGCCACTCGCCACGGGCCACTTGCCACTCGCCCCTTGCCACTTGACTTGCCGGCAGGGCCAGGTGAAACGTGGCGCCTCCATCCGGGTTGTTCTCGGCCCACAGCCGGCCATTGTGCGCAGACATTATGGAACGGCTCAGCGGAAGTCCCATGCCCAAGCCGCTCGTTTTGGTTGTAAAGAACGGCTGAAAAATCGAGTCGAGTTTGTCCTCGGGAATGCCGGAGCCCGAATCCTCGACGTCCACTACTATCTCTCCGTCCCCCTGCCGAATACGGAGGACAAGTTCTCGAGGGTGTTCTGAAGTTTCCATTGCCTCGAACGCATTGACTATCAAATTGACGATCACCTGCTGCAGCTGGATGCGGTTCGCTTCCACCGGAGGCATTGGAGAACCGAAATCGAGGACGATGGAAACATCTTTGATCAGCGCTTCATTGCGCACTAGCGGCATAACGTCCCTGATTAAAGCACTGAGTGAAAGCATTTGACGTTTGCTGTCGCCTCCCTTGAGCATGGACCGCATGCTGCGAATCACCTCCGCCGCACGCTCGTCGTCGGCGACGATATCAAGGAGGATTTCCCGCAATTCCGTCATATCCGTAGGCTTGTGCTGCATCAGGCGCAAGGCTGCCTGGGCGTTGGCAAGTATTGCCGCCAGTGGTTGGTTTAGTTCGTGCGCGATGGATGCCGTCAATTCGGCCAGAGTGGCGACACGCGAGAAGAAGGTCAATTCCTGTCGGAGATGCTGCGCTTCCATCTCCGCCCGACACCGGTCGGTGATGTCGGTGTCTGCGCCGCGATAGCCCAACAAACGCCCGGCCTCGTCCACTACTGGAACCCCGCTGGTCTCCAAATAAACGACTTCTCCACATTTCCTGAGGTTGCCATTGGGAAATGCGTGGAACCTTTGTCGCGCCTCGAACGCCTCGAAGGCGGCGGTCTTTAACTGCTCGCGAACGTCCGGAACGAAAAGGTCATAGAAATGCATCTTCCCGATCATCTCATCGGGAGTGTAGCCCAGGATCTTTTGAACGGAGGGACTCGTGTACGTGTAGAGCCCCTGCGCGTCAACCTCCCAGACGAAATCGCTGACCGTTTCCGCCACCTGCCGGAACCGCTCCTCGCTCAGCCGCAGCGCGATTTCGGCGTGCTTTCGCTCGGTGATGTCCTGGACGATGCCGTACTGGCTGATGGGCCGGCCGCCATCCGAGAAAGCCGTCCTGCCGCGTGCACGCAGCCAGCGAATCTGTCCATCGGCTCGTGTGATGCGGTATTCAACGTCCAGGATTCCTGAGCCGCGAGGGTCGGCGGCTGCCTCCCGATGGGCCAGAAGATTGGCCTTGTCGTCGGGGTGGAGGTCATCCGGTAGACCGTGCTCGTCCACTTTGAGCGACCCGCCAGCCGGCAGGCCGTGTAAAGCCAGCAGTTCGGGACTGCGGGAGACCTGGCCCGTTCGTATATCGTCGGAGTATGCGCCGAATTCTGCGGCTGCGGCAGCGAGACGAAGTTGCTCTTCGCTCTCGCGCAACGCCTGCTGCGCGCGGACGTGGTCCGTGACATCCTGGACAGTCGAAACAATCAGGTCTTGCCCCGGCACTTGTATGCTCGTCGTGTTGATGTAGCGTGTTTCACCGCTGGAGGTCTGGATCGGCAAGTCATCCCAGTGCGTCCGCGAGACGTCGCTCGATGTCATGTCACGTATCACGCGACGACGGATCTGCTCCCGCACATCCGGATCGTAGGGCCATACCTTATCGAAAAACGTGTCATGGGAGTCTATTGTTCCGCGGGGAACGCAACAAATCTCCTCGAACCGGGCACTAACAAACTGGCTCACGCCGTCTTCGACAGTGTGGACCGCAAAGCCGATGGGTGACTTCTCCAGGATTGTCTCTATGTACCGGTTCCTCTGCTGGAGCGATTGTTCTGCCCGGCGTCGCTTGCGTAGATTAATCAGCAGCCCGAAGATCAGCAGCGTCTGGATGAGAAAAAAGGAAACAACGCCGGCAACACGCCAGCGGTAGCGTTCCCAGAATGTCGGTTCCCGAAAGAGAATCGAGCTGCCGGAAGGCAATCGGGCTTCACTGATGCCCCAGCGGTTCAACTCGTGCCAGTCATAGACCGGCGC
>CAYQYP010000171.1:0-2579 GCA_964421755.1 uncultured Acidobacteriota bacterium
CTTGCACGGGATTGTTCAGACGAAGAACAAGGAATTGTTCCTGATCACCTGTGTCTTCATGTTTCTCGGGATAGCCTGGTTGACGGGGCAGGCCGGCATCTCGCTGGCTCTTGGATCATTCCTCGCCGGCCTGGTTCTTTCAGAGTCCGAGTACGGTCATCAGATTTTTGCCGACGTGCGTCCATTCCGGGACAGTCTGAACAGCCTGTTTTTCGTCTCCGTCGGCATGCTCGTGCAGCCCGCCTTCGTCTGGCAGAATCTGGCTGTCGTTGCACTGGTCACCGGCGGTGTGGTGGTTGGAAAGACGCTGTTAACGGCCGGAGCGGTTGTTTTGAGCGGGCTACCCGTCCAAGTAGCTTTTCTTGCCGCCGCGGCGCTGGCGCAGATAGGAGAGTTCTCTTTCATCCTTCTGCAGGCCGGATCGGCGGCCGGGTTGGTCAGCAATCATGCTTACCAGGTCGTGCTCGCGTCGTCCGTCATCACGATGGTGCTTACCCCCTCCGTCTTCCAGGGAGTGAGGGCGCTAATCAAGCGGCATGTGGCGAGGCAACTGGGCGCGGTTCCGGCCGCGGACGAATCGCTGTCCCCTTCGGCGGTCGGCCCCCTCCACGACCACGTGATCATCTGCGGCCTTGGAGTGGCCGGGCACAATATCGCCCGGGTGACCAAAGCCAACGGCATCCCTTACGTGATTCTGGATCTCAACGCCCAACGGATCCGCGAAGCCCAGGAGGAGGGAGAACCGGCGGTCTTCGGCGATTGCACAAGCGCGCATATCCTCGATTCGGTGGGCGTCCGGGAGGCGCGGGTCGTCGTCCTTGTCATCTCCGATCCTTTCGCCACGCGGCTCGCCGTTCCGACGGTCAGGGCGATGAACAAGGAAGTAACGATCCTGACTCGAACCAAGTACATCGCCGACATTGATGAGCTTTGGGACCTGGGTTCCCGGGAGGTAATCGCGGAGGAATTCGAAGCGTCCCTGGAGATGATGACCCGCATCCTTCGCCTGTACAACGCGCCGCGGGCGATGGTGGCGGCGCAGGTCAAGTCGATCCGCGACCAGCGGTTCGGGATCTTCCGCGAGCGGCATGTCACCGTGCCGCGCATTCGTCTGAACAGCGCCGTCGACGTATACACCGAGACCCTGGAGCTCGCGCAGGGTTGTCCGTTTCACGGTACGACGATCGCGGAGACGAATCTGCGAGCCGAGACGGGAGCCTGGATCCTGGGCATCATCCGCGGCAGCCAGACACTGAGTAACCCTGGAGCAAAGGAGCGAATGCTCAGCGGAGACCGCATCGTCCTGAGTGGTACGAAGGACCAACTCAACCGCGCCGTCCAGATGCTTACCCAGTCGGTCGTCCCCGAGGAAGAGGAATCCAAGAGCCAAGGCTCTGCCTGAGAATGCGGAATGCTGGCTCGGTGTAGCAGCTTTTGCGAGTCTCTCGTTGGTCCGACTTCAAAGTCGGACATTCGGCACGCGGCCAGCTGGCTCGGTGTTGCTGGCGGTTTGTAGTGTCCGACTTGGAAGTCGGACCAACGTACAGCGGCAAGCGCGGCTGTCCCCCGCTGGCGTGTGTAGTGTCCGGCCGTCGGCCGATTAAGAAGAGGCGGAGCGAGGCGGTCTCCTTGTCTCTCCCTCTCCTTGTCTCCTTGTCTGCCTTTCAGGCCTTGAACCGGACCTTGAAGTTACAGCCTTTTCCGCCCCTGAGCACTGAGTCGAGCAGCTGAACTTCAACCGGCTTGCCCACTCTTCGCTCGAATATTTCTCGAACGTACCCGACCGAACAGTGGCAGAAGGTGGGGGAAATGTCCTTGGGCGCATCTTCCAGAATCGGGCAAAGGCAGTAGCCCTCACTGACCTTCAGGCCCCTCGGGTTTGCGGTGTACTTGAAGTAGACGATCATCTCGTCGCCTACTCGCTGCACCCCCTGATCGCCGAGGTATTTCCTCATCCCGTCGAGGAACCTGGTCACATCTTCGGGCTTCGGCGCTTCGGCTGTGCGGGCGCCGTGGGCCCCTTCAAAGCACTGGCGGCCGCAGCTTTCCATGATCTTCTCGCGGAGACCCTGATCCACGTTCCGGTCGAGCTCAGCAAGGAGCCTCCGGATGACCTTCTGGCCTTGCACAACGCGCTTGGTGCACTCTGTCACCGGAACGTCTGGCGCTTTTTCCTGTGCCAGTATCGTCACGTTACCCGCCATCGCCGCGCCGCAACAAACCCCCAGCGAGGTCTTAAGAAATTCCTTCCTGTCCATTGGCCTCCCCCCTCCGAAACGGTTTCTGCTCGACGGACCCCAAGGACCTTGTACGTAGGTCCGACTTCCAAGTCGGACACTGCACACCGCCAGCAGTTTCGAGCCAGCTGGCCGCGTGCCGAATGTCCGACTTGGAAGTCGGACCAACGTACAGGGTCCCTGGGGGTCCATTGAGTCGGAACGCCTCTAGTGCGGCTTCGCGGTCCCGCTGCCGGATGAGCCGCCCGAACTGTACCCGCCCGGTGAAACCGAGCCGCCGCCGCTGCTGCCTCCACTGCTCCCGCCACCTCCACTGCTTCCGCTGCTTCCACCGGAGCTGGA
>CAYQYP010000172.1:0-3516 GCA_964421755.1 uncultured Acidobacteriota bacterium
AAGGCCGCCAAGAACATGGCGCGGTTCTATCTTTGAGCGGTAACGCGATCACGGCTCTCGGACCTGGTTCAAGAGCTTGACCGCCTCCGCGACGAGGAAGTCCGCGGCTTCCGGGGCAAACGGACTGATGCCGACCTCGTAACCCCCCTCGGCATGCGCCTGCCGAGTCGGGAGATATCCGCCCTCGCCGCAGTTTGTGATCACGAAAGTCTCTTTGAAGGGCGATTGTTTCTTGATCGCTTTCCCTATGTCGTTGAACAGCTCGCAATCCACAGCCACAATACCTATGTCCCCAATGCGGGCGGCCGTCACCGGCAGATCCCGCGTCGTGCTTCCCTTGTTCTTCGAGGGCTGTGCGGGGATCGGCAGGACTGCACGAGTGCTGTTGAGCGAAGCGACCCCCGAGGATTGAGTGATGGCGCCGGTAACGCTTACCAGTTCCTCGCCCAGCAGACTCCCCAGCAGAACGGTCGGTGCTGTTCGGTTTTTCCCGGGATCGAAAGAAGGAACCACGAACCAGGGATCGATGTCGCCCGACGCTCCGGCAAAGGCCGAGGCGACTGATGGCGCGCCAAACGCATCTTCCGCGTATTGCTCGGCAAGACCGAAGATGTCTCCGCTGATCTGTTTGTTTTGGTAATTCAGCGACCTGGAATGAGTCGCGAGCGAGAACAGACAGGCAAGCAATGACCCATCGGGTTTCACGATCTTGAGCACTAGAAGATCGCGGTCAAAGGCCGTTTCCGGGTTTCTGCCCAGCCGGATGACTGGCTTGCCCGTCTCGTCAGTGGCCGGTACCCGGCGGTTGACGCCGACCGGAGAACTGCCGTGCCCTGCGCCAACCGCCGCTTCCGACGCCGAACCCAGGGCTTGACCGACAGCTGTCACCAGTTTTTCACGCAGCGACCGGGTGTACTCGAAATTATTCGGTACCGGCCATCCCTCCATGTGACTCAATAACGGGGCCGAATGGGTGTGTGTGGCGGCGAGTATCAGCTCTTCGGGCTCCAGGCCGTGCGCGTCCAGAATCGACTGGCGGATCGACTGAGAAATGAACAGGAGGCTTGTGGTGTCGGCCGATACGAGGACCAGGCGGCGCGAACCATTGATGAAGGCCGTCGCACGCGCAAACAACCGGTCGTGCACCGACTCCGAGAGGCGCGTGTGCGGATGCGGGTAACCCGCCATGGCGACAGGCTTATCGGGGCTTATGTCGATCTTCGCCGCTCCGACTTTCAGACTCTGGGCGCCAAGGCGCACGCCTGCAATCACAACCAGGATGAGAAGCCCTGTCCCGAACCGGGCAAAAGAACTGTATGCCTGCTTGCGTGTTCGCTTCATGATCAGGATTAGACACGAACCACGTCACTCGGTTCCCTAACGACACTCCAGTTGAGATTCGTCGAGGCGCGGCCCGATGACGTTCAGGTCAGGCGGCGGGTGGCCAGGTGAATTTGCTTTGTCTCGTTGCCTCTTTGGATCGTCAGAGTGTAGTCACGGGGCGCCTTTTTAAGGAGCGTGCGCAGCTGCCAGAGAGTCAGCAGTGATGCGGGCTTGCCGTCAAAACTCAGGATGCGGTCCCCTTGTCGAATCCCTGCCTCGGCGCCTGGTGTTTGGTCGGCCACCTCCATAACTTGAAAATCCCGGTGCTCCTTGTCCGTTGTCATGATCAGCAGTCCGCTGGCATCGGTTTCGAACGGATCCGCGAAATGCCGGCCGGGTTCCAGGATCATGCGATGCCTGGAATAATCCAGAATGACGCGGAAGCGACGAAGGAGCTCACCGCCTATGATTCCAGCGATATCCGTTCGAGCGAAGGCGCCGCCTCTGGCGTGCGAGGCGAAGGCTGCATCCGGGAGGTTCAACCTGTAGGAACCGAGCTCGACCCACTCCACTCGCCCCGTTTCCAGCACTGTCTTGCCACCGACGCCAAACACGGCGCTGGGCAACAGTCGATGCGTGACCTTCAGCATTGAATCATGCAGGTCCTGCTGGAGAGCAAAAGGTGTCCCGAACGTCATTGATCGGGGATATGGCGCATCAAGCAAGACGGCAGCTTCGATCGGCTCCTTCCCGGGAAGCCCGATTCGAATATGCACGATTGGCTCATGGCCGTTCAACTCGAGCGAGACCGCGGTTCCCGGTCCCTCGTATTCGAAGGTCTGCGGATCAAACACTGATACCGTCTCGCTGTCGTAGTCGATCTGGACAACGTTGCGCGCCATCAGTTCATAACCGATCAGCCCATCAAGGGGAGTCCCGAAAGCCTTGGCAACTTCATCGAGGGGAACAGCCAGGGTCCGGGGCAGATCGAGTGTGTCTACGTCGAGTCTGAGGCTGACGCCGGGATAGAGGGCTATGCGGGTTTCGTTGTCGCCTGAACCAGCATTGGCCTGGCTCGCCTCACCGATGAATTGAAGGCCGATCTCATCCGCAGTTGACCGATTGAGGACTGAGGCGCCGCATGCGGTGTCAAGCTGGAAAGCCAGCGGCCGCGAGCTCCCGACTCGCACATTGACCCAGATCGCGTTCGCATAGAGCCGGAACGGCATCACACGAGACCCGCCGCCTGCCACTGGCCGCCTTTCGGAACCCTGATCAGCGCTCAGCGGGACCAAGCAGGCAAATCCGAGGATCCCAGCTAGAGCGGCGATCCTGACTGATTTCAATCTCATGTCGTTAATCCTACCGCGGTTGATCCCCTCCCGGCCTGGGATTTCTGACGTTCCGGCAATCCGTCCTCTCGATGCGCCCCCCTCATGAGCCGCTTACCCATTGCCGATGTGTCAGATCGGCTAGTGGTATGTCCCGTAAATAACTAGACAGTCTTATCTTGCTTGAGCTTTCGCTGAGGGGGCTGTGTGCAACCCGGCTCGATTTCTTCCAGCCTTCGGCGGGCGCGGTCGATTTTCGCCACAATGTCCTCCACTTTCGCCTTCCAGACGAAGGGGCGGGGAGCCTCATTCCAGGCGCCCAGAAACTCGTCGATGGCCTGGATCAGAGAAGGGACCTGGGAAAGGCGCCGCGGCGAATCGCTTTGTCGGTCAGTTCCCGGAACCAGCGCTCCACCATATTCAGCCAGCTGGAACTGGTCGGGACGCAATGGCAGACGAAACGCGGATGCTTGGCCAGCCAGGTTTTCACGGTCGGCGCCCCGTGGCTGCCGTAGTTGTCCATCACTGTCGTTCGTGGCGAATGACCGGGTGAATGCCTGGCGGCTTAGAACGCAGACTTGCCCTTGCTGTTGGGTCCTAAGGCTCCGTTTCTTTACACCACGTCCCGGCGGAGTCAGGACGGTCCCTCTCGCCCTTAGCTGTCGGCCCCCCTGGAAGTGCTCCAAGTGAAAGACGAACAAGACCGGCCGGACATTCCTTGCCGACTCGGAATCATTGCGTTTCTTCGGCGGGCGGGTTTATGTACGCACCATGGCCACATGTCCTTTCTCGCCCGGCCCCTCTCGGGCGTGACCCACATCGATCATTTCATCCCCTGGTCGCGATACCCGGCTGATCTCGG
>CAYQYP010000173.1:0-2767 GCA_964421755.1 uncultured Acidobacteriota bacterium
CCAACAAAAACAGCACTAAAAGCACAATCAATAAGGTTGACATATCTTTCCTCACTACTTGTTAGGAGAAAGTCGGTGGACAGATCTTCGTGACCGTCCCGCCACTTCTCCATCTGCACCATGATAGAAGGGGCGGAGACTAACGTCAGTTCCATTGTGGACACCCGTCTGTTCACTTATGCACATCCGAAAATCCGCCCGCTTGCTGCCGGGAGAAATGATTCCGCGTACTCTCATCAGCGATCCGTCGTATGATCTCCCACCAGGAAGAAGCATTTCCTGTTATTTTCCCTGACATCCGGGGGGCTCGCCCGTTCCGATGTTGATGAGCGTGGCCTTCGTGGGGGCAGGGCGGGATGGCGCTCCTGCTCTGCCGAGGGTGCCGGTAAGCGGCTATTCAATCGTAGACCGATAGGGATTTCACCACCCCACGGTAGAGCTTGTTTCTGATGATGTGATGAACGGTTCACGAAGCTTGGATGCTTCGCAGAGGCTAAGGCAGGCTGGAGTTTGCGGGCCCCTCGAGGGAATCTTTCACCATTTCTTCGACACGCTCCCGGACGGCTTCCTTCACCGCTTCCTTGACCGTCTCTTTCATTTCTCGCGGATTCAGGCCCGCCCCTTCGGCTTCTGACGCCACCTCTTTGAGTGCCTCTTTCACGATGGGACTCAGCGGCGACAGCTCCTTGACCAGCGCTTTTAGGGACTTCTTCGGGACTGTGAGTTGGGCGTCGGACGGCTGTATCTCCCCGACCGGTGTCGCTGCCCAATCCATTTCAAAAGTTTTGATCAAGCCGTTCACCACTTGGGGTTCACGGACAATAAGGCCGACTTCGCGGCGCGAATCCAGTTCGGTCTGGCGCAGGCTCTGGCTGCCGACAAAGGCCTGCCGGCGGTCGCGGATGATCGTGCGCGTGTGCAAGCGCAGTTTGGCGAGATTCCGGACTTCCAGCCCCGGGTTTCTCTTGCCAACGCAGCCGATGACTTTAATCTCCACCCCTACCTTCTTCCGCTCGCTGAGGGCGCGCAGCATCTCCGGGTCGGCGATCTTGGGGTCGTAGATGAGGAGCTCCCTCTTTGCCCCGCGGATAAACGCGGCGAGGAGAGTGCGGGCGTTGGCTGGGCTGACAACAAAAGTATCCAGTGTGGGTGCGTAGGGATTTCGCGTGGTATCCGCTTCGAATAATTTCACCGCTTCCTGGACCAACCTGGTGTCCCTGGTGACGATGCCGAAGCCGCGACTATGGTCGATATCAAAGTGGGTGAAATTGAAGGACAGGACGTAAAGCAGGCGACGGTCGATGATCATCAGCTTGTCGTGGTACCGCACCAGGTCATCGGCTGTTCGCGAAACGGCGACGCCCACTTCGAGCAGACGCATCTCGAGCTTGCGCAGGTTTATCTCGCCGCCCCGGTTGGTGTAGGCAATCAACGCACTCACCGCAACGCCGCGGCCGACCGCGGCCTTGAGCGCCGCCTCAATCTCGGCGCGATCAAAACGGAAGATTACGATTTCAATACTTTTCCGGGCGCTTCTGATTCCCGAAAGCAGCGCGGCAATTCCGTCGTCAGGTTGGATTAACAGTTTCAAGGTTTCTTCACCATTTGCAACTCTAAGGAAGATGGAGCATACAACGGGTCAGGGAATGGGTCAAAGGCATTAGCCGAACCAGCGTGAGCACTTTTGATCAAATGTGTGAGCAATAACGGGCTGACACGCCAACTGCTGCGATGGCATAAGAGACTGTGGCCCGCGTTGACAGCCACGATGGCGTAGTGCTGCGCCCTATCCCGCCGCAAGATTCACCAGATTGGCGCTTGCGACGGCTATGCGGCAAACCGAGGAATCGGGCTGCGCTCTCTCGAGGAGGGAATCATGCGAGATCACAAGAGGATCTTCTTCGTCATTTTGGTTCTGTTTCTGGCGCTGCCCGTCTTCGCTCAGCAGGCCGAAACCACCGACGCGCTGTGGCGCGACCGGGGCGATGTCCCGGCTCTGGACCTCCTGGACGGGGCGGGAGGGAAAACTCGCCAGCCGGGGACCAGCTTCATATTCATCAAGGAAAACAAAGGCGGGACTTCGCCCAAGTTTGAGGTCGTAGATGAAAATGGCGTCAACTGGAAGGTGAAACTCGGCCACGAGGCGAAGTCGGAAACTGCCGCAACGCGCCTCGTGCGGGCTGCGGGTTACCATGCCGATGAGGACTACTACCGCCCGGAAATTCGCGTACAAGGAATGAAACCGCTCTCCCGCGGTCAGGAGCACGTCTCAGATGGTGGCGTTGTTCGCGAGGCGCGTTTGGAGCGCCAGGGCGGCGGGGAGAAATTGAAGGACTGGAGCTGGTACGATAACCCGTTTGTCGGCACGCGGGAGTTCAACGGCCTTAGAGTGATGATGGCGCTCATCAACAACTGGGATCTGAAGGAAGACAACAACGCCGTCTATGACGGAAGCGGCGCTGAGGGACGGTACGCGATTTCCGATTTGGGCGCCAGTCTCGGCCGCACCGGCAACAGCTTCACCCGCAGCCGAGGCGTGGTGAAGGACTATGCGGAAACCAGGTTCATCAAGAAGGTCACCCCCGAACACGTGGACTTCGTCATGCACAGCCGACCCTTCTTCCTGACCATCTTCAATTTCCCCTACTACCGCACCCGTACGCGGATGGAGAGTGTGGCCAAGCATATTCCTATCGCGGACGCCCGCTGGCTTGGCAACCGGCTCGGCCAACTCTCCCCTGAGCAGATCCGTGACTGTTTCCGCGCC
>CAYQYP010000174.1:0-8474 GCA_964421755.1 uncultured Acidobacteriota bacterium
GGGGGCGCGGCTGCCCAAGGATGGCGCAATACCTGTGGCCGGCCCAATGCCACCTTGCGCCGCTCACCGATGTCGCTCCGCCGTTTACCGAATTCGTGCTGACGTGCGCGAGCAGGCTTCGTATTGTGGGTGTGTGAGGACGAGAAACGATGAATGAGAATACCAGCAAGATTGAATTGCTCCTCCTGCCGATCGGTTTCCTGCTGATTTCGATCGGCGCCGGAGGATTGTTCCGATATGCGGGCGCGGCATCAACCGATCGCCTGTATTCCTGCGGCTGGATCTTTCCGGCGATTCTGATCGCATGCTGCCTGGGTTTCCTGTCGGGGGCCAAAACGAGTCCCCGTGAGCGAACCTGGCTCCAATTGGTCCTCGCCTGGCTGGTCCTCCCAGCCAGCGGGGTGCCCCACCTGTCCTGGAGCAATTCTTGGCCACTTTTGGTCTCGGCCTTGGGTACTACCCTGATCTGGGAGTATCTTAGGGATCGAGCCGACGGCAATAGCATGAAGGAGACGACCCGATGAGCGCCCGATATGTCCGCGGTGCGATACCTCAGTTGATCTTCGGAGGCTGCGTCCTGTTCCTCGGTCTCCTCTTCCTGTTGGACAATCTGAACATCTTCGAAGCGGACCGAATCCTCGATTACTGGTTCCCGGGGCTCTTGATGATCGCTGGTGCGATCAAGCTGCTTCAGTCACGGGAGGGCGGCGGCACTGCGTTCGGTGCCCTGTTGTTCTTAGTCGGTCTTCTGATCCTGTTGGATGATTTAGATTTTCTGGTCGTCGACTTGTGGGATTTCTGGCCGGTCCTGCTGGTGGCCTTCGGCCTCATGATCATGTGGCGTGCCCTCGGGCATGAGCGTGCAGTCGTCGCCGACGAATCCCCCGCCGATCGGCTGAGCGCCGTCGCAATCCTGGGCGGTTTCAAGAGATCGTCGGCCTCGAAGGACTTCAAGGGCGCGAACCTGACTGCCTTTCTCGGCGGCTGCGACATCGATCTGCGAGACGCCTCGATCGCCGCCGGCGAGGCCTCGCTGGACGTCTTCGCCTTCTGGGGTGGCATTGATGTAAAGGTGCCGGAGGACTGGGCGGTCGAACTGCGAGTGCTCCCTGTTCTCGGAGGTAGCGAAGACAAGACCAGACAGCCGCAGAACCTCACCGGCAAGAAGCTGGTTGTCAAGGGAACCGTCTTTATGGGCGGTATCAGCATCAAGAACTAATGCATCCGATCCTGGGCCATTCAGGCAGGTTGTTTGCTTACCTCGGGGCATGGCTTCCCGTGGCCGGGCTGCTTTCGACGCTGGTCCACCTTCAGCAAAAGGTGGATTGGCTGGCGGCTGTCATCCTCACCGTTCCGTTGACGATGATCTATGCGTTCATCTGCCTGTCCGCCTGGTATCTTGTGAGTTTCTTTCCTATCGGACGGTTGGGAGCGTTGCGCTTTATCCCGCTGTATTTTGTCGCTTCTCTGGCGTCCGCGCTGCTCTGGCTCGGCCTGGGCCGGGTGTTCGCAGGGGGACTCGATCGTATTCTGGTGAGCGGGGAGTTCATCCGGGCTTTCAGCGGATCAGCCGTGCTCTTCGTCTCGATGGGACTGATCCTCCATATATCGGCGACGGCCGTTCACTACACCCTGCACGCGGCAGAACAATCGGGGGAGGTCACGCGACGTGCCCTCGAACTCGAGATTTTGGCCCGGGAAGCGCAAATCAAGGCGTTGAAAATGCAGATCTCTCCCCACTTTCTCTTCAACAGCCTCAACTCCATCAGTGCGCTGACGACGCGGGATCCAGCGGCCGCACGCCGCATGTGTCTTCTGCTGGCGGCCTTTTTCCGGCGAACACTCGCGCTCGGGACCCGGGATCGGATAGCGCTCGAGGAAGAGATCAATCTCCTGCATGATTTCGTGGGGATAGAGAAAGTGAGGTTCGGCGAACGCCTCGAAGTCGACTTCCACCTGGAAAAGGCCGCCGTGCAGTGCCTTGTCCCACCGCTGATCCTGCAGCCACTCGTCGAAAACGCGATCAACCACGGGATCGCCCGGATAATCGAGGGCGGGAAGGTGACGGTGATTGCCAAACGAGGGCCCGAAAAATTGAGCCTGACGGTTCAGAACGACTATGATCCTGAAGTGACCGGTGAAGCCGGCGAAGGCGTTGGCCTGCGAAACGTGAGGGAGCGTCTTGCATCAGCCTTCGGTGGTGATTTTCACTTGTCGGTCTCTGACGACAAAGCGCTGTTTCGCGTCCACCTCATGATTCCCGCCCAGGCGGCCGAAAAGTTCGAAGCACAGCGACCAGCCCCGGCGGTGGCGGAGAAATCCGATGCCTGAACCTCTTCGCGCGGTGATTGTCGATGATGAGGAATTAGCCCGCTCCGTCCTTCGCGAATACCTCGCGGACCACCCGGAGGTGGCAGTCGTGGCCGAGTGCCAGAACGGTTTCGAGGCCGTTAAAGCGGCCACGGAGTTGAAGCCGGACCTGATATTCCTCGACGTCCAGATGCCCAAGCTGAACGGCTTCGAGGTGCTCGAACTGATTCCTCCGCCGCCGGCGGTAGTATTTGTCACTGCCTACGATCAGTACGCGATCAGAGCGTTCGAGTTCCATGCCGTCGATTATCTCCTCAAGCCGGTCAGTCCGGAGCGCCTGGCCGAGGCCGTAAGTCACGCAGCAGCAAGGATCCGGAGCGGAGAGCCGCCTCCTGCCCCGGCGGCCGCACTCCTGGCCGAAACTCGGGGAGGAAAGAAGTTCCTGGACCGTATCCTGGTTCGGGACGGCACTAAAGTGCACATCATCCCGGTTGACAACGTCGACTACATCGAGGCGCAGGATGACTACGCCTGCATCAATTCCGCCGGGCGACGCTTCTTGAAGCTGCAGACACTCTCGGATCTGGAGAAGTCGTTGGACCCCGATCGGTTCGTCCGCATCCACCGCGGATTCATATTGAATGTAGCCCGAATGGCAAGGATCGAGCTTTATGCGAAAGACAGCCGTATCGTCGTGCTGCAGGACGGAAAGAAACTGCCCGTCAGCCGCGCCGGCCACGCAAGAATGAGGGAATTGTTCGGGGGAGAGCTGTAAATCCGTGTTTATCCGTTAAACTCCCGCACCGCGTCGAACATCGCAACGATGTTTTCGACCGGCGTGTTCGGCTGTATGTTGTGAATCGAGTTGAAGATAAAGCCACCGCCTGGGGCAAAGGCCCGGCAACGCGCAAGGACCTCCTGCCGGACCTGGGCGGAAGTACCGAAAGGCAGCGTCTTTTGCGTGTCCACTCCCCCGCCCCAAAAGACGATCCTGTCGCCGTACCGGTGCTTTAAGTATTCCGGGTCCATTCCTGCTGCCGAGCACTGCACCGGATTCAGGATGTCGAAGCCGGCCTCGATGAATCCCTCAATAAGAGTCTCGACCGCGCCGCACGAGTGCTTGAAGGTCTTCCACGTCGTATTGTCATGGATCCAGCCGTTGATGCGGCGGTAGTAAGGCAAGTAGAGATCCCTGAACCCGTCCGGCGAGCAAAAAGTCGAAGACTGGGTACCAAAATCGGTGCCGCAGATAAACACCGCGTCGAAGGCGTTTCCTACTCGTGAGAAGATCCTTCGCAGGTTTTCGAGGGCGATTTCAGTCTGTTGCTCGAACACTTGCTTGATGTAATCCCGCCGGGTGAGGGTGGAGATGTACCACTCCTCGATATCCCGAATACCCTTGGGATGTCTCAGCGACAGTCCGGGGACCAGGGCGATGTCCCCCAGCGCGGTCCCCCCAATTGACGTTACAACCGCCCTTCCCGTGCTGCACAGCTTTCGCGCTTCTGTCTCCAGGTAATTGAGGTCCTCTTCGGAAATGAGCCCAAACTCCTCCAGGTTGTCCTCCGGGTCCAGGTTGTCGTCATCGATCGGGTCCTGCCGGATGATCGCGTCGAAGTAAAAGCCGTCTTTCGGAAGCCTGCCCGCCGGGGAAACTGAGGTATCGCCCTGCGGGTAGATGTAAGTGTTCCCCTCCTCGTCGACAGTCGTGTTGAAATGCTCCGAAACGAGGACTTCGAGGCCGCTTGGCGTACGCCACGCTTTCCAGTTCTCGTTGACGAAGCCGAAGATGTTCTTTCGCCCAGGTATCCCGTCGACATCAAGGCCGAGCGCTTGTTTCAGGTCCTCATCGATGATGCCGATAAGCTGCAAAGGATCGTGGACCCTGACTGGCCGCTTCTCGAGCCCGTAGTAGTCTCGCAGGGCGGCGATGCAGGTGCAGTTCATACCTGTCACGTTGGTTGCGCCGAAATCGACCGGCACCCGGTCGGGTTGCCTGTGATTTAGGGCTGCGATCACTCGCTCTTTTCCGGTCATCCATTACCCCCTTCTCGATTTCGGGATTCTACAGCAAACCAGCGAGCTTTGCGGGGAACCCGAAGGCGTGATATTTTCCCCCCGCGTCTCGAAAGAGTGTTCGGAGGACCCGCGCACTTCGCAGAAAGCGCCTGGAGTGCCTTGGAGAGTCCTCTTTGGAAAGCGCATTTTGCCGGAAAGGGTTACTGCAATGATCTCTCGCAAATCCCTATGTCTGGTTCTCCTCGGTTTGCTGAGCGTGGCGTCGGCGGCGCAACCCGTCGCTCAGAGCCGGATCGTCCATGACCGGTATCATTCGCCGGACGAGGTAAGCGCCGCCCTTCAGAACTTCGCGACTCATTACCCCGGGTTTGCGACTGTCTCCCTGATCGGGAAAAGCCCGGGAGGAGCGCCGCTCCATGTACTCGAAATCGCTGACCGAGGTGCGGGCCTCGCCAAAGCGGAAGCTCGTCCGGCGATCCTCGTCACAGCGAACATCGAGGGAAATCACCTGATCGGAAGCGAGGCAGCCCTCCTGCTTGCCGAGAGGCTGCTGACCGGGGCAGTCAGTGACCCCACGATCAAGAAACTACTCGAGAACAAGGTGGTCTATATCGCCCCGCTTCTTAATCCCGACGCGGCGCAGTCCGGCTATTTCGGAGCACTGCGCATGGAACGATCCACGAACGCGACCGGGTTGGACGAAGACCTCGACACCGCTATCGACGAAGACGGCCCGGACGATCTGAACCAGGACGGGATGATCACCATGATGCGGGTGAAGGATCCGGAGGGCGAATGGATCGTCGACCCCGAAGAACCGCGACTGATGCGCAAGGCCGATCCCCAGAAAGGGGAATCGGGACTCTACAAACTTTATCTCGAAGGCATCGACAACGACGGTGATGAAAGCTACAACGAGGACCCATCAGGCGGAGTCGAGCTCAATCGGAACTTTCCGCATGACTTCGAAAACAACACCGCTGGAGCGGGCATGTGGCCTGTCTCGCAACCCGAGACCAGGGCGCTGGTCGATTTCATGGTAGCTCACCGGAATATTGCCCTGGTTCTGAACTTCTCCACCGAAAACACTATCCTGAACTTCCAGCAGACGGCCCGGGCGAAAGCCACCGGAGAGAGAGTCAAGGTACCGCAGCGTTTTGCCACTATGCTGGGAGTCGATCCCGAGCAGGAGTTCGAGCTCGGGGAAGTTGTGGAAATGTTTCGAGGCTCGGGCGTTTTCGGCGGAGAGGTGAGCGAGGATCGTGTAGCGCAGTTGCTCGGATCCGGGCCGGCGGTTAGCCTTGACCGACAGGATTTGCCTGTTTTCGAGGCGATCCAAAAAGAATACAAAGAGGCCCTGAAAACGGCCGGAGTCCAGTATCCCGAGAAGAAGGCACGGCCGGTCGGCAAAGGCTCCTTCGTGGCCTACTGCTATTACCAGTATGGTGTCCCGGTCTTCTCGACCGATATTTGGGCGGTTCCGGAAGCCAAGAAGGCGGAAACGAAGAAAGCCGCTGCGGGTGGTGAGGCGCCCCCGGACAAGGAAGCGACGCCGAGGACACGCGCAGGTAATTCTTCGGCTGGCGGAACCGAGACTCCCGACCTTGATCTTATTCGATGGTCCGAAGCAGTACTTGGAGGGAAAGGCTACGTCCCTTGGGCGTCTTACGCTCACCCCACCCTCGGTCCGGTCGAAATCGGCGGCTTCGCACCGTTTGCGAGAGTGTTACCACCTCCGGAGCTGATCGAGAAGCACATTGCCCTCCCGGTCGATTTCTATTTGAAATTGATGCAAAAGACGGCAGGACTGGCAATCGAGGAGACTCGAGTCAAGAGCCTGTCGGAGGGGCTCTACGCCGTGACGTGTTTCCTCAGCAATCCCGGCTGGCTACCCACCTCGTCCGCGCAGGGGCGCAGGGCGGGGGGTGCATGGCCGGTAACCGTGCGCATCCAGACAGACAAGGACCAGGCTCTATTTGCCGGGCGACCGATTGAGTCAGTACCGTCCATCGGCGGTGGCGAAACCAAGAAGCTGGAGTGGACCATTCGCGCTAAATCTGGATCAAACATCCAGATTTTCGCGGAATCTCCGAAGTTGGGTGCGGTCAAAACACAGGTCACTCTGCATTAAGGAAGGAGTGGGGAAATGATCTCGAGAACAACCAGACAGGTTAAGAAGCTCATCCTTGGTTGTGTCCTGCTGTTGATCGCTTCGGGGTCGATCGGCCTGGCAAACGGGCCTTCGTTTTCCTTCGATCACTTCTACAACCACGCGGAGCTCACGCAGGCGCTTCAGACGCTCGCTGCCAGCTATCCCCAGCTTGCCCGGCTGGAGTCAATCGGGAAATCCCACCAGGGGCGCGATCTGTGGGCGATCATCCTCACAAGTGCCAAGAACGGGCCACCCGAGCGGAAACCCGGTTTCTACATCGACGCAAACATCCATGGCAATGAGATCCAGGGGGCCGAGGTCGCCCTGTATACCGCCTGGTACCTGCTTACGAGCTACGGCACCAGCGAGCAGGCCACTCGACTGCTTGACGAGAAAGTGTTTTATGTCGTCCCGACGATGAACCCGGACAGCCGGGACTATTACATAACCAAAGCCGCCGATCCGAACTCGCCCCGGAGCGGCCAGGTTCCAATGGACGACGACAGGGATGGGGTTAAAGATGAAGACGGTCCCGAAGACCTGAACGGAGATGGCTCCATCACCCAGATGCGGAAGAAGGATCCGAAGGGCAGCTACAGGCAACACCCCGACGATCCGAGGATCCTGGTTCCCATCCGGCCCGGAGAGAAGGGTGAATACTCGCTCTTAGGCCAGGAAGGAATCGACAACGACGGGGATGGGCGCATTAACGAGGACGGTCCCGGCGGCTACGATATGAACCGCAATTACGGGTACAACTGGCAGCCGAACTACGTTCAGAGGGGTGCCGGAGATTACCCGTTTTGTTTCCCCGAGACCCAGGCCATTCGGGACTTCCTGCTGAAGCACCCCAACATCGCGGGCGCCCAAAACTTCCACAATAACGGAGGCATGATCCTCCGGGCACCCGGCGCAAAGAACCTCGGGGAGCTCCCCCTGGCCGACGTCCGAGTCTACGACTACATCGGCAAGAGAGGCGAGAAGATCCTGCCCGATTACCGGTATCTGACAGTTTACAAGGACCTGTACACCGTTTACGGGGGAAGCATCGATTTCATCTACTCGACACTCGGCATCTTCTGCTTCAGCAACGAGCTCGACACTGATCCATCCGAGCGCGGCACCGACCGGCGCGGACAGTCTCGGGAAGACGAAGAAACAGCCTACCTCCGTTCCCTGCAGCGCCGCCTCGACGAGATGGACTACTACGACCGCGTACTGCTTGGCGACCAATACACCGACTGGAAGCCCTACCAGCACCCGGTGTACGGCGACATTGAGATCGGCGGGGTGAAGAAATTCGGCAGGCGCGTCCCCCCAGCTTTCAAACTGGCGGAAACCTGCCATCGGAATGCTGCTTTCTGCCTGTTCCACGCGGACCAGCTGCCGCGACTTGAGTTCGACACGCCTAAAATCACCAAGCTGGACGATGGACAATACCAGGTTGACGTGTCGGTCAAAAACACCCGGGTCACCCCGTCCATCTCCGCTCAGGCGACGCAAAAGAAGCTTCATCGGATGGATCGGCTCGCTGTCAGGGGTAATGGCGCCAGGATGCTGGCCGCCGGCCAACTCGTGGACGAGTATCGCGGCCTCACCAGGAAACTGGACACCCGTGCCGACTCCTGCTGGGTTGAGGGCGGCATTCCGGGCTTCGGACAAACGGATGTTCGGCTGTTGGTCAAGGGTACGGGCGATCTCACGCTGGTCTATGATTCTCTGAAAGGCGGGACCGTCGAAACGGTGGTGAAACTGCAGTAGGCGAGGGTCTTAAGGCCTGAAGGGCCAGCACACATTAGCCCAGGCGGAGCGCTTTGTGCGTAGCCCTGGGTTACGGAAATCCAGAGAGGGCGGCCAGCCCTGAAAGGGCGTAACAAGTTGCACGATAGAGAGTTGTGCCGCCCTTTCAGGGCTGGATATCAGCTTCGAACCGGGGCCCAGGGCTACGCACAAAGCGCTCCGCCCTGGGCTAATATGTGTCGGCCTTTCAGGC
>CAYQYP010000175.1:0-21247 GCA_964421755.1 uncultured Acidobacteriota bacterium
ATTATCAGGATCTTACGCCCTTACAGGGCTTCGCGGTCGAGTCCGTTTTGACCCAGGGCTACGCGAAAAGCACGCTTCGCCCTGGGCTAATATGTGCCGGCCTTTCAGGTCTCAAGACTCATTCGACCCTCTCTCGTGCGCGGCTCCCTGCGATTTCGCATGCGGCGCGATTCCCGCCGTCCCGATTTCGATAGGACCCATTCAGTTCGTGAGTCTATTCGCTCATCTACGCATTGGTATCACTGCGTTCTCGCCACGAGTCCCAGAAAAGCGCAGCCGCCAGTCCCAGGTAAGCGAGAAGACCGAGCCAGTTAGACCAGTTGTCCAGGAACGGCCCGATTCCCGGCATCCTGGTCAAGTCGGGGACAACCTGCAGGTCCCACGAATCTTCGGTGAAGCGGAGCAAAGCTGCCAGCACTCCGACGAGCGCACCTCCCGCAATGAAACCCGATGCGATAAGGGTGCCCTTTTCCTGCCGGGCCTTTGCCCTTTTTCGGTCCTTCGAAGAGCGCTCGAGCAACCAGGACATCGCGGCCCCCAGGACCAGCGGTGAATTGAGCTCCATCGGAAGGTACATGCCCAGGCCGAAAGCCAGTCCCGACACTCCGCACATCTCTGCCGACACGGCGAAAACCGCCCCAATCCCGTAGAGAAACCAGGGCGCTCCGCTCGTACCCATGACCCCGCGCAGAACCGCCGCCATCGCGTTAGGCTGGGGCGCAGGAAGGGGATTGAGGTGTTCGGGCCCAGGCGCGAACCCGTATACGTGCGCCATCAGGAGAATGACCGCGGTTGTCGCCGCTGACGCCACGACTGCGCCGACCAGATTCGAGATCTCGACCTGCCTTGGCGTCGCCCCAAGCCAGTAGGAGATCTTGTACTGCGTGACCAGGGATCCGGCCATGGAGAGTGCGGTGCAGACGACGCCTCCAACTAGAAGGGTCTGGAGCATGCCGCTCTCGCCCGACAGCCCGAGCGTGGACAGCGCCACAGCAGTCACGATCAACGTGGTCAGAGTCATCCCCGAAATGGGCGTTATCGAGATCATGGCGATTGCCCACGCCGAGACCGAGGCAAAAAGGAAGGCGATGACCAGGGTCATCAATGTGGAAACGAGTGCAATACGGGAAGGCGAGGGAGTGTCGGCAAGAACGGAGAAGCGAAAGTAGAGGAGGATGGCCAGCCCGGTCAGGAGAATTCCTATCAGGATCGCCGACATGGGCAGTGAACGCTCCGTCCGGATCGCCTCACTGGTCGCGCCTCCCTTGACCAGTCGCCGCACTTCTCCCAACGCCTGGCCAATTGCCTGGAAAATCACCGGGGACATCTTGAGGATCGAGATCAGGCCGGCGGCAAAGATTGTGCCGATTCCGATGGGCCGGACGTAAAGGCTGAAGATATCGTCAGAGGCCATCGCGGCGATTGGTCCGGCACCGGCGCTGATTTCGAGAGATATGAAACCTCCAAGGTACGCGAACAGGGGAACCAGGACGAAGAATGAAACCATCGACCCGGCCATGATTATTGCGGCGTAGTCGATTCCCATGATGTAACCGAGGCCGAGGACTGCGGCGCTCGTGTTCATCGTGAAGACCGCCTTGGTCTTGTTGGTCAGGGTGGCCAGGGTCCCAATCGAGGCGGTCGAGAAGTTTTCCGCCCAGCCGCGCATGGAGGGTCCTACGAAATCAAAGAGCGCCGCGACGACTGCCGAATACGACAAGACAACGGCGCTGTGCCCGCCTCGTTTCCCCGCTACGAGGATTTCCGTGGTTGCACGGCCTTCCGGGAACGGCAATCGGCCGTGGAGGTCGCGGACGAAATACCGCCGAAAAGGCGCGAGGAAGAAAACGCCGAGCAAGGCCCCGAGCAGAGGCACGAGGAAAATCTGAAGGAACGAGGATCGTCCTTCGAGCCCCAGGATGTAGATCGCAGGCATCGTGAATACCGAGCCTCCGGCTACGATTCCGGACGTGGCGCCGATGGCCAGGACATTCACGTTCTCTATCAACGTCGACGAGCGGGCTCTTAAGAACCTGGCTGCGAAAACCGAAAAACCGACAGCCAATATCGAAATCGGGATCGCAGACTCGATCCCCTGGCCCAGTTTGAGCGCAATATACGTCGCGGCCGCCGAAAAAATGACTGACCAGGTCACCCCTTGTGCCACGGACCGGACCGTGACTTCGGGAATCCTCGCAGCGGACGGCACCACGGGTCGATATTCTTCCCCGGGCGCCAGTTCTTGAAACGCATTCTCTGGAAGGCGAACGTCATCGGGTGTCGGGTTCGGTGCGTCAGGCTTCATCGAACCGAATCGTAGCAGAAGCAGAGTTTCGGGGACATAATACTTAATTCTCAGTCCGTTACCGCGTGCGTGGAATTGGCAGAAGAATTAAGTTTTGTGTCCCCGAAACTCTCCCCGAAACTCTCGACTCTTATGCCTCGGCAACAGTCCCGGAATTTCGGGGACACAAAACTTAATTCTTTGCTCACGGCGCGAGCACGCTCACGGAGTGGGAATTTAAGTCTTGTGTCCCCGAAACTCCTGCCCGAAACTCCCCGGGACTTCTTCCGGCGAAACTTGCGGTGCAACTGACTCCGGTGGTATATACCTTCGGATCGGAGGCACGATGAAAAGGACAGCAACGGCAATTTTAGCGATTCTTCTCTTGACGGCTCTTGCGCAGGCCGACACCTACATCAAACAAAAGACTCACACGGACGGGTTCAGCATGATGGGGCAACAGCAGCCCCCAAAAGACGACACGATCGAACAGTGGATTGGTGATAACCAGATGGCAACGATCACCGGGGATCAGGCGATCATCGTCGATTTGACCAAAAGTGTCGTACTGATGGTGAACAACCGGAACAAGAGCTACGTGGAAATGACCCTCCCACTTGATATGTCCAAGTATCTTCCCCCGCAGATGGCCCAGATGATGGGCGCGACGAAGATAACCGTCACACCGAACGGCCAGACTCAGCAGGTCGGACAGTGGCAATGCGACGGCTACGATATGGTGATGGACATGATGATGATGAAGCTCAACTCGAAAGTCTGGGCTTCCAAGGCCGTTTCCTTCGACTGGCAGGGGATGGCGGAGAAGCTTATGCCCCTGGTAATGCAGGCGAGCATGCGGCTGAGCGACGAAGGCGTCAAGGAATTGGCGAAGATCAAGGGCGTTCAGATCAAGAGCGAGACAAGCATGGAAATGATGGGCACCGCAGTCAAGATGTCCCAGGAAGTTCTGGAAATCTCCACCAAGCCTGCGCCTGCGGGAGTCTACGCGGTACCGGCCGGATACAAAAAGCAGGACCAGTTCTCGATGCAGGACATGATGTCCAGATAACCACGGAAAGCACGGAAGAAAGACACGGAAGGCACGGAACTTCATATTCCGTGATTTCCGTGTCCCTGTCTTCTTCTGTGTCTTCCGTGCTACAGCAGTTCCCCGCCCGGGATTTTCAGCGTGTATGCGTGCCGGCAGGGCAGCGCGTCGGGATTTACGGCCGGCATTTCAACCACCAGATCCTTCCCCTGAACCTTCGCCGCCAGCGGCTGGCCTAAACCAAGCATACTCACCTGGACAGTTTTCGGGACCCTGATGTTCTTCAGCACGATCTGCTTGTCCGGCCACCCGGGCAGAATCGCATAGATGGCGTCTCCCTTTTTTGTAAAGAAGGCCTGTTTGACCGCCATCCCGTTCTTGCTCTGAAAGCCGATCTGGTTCATCAGATCGTACTTGATCATATACTCGCCGAACTCTTGTCCCGGTTGCTTGCCCTCGGACCACTGAGCCGGCCGGCCGGCGTAGCGGGATCCGTAGATCGCCTCCCCGTTCACTTTCAGCCAGTCACCGATCTCGAGCAGCCGTTGTTGCATGATGACGGGGATTCGTCCATCAGCCGTCGGGCCGATGTCGAGGAGAAAGTTGCCACCGCGGCTGACCAGATCCACCATGATCATGATGAACTCGCGGCCGGTCTTATACTGGTCGATTGTCTCGGCCCGGTTGTATCCATAGGAGAAAGCCATCCCGCGGCTTTCCTCCCACGGATGTGACGCGTCCTTCATCCCCGCCGCGTACTCAGTCGTGTAGTAACCGCCGTGCTTGTGCCGGCAATCCTTACCCCAGCGGTCGTTGACCACGACCTCATCCTTCACCGGTGATTCGTTGAAGAGCCAGGCAAGCAGTTCTTCGCTTTTCCAGTCCTTGGAGTCCATGTCCCATTCGCCGTCGCTGAAGATGATCGCGGGCTTGTATCGCGTCACGACGTCCTTAAACTGCGGAAACATGTGCTCGTCCACGAAACGTTTTCTGTCCGTCAGCCAGAGAGGGTTGAACCACTCGTAGAGCGAGTAGTAGAACCCGTATTTCAGGCCGCGCTTTCGGCATGCATCGCCCAAGTCTCCGAGCAGATCCCGTTTCGGTCCCATCTCGACGCTGTTCCACGGGCGTCCCCAGGTCTTGCTTGCTTCGGCGCTTGGCCAGATGGCGAAACCTTCGTGATGCTTCGATGTGGGCACTATGTACTGCGCGCCCGATCGGACGAAGATGTCGGCCCACTGATCGGGATCGAACAGCTCTGCCCTGAATTGAGGAGCAAACTCCTTGTAGTCGAAGTTTTCTCCGTAGTTCTTCTTGTGGAACTGCCACCAGACATTGTCCGGTTTTTTGTCCGCCATGTTCTTCCAGTACCACTCGGCATATTTCTCTGGCGCCCCCCAGGCTGGGACCGAATAAACACCCCAGTGAATGAAGATGCCGAATTTCGCATCCAGGAACCACTCGGGAGTCGGTCGTTTGTCCAGGGATTCCCACTTGGCATCGTATTTGTCTGCGGCGAGGGCGGCCGTCAAACACATGATCACGACGAGGCTGGGCAGCGATTTCAGGTTGATCATCGCTGAAATATGGCACGTCTGCTTCGGGGAGACAATGCTCAAGTGAGCGAGGAAGGACGGTAAGGACATCAACGACACGAGCAATCATATCCTTGTGGTCCTTGCTGTCCTTGCTGTCCTTGAGGTCCTTTCCTTTCACACTTACCTGTTGTTCGCCGAATTTCCCCGAGTTATTCTGCTGCTTGGGGTTTTTCTTACTTTAAAAGGAGCGCTCTATGAAAAGGCGGGACTTCCTCGCAGCTTCAAGTTTGGCAGGTGTTGCCACGATGGCGGATTTCGGCCAGGTATCGGCCCAGGGCAAGACGCAGCAGCAGCTTCTCGAGCTGAAGGTTTACCACCTGTTGCCGGGTGGAAAAAAGAAGGTGGTCCACGATTTCCTGAGGGACGCGGCTTTGCCTGCCCTCGGCCGGGCCGGCGTGGGACCGGTTGCGGTGTTCGAGCCGGTTCACGGGGCCGATAGCTTGACCCTTTACACCCTGATCCCGTATCCCTCGGTGGATGCCCTACTGACAACGTGGCCGAAGATGATAGCCGATGCCGAATTCCAAAAGGCAGCGGAGGCTTTTTACAAATCGCCGATCGACTCGCCGCCCTTCATGCGGATCGAAAGCTCGCTCATGCTCGCTTTCGAGCAGTATCCCAAACTGGAGGCTTCGCAGCTGGCGACCGAAAAAAAGTCCCGCATCTTCGAGATGCGAATCTACGAGAGCCACCACGGCCTGTCGGCCAAACGAAAAGTCGAGATGTTCAACTCCGGCGGTGAGATCGCCATCTTCAAGAGGACTGGGTTGCAACCGGTTTTCTTCGGCGAAACGATCATCGGGCCGCGGATCCCGAACCTGACCTACATGCTGGTTTTCGCCGACAACGCCGCCAGGGAAAAGGCGTGGGCTGCTTTTCGGGAAGATCCTGATTGGAAGAAGCTCAGTGCGGATCCTCACTACGCCGATACAGTCTCGAACATCACGGACATGATCTTGCGCCCAACCGCATATTCGCAGGTATAACCACGGAAATCACGGAAAGAAGACACGGAAGCCACGGAACTGATCGTCCGTGTCTTCCGTGTTACTTGCGCTTGCGTTCGAGCTTCTGGACGTTCTTCAGGTAGTCGTCGTTGATCTTCTTGACCTTCTTTTGAAGATCCTGCTCGTGTTTTCGGAGCTTCATGATGTCGAAGTTGTCGCTCTTGTTCTGTTTAGTCAGGAACTTTTGGTGATCGAGCTGGAGCTTGTTGATCTCCGTCACGCGCTTTTCCTCCAGCTTGGCGAGCTTGCGATTGTACTTGGCCCAGTTGTCTTCTTTCCCGAAGGCCAGCGGAGCGGATAGCACTGACACAACAAAGAGCGCAAGCAAAGCCAGTCGCCGCAATCGAATCATTGTTTGCTCCTTAACGTCTGCCCCGAATTCTACTATCCGCTTAGTGTGAGCGCCAATACCTCTCTGGCGAGACTATTGCATAATGCACGGAATATGAGATGGCAAGCAGCTGAGTCGGCTCTGGCTTTTGGCGTGGTGCAGGCCTGCACGGGGGCGAGAATCGTGCTCGCCGGCGGGGCAGTCATGGCCACACAGGCGGGCCGGGTTGATTGGGCCGCCACTTTGATCACGCTCGGGATCGTGACCGACGGGTGCGATGGGGTACTCGCCAGATGGCTGAAAACGGAGAGCGAATTCGGCGCGCTGTTTGATTATTTCGCCGATTACTTCTGCTACATCGTCGCCCCCTGGCTCGTGACCTGCGCGATTCTAAAACCGTCCGACGCCTTTTCGATGATTGTCTGCGCGATCCCGCTGATGACCGGCGCGATCCGCTACTCCAAAAACGGTAATCGGCTTCGGTGTGAGTCCTTCGAGCAAGTCGGATTTCCAGGTTTGTTGACCGTCTTCTACACCCTTTTCGTCGTCTGCATGGTTTTCTTGCAGATGCCGCCGGAGGGACTGACAAGGACCGCGATTCTCATCGTCATAGCGGGGTTTTCCTGCATGATGGTGGCCCCTGTTCGTTACCCGAAGTTGACTCGCTTGAAATCGGTGTTCGGCGTCGTGTACGCCAGCCTCACCATCATGCCGTTCTTCCTGACGAGGCCGCTGGCGGTCGCCGTTCTGGTGCTTGTTTTCGCGTATGTTCTCGTTTCTCCTTTCCTGATTGCCCAAGGCTCTCGGCGTAACCTTCGCGGCGATCATGTCACTCCTGGCGTGACGTCTTAGAGGATGAAGAGCATGAAGCTGAAGGAGCGAATCATCCGGGCGTTCCTCGTGCCCCGAATCGTGAAGTGTCTGACGGGCGACCCGAAAGACCTGAAGCGCCTTCTGGATGTCTCGCGGATCGGTCGCCCGGGCCCGGCTTTCCGTATTTTCCTCGAGCGCGTGTCCCGCGGTATCGAGTCGCGCTCCGGCGTCGCCAGCATGCTTTTGCACGTAGGTAAGCATGCAAATCCACTCCACAAGAGGAAACTGATCGAGAACCTGGTGCTGAACTGGGCGGTCAAAGGGGCGGGCATCCGGACCTCGATGTCTACGCCGGACAGATGGGTGCCGTTCTTTGCGGTCCTCAGTCCCACGATGCGGTGCAACCTCGCATGCCACGGGTGCTATTCGGCGCTTTATTCCAAGGACGGCGAGCTGAGTGAGCAGGACATGGACCGCATCTTCATCGAATGCAAGGGCCTGGGCGCCTACTTTTCGGTGATCTCGGGTGGTGAACCGTATCTGCTCAAGGACGTGCTGCTCGGGCTGTTTCGTAAACACAACGACATGTTCTTCCTCACCTTCACCAATGGCACTCTGCTTGACGAGAGCCTCGCCGACCAGCTCGCCAGCCTGGGGAACGTAGCCCCGGCGATCAGCGTCGAGGGGTACGAGGACCAGACCGACCGCAGGCGCAGCCGGGGCGTCTATGAAAAAGTCGCCAACGCTATGGAATTGCTCCGCGCCCGGGGCGTGCTTTTCGGGATCAGCGTGACTTATACCAGCCAGAATCTCGACCTCGTCACGAGCGACGCGTTCGTCGACTTCTACCACCGCAAAGGAGCCTGTTTTGCCTGGTATTTCATGTTCATGCCGGTGGGGCGCGATCCGGTACTCGAGCTCGTCCCTTCCCCTGAACAGCGACTGGAATGCGGACGTCGGATTTCCGAACTGCGCAACCGTCACCCGATCTTCCTGGCCGACTTCTGGAATGATGGCGTGGCTGCGGGCGGCTGTCTGGCCGCCGGCAGACGTTACCTTCATATACTCAATTCGGGTCGGGTCGAGCCGTGTGTCTTCGCACATTTCGGAGTCGACAATATCCGGGAAAAATCACTCCTGGATGCGGCCAACTCTCCGTTCTTTCGAGCCATCCGCCGCGAGTTCCCTTTCAACGACATCGGAAATCTTCGGCGCCCCTGCATGATCATCGACAACCCCGGCGTGTTGCGACGAGTCGTGGATCAGCATGTAGCCTCCGCTGGTCACCAGCATTCCGAGGACATCGTTCGCGACCCGCAAGTGGTGGAATGGGTCCAGAGGTACGGCGATCGAATGAAGGAACTGACCGACCCCGGGTGGACCGCCGAGATCAATGACCCCGGCAGTCGCTGGTACCGCGAAAACCAGGAATACCGGAACCTCTTCCGTTTCCGGCGATAAGCGGGACGAACCAAGCCAACCGGGCCGTAAAGCGGCGGATTCTGAAGGCGAATCCGCCCTACGACCTCCCGGCGTGCGAAGGCGATCGGTTGTAGGGCGGATTCGCCTTTCAGAATCCGCCGCTTTACGGCCCGGTTGGCAAATCCGAAGGAGTCCCCCTTGACACAAAGCTCAAAAAATTCCACGAACCTCCGTTGAAACTCAGGTCGACAAGAGAGGCCTAATTCGGGTTACACTAGCAGCTTACAATTTCGGGAGAAATGGAATGACTAAAAGGTCCACAATCGTCGTAGCCCTGTGTCTTCTTATTCTTGCCGGCGCTTGGATCGTCGGCCAGACTCAGTCCAAGCCAGCTTCCGGCAAACTCGCCGTCGTGCACCCTGAAGTAGTGCTGCAAAACACGGACGAGGGGAAAGCGGAAATCGCCAGACTCCAGCAACTGGGCCAGCAAAAGCAAACGCAGCTCAATACTCAGGCCGAGGAATTGCGAAAGCTCGAAGCCGACTATCAGCAGTTGCCCGGGACGACTACGCCCCAGGTGCGCGCTCAGAAAGAGCGGGAAATCCAGGACCGGCAGGTCAAGTTGAGAAGGCTCCAGGAAGACGTGCAGGCGGAAGTCGGACAGCATCAGGAGATCATCATGGGGCGGATGGCGGAAAAGCTCCAGAACGTCCTGAACGAATACGCCCAGGCGAACAACTTCGACATGATTTTCCGTCTGGACCAGCAGGGATTCGCGTACGTGAACCCGACGCTCGACGTGACCATGGATGTGGCGAAGCTTTACAACCAGAAGCACCCGGGAACCGGCGCCGCGCAGCCAGCGACACCGCCAGCCACGCAACCGGCCGCACCTGCTGCCCCCAGACCGCAGCCATAGCACCCGGTTAACATCCAGAGGATGCGGGTCACTAATTCGCCTGAGGAAATCGCCAACCCGGTGATTTCCTCAGGGTGAATCTTACCCCCCGAGCGATGAGCGAGGCTGAATTCCTCCAGTTCCAGGCGGTTTCCAAGCAGTTCGGGCCCGTTCATGCGGTGGACCAGTTGTCCCTTGACGTGAAGCGGGGTGAGTTCTTCTCCCTGCTCGGTCCGAGTGGCTGCGGGAAGACGACACTTCTTCGCCTGGCAGCCGGGTTCGAGCGGCCCGATCACGGTCGTGTCATCCTGGACGGGCGGGATCTGACCGCTTTGCCCCCCAATCGCCGGCCCGTCAACACGATTTTCCAGAGCTACGCCCTTTTCCCCCACCTGACGGTTCGTGAAAATATCGCTTTCGGTCCCCGGACAGCCAAGTGGCCGCGGACGCGGATTGCCAGTGAACTCGAGAAGATGCTGGTCCTCACGCAGATGGTGGAGCACGCGGACAAGAAGCCGGATCAGTTAAGCGGCGGGCAAAAACAGCGTGTGGCTATCGCTCGGGCTCTCATCAACAAGCCGCAAGTGCTGCTACTCGACGAGCCGCTGGCCGCTCTGGACTTGAAGCTTCGCCAACGGATGCTTATCGATCTTGACGCCATCCATGACGAAGTGGGGATTACCTTCCTCTACGTGACTCACGATCAGGGTGAAGCAATGAGCCTCAGTGATCGGATCGCCGTCATGAACAGCGGTCGCATTGAGCAAATCGGAACTCCCTCCGAGATCTACGAAGCGCCGCGGTCCAGCTTCGTTGCCGCGTTCATCGGCGATACGAACTTCCTGAAAGGAACGGTTGCCGAATTCCCCGAGCCTGATTACAGCATCGTGCAGATTGACGGGTTCCCGCCTGTCCGCTGTTTCAACGATAAGCGGATGCATCTCGGCGACCTGGTCTACCTGAGTATCCGGCCCGAGAAGTTCAGAATCAGCCGGGAACGGCCCGATTCCGACCCGGCGCACAACCTGGTCCATGGCGTGGTCGACGAGGTTATCTATCTTGGGACTCATACCAGGTACTGGGTTCGTGTAGACGGCTGTCGGATAGCCGTATTCCAGCAGCACAGCCGCTTCATTCTTGATCAAACGCCCATCACCTGGGAGGATGATGTCTGGCTGCGCTGGCACCGCGACGACGGCTTCATGATGGAGCGTTTCAACGCAGGTGACGAGGCTTGGCGATGAGCCGACGAAGCTATCGCGAATGGCTGGTCAGTTTCCCGTCGGTCACATGGCTTTTCGCCTTCTTCCTGGTTCCAAGCGCCTTCGTTCTTGCCATCGCTTTCAAACCGTCTACCCCGTTCGGCGGTATCGGAACAGGCTGGACGGTCGCGACGCTGCGAAGCCTGGGCAATCCCGCCTACGTGGTTGTCCTCTGGAGAACGGTGTGGATCAGTCTGGCAACTACCGCGATCTGCATCCTGCTCGCCGTTCCAGCCGGATACTCTATTGCCCGTTCTGCTCCTCGACTCCGCCGTGTCCTGCTTTTGATGGTGATCGTTCCGTTCTGGACCAGTTTCCTGATCCGCATCTTCGCCTGGAAGGTGCTCCTGCATCCGGACGGGTGGATTCACGGGTTGTTTGTCGCCTCCGGTCTATTGCGTGCCGATACGCCGCTTCTCTATTCTTCCGGCGCGATTCTCCTGGTAATGGTCTACACGTCCCTTCCGTTCGCGATTCTGCCCGTCTACGCCGCAGCCGAGAAGTTCGACTTCAGACTCACCGAGGCGGCCAGGGACTTGGGTGCCAGCGCCACGCGGGCATTCCTCCGGGTCTTCCTGCCAGGGATCCGACGTGGATTGGTGACTGCTCTCCTGGTGGTCTTCATTCCTGCCCTTGGATCCTATGTGGTCCCCGACCTCGTCGGCGGGACCGGGGGCGAGATGATCGGGAACAAGATCGCTCAGCGGACCTTTGTGGACCGCAATTTGCCGCAGGCTGCGGCACTGTCAGCGGGATTGATGCTCGCAGTGCTGGTTCCTCTGCTGGTTGTTCTCTCGCTCCAGCGTCGTCGCGTTCAAGGCGCTCTTAACGGCGGGGAACAGCAATGAAGCGAAGTCATTTTCCGCTCATCGTGACCGTCGTGGTCCTCGCCTTTTTCTACTTGCCCATCCTTGTCCTGGTTGTTAACTCCTTCAATGCGTCTCGATTTGGAGGAACGTGGGAGGGGTTCTCTTTGCGGTGGTATTCGCGGTTACTTCGGGAAGGAGAGATCTGGCAGGCACTGGAGAATTCCTTGCTTATTGCCTTGTCGGCCACGGGCCTCGCGACTGTCCTCGGGACGACCGCGGCGATGGCCCTCCATCGATACCGCTCGCGGCTCCAGAACGCACATTATGCGCTGATCTTCACGCCGTTGGTCGTCCCTGAAGTGCTTACGGGAATAAGCCTGTTGCTGCTGTTTGTCGCGATTGGCATGGACCTCGGACTGTTCACGATCTTCATCGCTCACGTGACCTTCTGCATCAGCTACGTCACCATGGTCGTCCTTGGACGTCTGCAGGATTTCGACTTTGCAGTCATCGAGGCGGCGCAAGACCTGGGCGCCGGCTGGTGGACAACCACGCGGCGTGTCCTGCTCCCGTTGTTGGCACCGGGGATCGTCGCGGGAGCCCTCCTGGCCTTTACCCTGTCCATGGATGACTTCGTCATCTCCTTCTTTGTTGCCGGTCCCGGATCAACTACACTACCAATTCGCATCTACAGCATGATCAAACACGGGTCGCCGCCACTTATCAACGCGCTTTCGACAATTCTCCTGGTGGTCACGTTTTCCGTGCTGCTTGTAAGCCAGCGTCTCATCGGGGGAAAAGAAAAACCATGAAAACACCGGCAATGGCGGCGGCGCTAACGTTGATCGTGGTTCTCGGGGCGTGCGCAAAGGAACAGGCGACTGTGCACCTGTACACCTGGGCGGATTACGTCAAGCCTGAGCTGGTACAGAAGTTCGAAAAGGAGAACCAGTGTAAGGTCGTCACCGACACCTTCGATTCAAACGAAGCAATGTACGCGAAACTGAAGGCGGGCGCGACCGGATACGATCTCGCCGTCCCAAGCAGCTACATGGCCAAAGTCATGTGGAAGCAGGGCATGCTCCAGCCGCTCGGCAAGGATCGAATTCCCAACCTGGCCGGTGTGGATCCGGAATACCTGAAGATCGCCATGGACAAGCACATGGCCTACAGTGCTCCGTACATGATGACGATCACGGGGATCGCCTACCTGAAAGACCGCGTGCCTGATTTTGAACCGACCTGGGCGGTGTTCGAGCGAGCCGACCTTAAGGGGCGAATGACGATGCTCAACGACATGCGCGAAACGATCGGCGCCGCCCTGAAGTTCCTTGGCTACAGCCTGAACACGACGGACGAAAAAGAGCTACAGGCCGCGCGTGACGTGTTGATTCGATGGAAACGCAACCTGGCCAAGTTCGAGAACGAGCAATACAAGACGGGGCTGGCTTCCGCGGAATTTCTGGCCGTGCATGGGTACAGCGGAGACATCCTTCAGGTCCAGGAGGAAAACGAGGGAGTCGTTTTTGCTGTGCCGAGTGAAGGGACTTCAATCGCCTGTGATGACCTGGTGATTCTCAAGGACGCGCCGAACCCGGATCTGGCCCGGAAGTTCATCAACTTCCTGCATCAGCCTGACGTTGCCGCGGAAAACACAGAGTTCATCAGTTACCTCTGTCCGAACTCCCACAGCTATCCGCTGCTCAGCCAGGAAACCCGGAACAACCCGACGCTCTTTCCTCCGGCAGAGGTGAGGAAGCGGACCGAGGTGATTGACGACCTGGGCGCGGACAACGCGAAGTACACGAAGATCTGGGACGAGATCAAAGCAAGCCGGTAACCTACCGGTCAAATGAAAGCGTAATGCCGCCCCAGACGGTATCTGCATAAGCAGACGGCTGGCCGGCGGTTCCAAGGTACCAGTCGGGAAGGTTCACGTACTGGTTGTCGCGGTATTTTCCCAACAATCGGCTGTATCCGACAAAAAGCGTGGAGGTCCAGCCTCGGCCCAGCCGTATGGGCGCGCTTGCACCGACCCCGATATCGTGGAAGCCTGCTCCCAGGTTCTCCTCATACCAGTAACTTGCATAACCACCGTTGGTTGCGCCGATTCGGGCATCCAAGTCGATGGACTCAAGCCGGCTCCCGGTTAGCTCGAACGAATGCTCGGCCGTCAGCTCGAGATAAAGACCCGTACCGTCGTACTTCCTGCTTTCATCCACGTCTGCGTACAAGGTCAGCTTCGGGGCAAGCGGCACGGAAGCCAGGGAAACGCTGCCGAACAGCTCCGTCGTGGAAGGATCCGATTCCGATGTGTACGGCAACAGGTACGCGATCATTCCAACATCGAATCCGACCTTCGAAACTTCCCCGGCGTAGCTGGCTGTTATGTCGACCTCGGACATCCGGCCGCGCAGCCCGCTGGGCGAACCGATCGCCAGGGGATTCTCTTTCAAAAGCAGACTGTCCCCCTCGTTGACCGACTGGAGATCCACGTTGCCCCAGACATTCAGCGACAGGCCCTTTGCCCCAACCGTGGCGGACGGCTGAAAACACCACCCGTCGGTCAGCCGCTGCCCGCGCCACATGAATTTGCTGGTGAGAGTCGCCTCGGTCGAGAAGGACACGACCTTCTGTTCTTCCGGTTCTTCGGCTTGAGGGAAGGCGAACGGGTTGTTGAGGAATGAGAGGACGAGGAGACAAACAATGCGGTGTCGATTCATTGTGCTGGTTTCCCGCAAGAAGGTACGGCAGAAGGCAATAGGGAGGCAAGCGATTAGTGCCGCGAAAGCGAAACCTAGTGCTTGAAGTCCTCCATGACCGACGAGGCGAGCATGACTGCGCACAAGCCATGTGGCAGGTTTTCGACCCGCTTCTTCCCGACGTACCCCGCGTAGTCCACCTGCACGCCCATTCCCTCCACGGAGTCCAATATGACCGGGGAACCGTCGCTGCCAGCCCGGATCTTTGTCTTCAGCCCCGCCCAACCCTTTTCGGCGACGGCCAGGTAGCTGGAATCGAGATACCCGCGGTCCACTCCCACCTTGAGCGCGTAGACGAACATGCCGCTGCCGGATGTTTCGTGCCAGTTGTCCGGTCGATCGCCCTTGTCCAGTACTTGGAACCAAAGCCCCGTCGCAGGATCCTGGGTGTTTTTGATTCCTTTGGCCAGCGTCTGAAGAAGCGCGCGGAGCTGCGGAGTGCCGGCGTGATCGGCGGGAAGGTACTGGAGGATGTCGACCAGGGCCATGGCGAACCAGCCCATGCCGCGCGACCAGGCTTCCGGGGACAAGCCGGTCGCCCTATCGGCCCAAAGCGCATTGCGGTCCGAGTCCCACGCGTGTCGCATCAGCCCGGTAGAAGGATCCAAAGTGAGCTTCGCGATCAGACTGGACTGAAAGACCGCGATATCGAACGCTGCCGGGTCCGGCGGGAAAGTGGCAGCGTATTTCACCGCAAACGGCTCGGCCATGTAGATTCCGTCCGCCCACATTTCCGTCGGATAGCGGGTCTTATGCCAGAAGCCACCTTCTTCGGTCTTCGGAAACTTCTCGAATGCTGCACGGGTGAACGCGGCCGCCTTGCGGTACTTCTCGTCCTTTGTTTTTTCGTAAAGGAACAAAAGCAGATTACCCGGCTGGATGCGGTCGATGTTGTGATCGGTCCCGAGCGAAACCGTTCCTTCCTGGTCGATGTGGGAATCGACAAAACGGCGTATGTAATCGAGATATTTAGGATCGCCGGTCTTCTCGTAAATCGCCGCCATACCGTGGAGGATGATCCCGTTCGTGTACTCCCATCCCTTCTTGGTAACGGCGTCGATGTCCGGCCAGGACGATACGATCCAGTCCGCGAAGCAGACACCTGCCGGTTTCCCGGGACACGGGCCGGCGGGGTCACTGGGAGAGGTACCGGGAGCCGGGGCCGCCTGCGAACTGGCGACGATGGAAACAACAAGAAGAAAAACAACCAAGAGCCGAGGCCTTCGAGGCGAAAGATTTGGCATGTTGTCCTGCGAAAAGAATCAGCCGGAAAGCGTGTTGGAAATTGAGCGGCAGGCTTCAATTAAAGGCGCTGCCAGCGAGTGGGCCCGGTCGATGGTCATCCGGAAAGTCGGGCCGGAAATGCTCATCGCGGAGAGCACGCGTCCGTACGGCCCGTAAATGGGGGCGGCGATACAGCGTCCGTTCGGCTCGTTCTCCTCGTTGTCCATCGCGTACCCACGTTTCTGGATGAGGCTCAGTTCCGTCTTCAGGGCTGCTTCGGTGGTGATGGTGTTGGGCATGAGCCGCGGCAGACCCCTTGTCTTGATCAGGCGCTGCAGCTCTCGCTCGGGAAGCCCGGTGAGCAGCACTTTCCCTAGAGCGGTGGAGTGCAGATAGCGGCGGTTGCCGATCTTGGAGGCCATCCTGATCCCTTGGGGGCTTTCAATCGTGTTGATGACGACCACCTCCCCCGCGTCCAGGATCCCCAGGTTCACCGTCTCCTCGCACGATTCGACCAGGTGCTCCATCAGGGGATGCGCGGCCCGAATGAGCAGGTGCTCGTCGGTGGCGCCCTTTTGCAGCTCGAACAATTTCCTGGCGACCTGGTATGCGCCGTCCGGAGTCCGGTCCAGGTATCCGCGCGACTCGAGGGTCGCCGCGATTCGATAGGCAGTCGGTTTCGGCATGTCCACTGCCCGCGTCAGGTCGGCGAGGCTCATCCCGGCCGGCGAGTTCTTGATGGCCTCAAGAATGTCCAGAGTCTTGTGCAGAACCAGCACGCCTGAGTCATTGCGTTTTTGAGGTTTTTTCACTGAACCGGCATTATATACCATGCGTTTCACATTGCGAAAGACCCAATGGCCTCAGTTTTCAGCGCTTAGAGTGATCTTGAGGGGAGATTTCAGCCGCTCCGAGAAACCGCGCAGGTAGTCGTCCCATTCCTGGGCGTTTCGAAACTGCCCAGCCTTGTCCCAGCCGAAACCCGCGTAGTAGACGCCCGGCTGACCGGTCCCCGCCTGCATCACCAGTAGGTAGTTCAGCTGATCCTCAGCCCTCTCGGCCTTTTGGTTCGGCAAAGCGACGATCGCCCCGCCGACGAAGCCGTCCTGCTTTGAAACCGGCTCCCAGGTTCTGATGAAACCGCCATCCTGGCTGAATTCCACCGTCGCCTGCGGTTGCTTTTTGATGCCCGCCGCGAAGCTGACATCACGAGGCGCGTCAAGGAGATAGAGACTCTCGAAACGGTTCAGGTTCTGGCCCGCGTCCAGGCTGATTCTCTTGGTCTCGGCGATGCGGCGTCCTTTGACCACCCAAGGCGCGTAGATCAACTCGAACACCACCCTGATGGGCCCATTCGCGAGCATCTTCGAATCCATGAAATTGCGGGAAACAAAAAGTTGGTTGTCCTCCCAGATGCCGCTGCCCCCGACTCCGCGGCTCTTGCCGGCCGAATAAAAATCGGCCCCCTCGCCTGTATCCGCGTGGTAATCGTCAGCCATGTACCAATCATTGATCACCAGGCGTGGTGTTCGTTTGCACCAGATGTCCACCGCGCTGCTGGTGAGTGGTTCCCTTTGCCAGGTCTCGAGCGCCGGGCCATACATCCGGTGAGCGATTCGGTCATTCTCCCAGGCAAAATCGTCAAAACGCTCCCTTACGAAACGGCCGTACGCTTTGAACTGGTCCTTGGTTGGATGCTGCCGGTCACCCTGGCTAACCCGGAACTTCTTGACCTGTCCGGGTTCGAAGTCCGACTGAAAGATCAGAAGATCCAGGCTGCCGTCTCCGTCGAAATCAAGGGATTGAGCAACCAATTGCTGCCCGCTGCCGGCATCGGTGACCCGGATCCGTCGGACGTCGGTTACGGAGAGGAGCTTCGCAATCTCCGCCCCGGGCACTTCGACCGTCTCCTGGACGCGCCGGGCCTTAAGTTCGTTTTGGGCCGATACGAGGACGTCCGCGCGGGCTGCAGACAAAGGTAATACGGTAGTGAGTGTGAGCAATGAGAGGAAGCGAATCATCCGCATAAGGCCATGTCCCTGGTTCCTGGTTTCGGATTACGGAACGCTACGTCTCTAAAAACAAAACGAAATATGAAACAGGGCCGGGGCAATGTCAAGCGGCAAGTGGCGAGTGGCAAGTGGCAAGTGGCAAGTGGCAAGTGGCAAGTGGCGAGTGGCGAGTGGCGAGTGGCAAGTGGCAAGTGGCGAGTGGCAAGGGCAATCGAACAACCTCGACCCTCAGTAGCGCACTCGCCACTTGCCACTTGCCACTCGCCACTGAAAAGCGCTGCGTGCGCGGCTCTGAAGATCCAGTGTCGCGGCTTGGTTCCTCTGCAGGCGCCTATCGGGTCGGCTGGGCTCCGGGCTGGCTGCCGGCTCCGCCCGGGCGCGGTTGTGCACTGGTCGGTGCCTGCTCGGTGACCGTCGCCGAATACTCGGGGGGATTAGTGGAAATGAACCACGATATCTTCCAGTCGTCGCCACTCTTGGTCATAACAAAGACGTAATAGCTCGTGTCCATGACGGCTTGCGCCGGCGCTCCACCTGGTTGCGCCGGGGACCCTTGGCCGGAAGGTGCCTGTCCCGGGCCCGCGGGCGGCTGATTCTGCCCCGCGCCTTGGCCGCCTTGACCTGAGGCTTGGCCGGTAACGGAACCGGCAGGAACAACCTGGAGTCTGATCGTCCCTCGTTCAAATGCCCAGTCGCCCGCGATCTTGCCTTCAGTCGGAGTCAGATTGAAGTGAGCCACCTTCCAAGTCTTCCAGAGATCGGCATAGGTCTGTTCGATAGCCTGACGGCCTTTGATCTCCTGGCCGACCGAGGGGATAAGGACGGCGTCCTCGGTGAACAACTGAGCGAGCGACCGAGCGTCGCCCGAGCCGTAAGCGGACATGAGCCGGCTGCGCAGTTGGTTCAGGTCTTCGTCCTGGCTCATCGTTGTCCGGTCGTCCATTGGTTCTTCTTCCTGTCCGCCCCCGCACCCGGCCAGTCCGCAGGTCAGTCCGGCCGCCAGCAGGTAGGTAATGATCCGGTTCTTCAAGGGAATCTCCTTCTTTTGATTGATCTTGAGGCCATGAGAAAATTGTACGGCCTCTCGGGCAGGCCGGCAAAGCAGGCAACCGGCGCCTGGCGGTCAGTTGGTCAGCGGCTTTCCAGCAGCGCAACTGTCTCCACGTGTGCGGTTTGAGGGAACATGTCAACAGGCTGGACCCGTCGGGCGACATAGCCAAGGCGGCGCAGGTTTAGGAGGTCCCGGGCCAGCGTCTCCGGATTGCATGACACGTAGATCATTCGGCTGGGAGCGAGCTGGGCCAATTGGGCCAATACGGTCGGGCTTGCCCCTGCACGGGGTGGATTCAGCGTCACCACAGCAGGCGCTTCACGGGAGTGAACGGCGTGGGCAATATCCTCGGCCTTGGCTGCGCGGAACGTGCAGTTGCGCAAGCCGTTTCGCTCCGCATTCCGGCTCGCGTCCCTGGCGGCGGCCTCGGAGATCTCGATCCCGATGACCCGGCCGGCATCCTCTGCGAGGCTCATCGCGATTCCTCCCACACCGGAATAGAGATCCAGCGCCGACTCTTTTGAGCTGAGAGCGGCCCACTTCCGGGCCAGTGCGTAGATCCACGCAGCCTGTTCATGGTGGGCTTGGAAGAACGATTCGGGGGAGAGGAGCACCCAGTGGTTCCCGACTTTATCCAGTAGATCCGGGTGTCCCCAGAGGAGGTGCGTCTCCCGGCCGAACACCTGCGGGCCCTCCCGACGGTTCAGATTGACGTGGATAGAAGCAAGTGTCGGAATTCGCCTCTGCAGACCCTTGCCTAGTGTCTTGAGGAGTTGTCGGTCGTCCTGCCTGACAACGAAAGTGATCATCACCTTGCCCGACCCGGGGCTGACGCGGACGACCAAATGCCGGAGCGACGAAATGGATTCCTTCGACGCCGGAGTTTTGCGGAGCAGCCGATTGAGTTCCTCCTCGGTCGCCCGGGCGACGAGATTGACCAGTTGGTGGTGCGACGGACATCTCGTCGTTTCCCCAACGAATCGGGTCCCCCAATCAAACAGACCCACTTGCGCCCGGCTGCTGTTTGCGCCGATCGACAGTTTCGCCGTTGTACGGTACCCCAAGATCGGCTCGGCCGGCTGAATAGGCCGGATTTCGAGGTCCTTGTTTGCAGTGGGAGCAAGCGCGCTCCGGACGCGGTTCTCCTTCAGCCGCAGTTGTGCCGGATAAGACAGTTCGGCGAGGGGACAACCCATGCAGGATCGAACGTCGGCGATGGGACGCGGTACACGCTCCGGGCTGGTGCTGATCAGCTGCACGAGGTCCGCCAGGTCGATTTCCCCAACCGTCCGGGTCAGCCGCCAGCGAATCCGTTCACCGGGGAAGGCACCCAGTACCCAAACCTCGCGGTCACCGGTCCGAAAGATTCCGAAGCCGTCGTCGTTAATCTGGCTGATTGTGGATTCGCCGTCGACCGGCAGGTGGGCTTGGGAGGAAACAGATCTTGTACGCTTCACTCTGGGCTATGTTACCAAGGACTGGACAGGACCGGCAGGAAAGGGTTTGTTAAAGAGCCAACCGGGCCCGGTTGGCTCTTATTGCGAGTGGGCTCTGGAGAGCCTGGGATGCCAATTGCTGTCCGGGATGCACGTTACTGCCTGGTCAGCCGAACGTCGCCGCTGAAGCTCTTTACACGAATGCTCTTTCCGCCGCCATTGACGCTTCCACGCACGTTCTTTCCATCGTCGTCCGATGCATCGGCCGCGAGGTCGAAATCGGTCTTGATACGACCGCTGAAGGTGCTCGCCCGGAGGTCGAATCCGGTATTCGCTGCCTCGGCGATCTCAACGTTCCCGCTTAGAGCTTCGGCATCGACCGCACCGCGGCTGTTTGCGACGGTCACGTCACCTGACACGCTCTTGACCCGGGTCTCGCCGCCGACGTTTATCGCCCGCACCGAGCCACTGACTGACTCGCAGGTCACCGAGTCGAGCGTGTCGCCGACGGTCACTCCTCCGCTCACACTTTTAGCCTCGGTAGGGCCCTGCAGGCGCTGGCCGTCGACATCGCCACTGACGGTTTTCAGGCGCGCTTTTCCACCAACTCCAGCCGCCCGGATATTTCCGCTTACTGAATTGATACTTGCCGCGGCACGATCGGGGATCATGACCACATACTCGACCGAAACATTCAGGTTGCGGTTGTGGTTCTTGGGGTATTGGGTCTCAACGCGCACTTCGTTCTCGACGGCCTCGACGACGATCTCAACGAGTTGAGCGTTCTCCTGGGCAAGCTCCAAGGTGGACGCGTGAGAAGTCTTGATCGCCTCGATCTGCACTTCGGCCCTGTTCCAGGTTTCAACCTGGATGTCACCGGCGATATTGCTGAGGGTAAAGGCGCCTTCCCGAGCGAGCGGGACTGTCTTAGCGAAGCGTTCCTGGTGCTGCTCTCGGTCTCTCTCGGAGCGCTGGGCGGCGAAGCCGGTCAGGAACAGACCTGCGGCTAGAACGGGGAAAAGCAGCGAACTCAAACTGAACTTCAAACGGGTGCTCATTGTCTCCTCCGTGGGGTGGAATGGGTTACAGACTGCTTGGACCACGGTGGAGCAAAAATAGTTGGGGGCAATTCTCGCGCCCCCCACGTCGAGAACCTTTTTCGAGAGCCGTGCACGAAAGCGAGAATGTTGAATAAGGTCGGAGTGCGTTCGGCCCACAGGTATTGACGTACTTGTTATGGGCTGATGTCGTGCGGAGGGCGAGATCGAATGGAGCCGCGCACGAAAGCGA
>CAYQYP010000176.1:0-7189 GCA_964421755.1 uncultured Acidobacteriota bacterium
ACCGGCTCGGAATCCGTAAGCACCCCATCCATGTCAAAAATGATGGCTCGAATCATAGGCACTGGGATTATACGTCGGTCCGACTTCCAAGTCGGACACTACGCACCGCAAGCAACATCGAGCCAGCTGCCGCGTGCCGAATGTCCGACTTGGAAGTCGGACCAACGTAAAGGGTCCTTGGGGTCTGTCGAGCAGAAACGCCCTTAGTGCGCCTCTAGTGCGGCTTCGCGGTCCCGCTGCCGGATGAGCCGCCCGAACTGTACCCGCCCGGTGAAACCGAGCCGCCGCCGCTGCTGCCTCCACTGCTCCCGCCACCTCCACTGCTTCCGCTGCTTCCACCGGAGCTGGACGACCCGGTGCTGGCCGAGTAGCCGGAATCGTCCGAGGACCGGCCGGAAGCGGATCCCCGGTAGCGAGGGCTCGCGTACCGAGTGTCGTCCGTTCTCGGCTCCACGTTGACGTAGCCGCGACCGGCATCGACGTACCCGCCTCGGCGAGTGGGGCCGTTACCGCCGGGCTGGATCACATCAGGGGTCCAGTACCATGGGTCGTAGTACCAGTAGGAATGACGCGAGTACCAGGAGCTGTACGGCCCGTAGTAACCGGGGTACCACCCGTAAATGATCGGGTATCCATAAAGCGGCGAGTAATACGTGCCAAGATAGCCGGCCGATACAGCTGTGGAAGTGTCCCGCGGCTGTACGCGCGAGCCGGCAGCGTAGTCCGCTTTCCGGACGACAAACCGATCCGGGTTCGCCAGGGCAACGATCAGATCAATCACCCGGGTCGGCACGCCGTTTCTGGCCAACTGCTTGAGCACTTTCGCATTGGCCGGAATCCGGGATCGGGACTCGACCAGCATAGCCTCTACCAACTCGATATCCGCCTTCTTGGAAGCTTCAATGAGTGCGTCTGCTGTCAAGGCGGCGCCGGCAGAACCTCTGGCCGTTTGCGCGGCTGCCGACATCGAGGTCATATCGGCGATGGCTGCCGGTTCCTCGCCCGTCGAGGTGTACCGGCGAACCCAGACCTTCCGACTCTCGCCGAGCCGCAACAGTTGGATCTCGACCCACTGACCGCTGCCGGATAGGAAGTTGATGCCGTCGACACGGCGTTGGAGCCCATCTGCGCAGGTCAGACTGGACCTGGTGAAAAAGCGATGTCCGTCCGCGGAAAACTCGATTTCACGCCAGCCATTACAGTCATCCTGTTTGAATGCGTGCCGGCGACTGTCGGCGACCAGCAGATCTTCGGTCGCGGCCGACGTTTCCTCCCCAACCGCCGGAGCGACTCTCAGGCCCTCGGGGACGAGACTGGCGCACAACTGGCCCGAATCGTCTGGACCCGGGGACTGAAAGGTCCAGCAGCCGACCCACGGAAGCCAGCGACTGTTATCCAGTTGCCCTTCGGCCGGCGTCCCCTGTGCCAGCGCTCCATGCGTGATCAGGATTAAAACAAACCCGATTGAAATCCAGAACCCGAGGGGACGACTGGATCGATTCAAACTGCCAATCAGCCAGTCAGACATAGGTGCCTCCGGTCAGTATCTTACATGAAAGCCGCCGATCGCCCGCAACCCGGCCAGGTCGATCGGGTCGAATCCACGAAAATCCCTTCCCAGCTTGGCGTCGGCCCAGGAATATCGAATCTGGAAGTCGGCAAACATCCGCCGCGAGATGTTGAATTCGACTCCACCGTAAGCCAGAAAAACGCTGCCCCAACCTGCAGAACGGAAGTCGTCTTCGAATATGACGAGCGTCTGTTCATCGACAAATTCGCCCGTCTGACTGAAACGGTACCAAGTCGCGCCACCGCCGGCCCCCAGGTATGGGGCAAACCGCGCGGGCACCCATGCGTACTGGCCGACTGACTCCCCCTTAGGAGTCAGGTAGAAACGCAGCGATGCGGTAATTGGCAGCTGCATGAGTCGCGTTTCCTGGGTGATCGGGTTGTCGTTCTCATCGCTGAACGCTCGCACCTCGGAAGGCGAAGTGCGACTCAGGTAGTCGACTCCAACGACCGCGTCAAGCCGGGGGATGATGCGAAAGGCCGCTTCGCCGCCGATGCTGGCAGCCCGAAAGTCTCCCTTCTCCAGGGTGAGCTGTTCAGTTACAAAATCGAAGATTCCGCCGCTGGCTCGGGGGAGATTGGCGCCGAGCCTCACGCCCGCACTCCCGTGTGGCGCTCGGAATAGGAAATCCGCGTCCTGGTCACCCTGAGCGCATACTTCGGCGCCAAAAAGCAAGAGCACGCCGACAAGAGGGCCAAGCGTCCGTGGCAGACCGCACATGAGTGCCTCCTCGCTACCTATTCAGAGCGAAAGAGTGACCTTTGGGTTCACTCCTGAGGAGGCGAACACGCGATTTCCGAGGGATTTATCGGGCCAACAAAACCGGGATCAGATGGTCACCGGGCGACTCTGGTGGCGATACGTCGCGTACACCCAGATCGCGTATGCGCCTACCGCCGTGCCGAGGGGAATGCTCGGCAGGTTTAGAATCCCCACGATCAACGCGACCAACTCGGCCCATGGCCTTTGCTTGAGCAGTCCGTAACCGGCAATCAGGTTTGGGATTCCGGTGATCGCTATGAGTACGCAGATGAAGAGCCCAAAGCCCGCCGGAATCCACTTGACCGGCTCCGGGACGCTCGGATCTTGCGCTCCGACGGTGAACAGGACCCCGCTCGCGAAGCCGAAAATGGTCAAAACAACCAGCATTCCAATCAGGTGCATGATCCCGAGCACAAGAAAGCAACTGCCAAGGATCGTGTAGTGTTTCTCCATGTTCCTGCCCCCTTTGGTTCTACGTACGCAATCGCGGTCCTTATTGTTCAATCACTTAGAACTCAACGACCAATCCGGCGGTGGGCAATATAGGGATCTGCGTGTGATCCAACTCCGAGACGCGACCTGTTTGCCGATTCACGAAATCGTAGCCGATGCCCGTAAATCGGACGTTGTCGCGGTTAAGCAGATTCAGCGCCTCGAAGAAAAGCGTGAGACGGTAGCGGTCCTTGTTGAACGACTTGGCAAAACGAACATCCACGCGGCTGTAGTTTGGAAGTCGCTCCAGATTGCGGTGCTCGGCAACGTAGTACTCGCCACCGGTTCGACGGACGTACGCGGGGACCGGCAGCCCTGTTCCGAATTTCCACTTCGCCGACAAGTCAAACTGTGAAGACCAGCGGTACTTGGCGAAAACGCTGATGCCATGGCGCTGGTCGTAATTACCCGGGAACCATTCTCCGGGAATCTCGCTCCACTGGCTTTGCGCCCACCCGTAACCCACCCATCCGCTCAGGCCGCCGGCCGACCGCCGGCCCAGCAGGATCTCGGCCCCGGAGGATCGATCCTCGAGGGCATTCGCAAAGGGATCCGACGACGGAGGAGTTATCACACCGTTCACCAATCGCCACCAGCCATACACTTTCCACGGAACGTCATGACGAACCCGCCGGAATCCCGACAGCCGGACATGTGAGTTACGCGGGAGGTTCCAGACCCACCCCGCCTCGACTCCTCGCGCCGTTTCCCCCCGCAACCCCGGATTGGCGTACTGCCCGTACAACTGGGCCAGAAACGGAAACTGATGCGTCTCACCGAATGACAGCGAGAACAGGTGAGGTCCCGGCTTCCACTGAAGCGAAACAAACGGGGAAGTCACTGCCTCTTTCGTCGCCGCCAGTCGATTCAAATTCGCACCCGCCGACACCGTCACCGAGGGAGCGACCGAAACCGCCGCCTGCGCAAAGGCCTCCACGCGGGATGTTTTTTCGGCGAAATCGGAGATCGTCTGCCAGTTCCTCGACGAGTAGTCGTAGACGACCTGCTGCTTGGACCCATCCTGGCTCTCGGCCGTCAACCCAACCGACAGAACCAGTGGCTCGACGGGGCGAAGATCCGCGACGGTCCGGAGGCCAATGACGCTCAGGTCGTTCTCCCAGATCAGTCGACCCTCCCGGTTTCGGTTCAGGCTGTCCGCACCCTGCCAGTACCCATGGGTTGAAATCGTGGCCCGGCCCGACGGGGTAAACGTCCAGTTGCCGTGGATCAAGCTGGAGGCGAACCGGCCGTTATCCACCGTGTTCAGGCCGATATTCTCCTGCACATTCTCCTGGCCCGTGTTCCCGTAAAAGGCCGAAAACGCGAACGTGTGCTTGTCGCCCTTTCTCTGGACCAGCTTGGCGAAAAAATCATGAAATCCGAAATTCAGCTCGGCCCGCTCATCGATTCGCTTGACGATCCAGTCGATGTAGCTCTTGCGGGCGGAGGCAATCCAGCTCCCCTTTCCGACCGGACCTTCAGACAGGCCCATGACGGAGCTCCCGGAGACCGAAAACAGGCCGCGCCAACGGTCCTCGTTTCCGCTGCGACTCTCCATTCGCAGGTACCCCGCTGACGCACCGCCCACCTCGGCGGTGCTGCCCGGAGTCAACAGGTCAATCTCCTGAATGAGCTCGGCGCTCAGCACAGAGGTGGATCCCGTATCCTTGTGCCCTTCTATGGTGTGAAGGAAGGAATAAACCGGGATGCCGTCAAACAACATTCCTACCCGGTCAAAACCGGAGCCCTGTACCGCGAATGAGCTCATGAAATCGTCGCTCGAGACCACCCCCGGCAGCTGCTGAAAAGCGCGAAACGGGTCGTCCACGAAGACGGACTTCAGCTCGAAGATTTCGGACCCGGTCAGCCGGGGAGACGCGATGTCCGCATCTGCTGCCACCGTGACTTCAGTTCGAATTTGAGTACCCGCATTGAGAAGGATCTCCAACTCGGCGACCGACTCGCTCGTCAACACCAGCTGCTGCTTGACCAGGCCGAAACCAACGGCCGTCGCCACGAGGAGGTACTCGCCCGCCGGCACCGATTCAATCTCGAAACGTCCATCAGGCGCGGTTGTCGCCTGGTGGGAAGTGCCCGACAGGTAAACCATGACCTTCTCCAGAGGCGCCTGGTTCTCGGCGTCCACCACGATGCCTCTGATCGAAGAACCGAAGACTGACTGGCTGAGGAGCGCCGCGCAGAACAAGCCCGCCACAATTACTTTCGCGACGCCCGCCCTCATGGTGATCTCCGGTCAAAGAATCCGTCGGTCGAAAGACGCGCGACGCCGAGGATGATGTACCCCGCCAGGTAACCCCAGAGCAGCAATGTGACCGAGATGAAAAAGGGACCGTAGATGCGCTGCAGCGCCCAACTGGGGGCAAGCAACCGGAACACGAGGTTCCCAGCCATCCACACCAACGTCGCGAAGAAGGCCTCCCGGGCCACTCGGCCGACGTCCTGCTTCCGGTTGGGCAGGTAGTAGTAAAGGAAAAACAGAAGCAAAAAAGTGACCGCGAACGAGAGATTCAAAGAGACAACTGCCTGAAAGACCTCCGCCCGTGTGCCCCATCGGTTGGCCAGCTGCAGGGCGGCGATAACCACGATGGCCAGCGCACCGAAGACGACGGTCATCAGCGTCCCAAGCACCTGGCTGGTCACAAACGAGCGGTACTTCACGACCCTGTAGGCCGAGTCTAAACCGGCCTCGAAAGCGAAGAAGAAGTTGGAACCGGAGAAGGCGAGCAGCAGGCCCGACACAATTGTCAGACCACCGAACTTCTGGGTGTAAAAGCGCAAGTTGCGAATGATGAACTCCTGCGAGATCGGAAAGAAGGAGTAGAACACCTGGAAAATCGTTTCCCGCAAACCGGTCCAGTGGAAATAGTTGGCGAAGGTGAGCAGGAGAACGATAAACGGGAATACCGAAAGCACGAGACTGACGGAAATCGTGGATACCAGGATTGTTGCTTCCCGCCCGAAGAGGTACTCGGTAACGTCGTACAGGAGCCGGAGGCGCCGTTTAACCGGATTCGGCGAATCGGCGGAGAACCCAGCCAGGTAGTTTCGGCCCGCGTCGGCTCGCTTCCGGAGCTTCGATCGCGGGATCTCGACCACCGGATCCGTCTGGAGCATGGCCGATTATTATAGTGCAGGATGTGGGCGCAGTCTGCCGCAAGTACCGTGTTGTCCTACAGTGGGTCCCACTTCCAGGTGGGACTTGGCCCAAAGCCCGGCAGCCAGCGCGTTCCGAAGAAGTCCGACTTGGAAGTCGGACCAACGTACACCTGCAAGCGCTGCTGCCCCCCGCTGGTGGTGCGAAGTGTCCGACCGTCGGCGGGCTCGTCGTAGCAGCTTTGCGAGTCTCGTTGGTCCGACTTCCAAGTCGGACATTCGGCATGCGGCCAGCTGGCTCAATGTTGCTGGCGGGGGGGCGCAGTGTCCGACTTGGAAGTCGGACCAACGTACACCGGCAAGCGCTGCTGCCCGCCGCTGGTGGTGTGAAGTGTCCGACCGTCGGCTGGCTCGCTGTAGCAGCTTTGCGGGTCTCGTTGGTCCGACTTCCAAGTCGGACATTCGGCATGCGGCCAGCTGGCTCAATGTTGCTGGCGGGGGGCGCGGTGTCCGACTTGGAAGCCGGACCAACGTACACCGGCAAGTGCTGCTGCCCCCCGCTGGTGGTGCGAAGTGTCCGACTTGGAAGTCGGATCTACACCGGATCTCTATTTGACTTTCCCGGGTGGCGGGTAGCTCTTGGACGCCTGATCCAGAACCAGCACCCAGTCCAGTTGCTCGCCTTTGTCCGGCGGAACGAATTCGCGTTCGCCGCTGTTAGGGAACTCGCCAATCGCCTTCGCCTCGCCGTTTCGCGGGTTGTACCACCACGCCTTGACCGGCCCGCTGATTCGATCCATGCGGACCTTGAATGGCCGACCGGCGGGTGAATACACCATCGCAAAGGTCCCATTCGAGTCGCGGGTCGCGACGAGGCGCTTTAACCCGCGTCCCGGAATCGAAGTAGCGACAGTGCCAGGCACAATGACCGAGTCATCCGGTTGACGAGTCAATATGGGCCTCGATTCGATCAGGAGCCTGCCATACTGCATCTGGCCCGCGCCCGGCTGGTCTATCGCCTCGTGCCAGGGCAACAGCGGATTGTTGATCGGATCCTTCCCCGGGGCCCACATCTGCCATACCGAGTGATGGCCATACGTGTGGCCACACGCCCCGGTGAACAGATCCCAGTAAAGCGGTCTGCGCACGTCCGCCGCGATCGAATGGCCGTGCTCGTTTGCCTTGAAGGAGATTGGGTGGTCCTCGTATATCGGCTCGCCGTCGATCACCGGCTTAACCGGCGTCCGGTCA
>CAYQYP010000177.1:0-4784 GCA_964421755.1 uncultured Acidobacteriota bacterium
TCGTAGCCGGCCAGCGGATCCTGTAACCACTGTTCTTTCATCCACGAAATTACACATCGGTCCAAAAAACGAAACAATGTTCGCCGTGACGATCAATGACGCAGGCCCGGGCCGCACTGAATGCAAGGACAAGCCGAAACCCAAGCGCTGTGCGGCTTTCAAGCTGCCGGTCCCCGACACTCTCGCTTCTCTTCGCTTACCGTGCGAGCGCACTGATATTTTCTGGAATCAACCCTTTATACCCCATGGGAAAAATCCAAGAATGACGAGAAGTTACGTGTGGGTGTAACCCAGCGGAAAGGCAAAATCAAATACACCTTTTCCACAGGTCACAAAACCCGCTTCACAACTGGGTCTGAGGGATACCAAGACTGTAAGAACAATAAACACAGCAGGTTGCAAATACACCCACAATGTACCCGAAATACACCCTCTCTCCTCCTTCTATATCTATATACTTTTCTAGTATTTAGAGAAGAAGAGAGAAGAGTGGGGTGTCAAGGGTGTAACCTCCAGAGAATCTAAGGAGAAGATACGGGTCTTAGCGACGGGGTTTGCTGACCGGCCGTCGCAACCCAGGCCGTCGCAACCGACGCACGTGAATTCCCCAACTATCATCCCCCGGACAAACGGTCGTTCCCTTCTTCGTCATGATGGGTCTTCGGGCTGTCAATCAAGCCCTGTAAAGTCTCTGCTTGACAAGTCGGGCGGCTATTCGGCGGACCGCTTGTGCAAGCGGATCCCCAAACTCTCCGCCATCCTCACCAGATCCGCCAAAGAGTCGGCATTCATTTTGCTCATTACGTGCGCGCGATGGATCTTGACCGTGAATTCGGTTATGTTCAGCTCGCCCGCAATTTGCTTGTTAAGCAGGCCGGATACCACCTCCTGCATGACTTGCCGTTCCCGCGCGGTCAGCGATTCGTAGCGGTCCCGCAACTCACGCATCTCCGCATGCTGCTGCCGCCTATGCCGATCCCGTTCTACGGCCTCTTCAATTGCGTGTAACAGCTCCTCTTCCTCGAACGGCTTAGTCAGAAACTCCACCGCTCCCGCTTTCATGGCCTGCACAGAGGATGGGATATTGCCATGGCCTGTAAGGAAAACGATCGGGATTTCCAGCTCGACCTCCGCCATCCGCTTCTGCAGGTCGAGCCCACTCAACCCCGGCAGTTGCAAGTCCAATACCAAGCAACTTGGGGGCTCAGAGCGAGGGCGGGCCAGGAATGCCTGCGCCGAGGCGAAGGTCTCGGCTCTCCACCCCGCAGACCGGATGAGACTCTCGAGACCCTCCCGGACGGACGGGTCGTCGTCGACAATCGCGATAACTGGCTCGAGCTCTTGCGACTCCGCCATGTGACTCTCTTATTCGCCCCATCTCGGAAGGGTAAAATAGAAAATTGTTCCCGGGCCGTCCTTGGTCGCAGCCCATAGCCGGCCTCCATGGGCCTGAACGATGGAACGGCTGATGGAAAGTCCCATGCCCATGCCGCCGGACTTCGTGGTGTGGAAAGGCTCAAAGATCCTTCCTATTGTGTTCGGTTCGAGACCTATCCCCGAATCTTCGACCGTTGCCTGCACGTGGCCGGCATCATCGTCCCGGGTGGCGATAACCAGTTCTCTTGCCCGCTCGACTACGCTGCTCATAGCTTCGATCGCATTCATCACCAGGTTAAGCACCACCTGCTGCAACTGAACGCGATCGCCTGAAACAGGTGATAGGTCATCGGCAAACCGCGCCTGGATGATCACGCTCTTTCTTTTCGCTTTGTCCCCGATGAGGGCGAGGACCTCCCGAATTGTTTCATTCAGGTCCAGCTTCTCTCTCGGCGTTGCCGTCCTTGTTGTCAGGGCCCGAATCCGGGCGATTACTTCAGCGGCTCGCTTTCCATCGCGGACGATGTGCGAGGCAGCTTCCCGGGCTTCCTCGATGTCAGGCGAGTCCCGGGTCAGCCAACGCAGGCCAGCGCTGCCATTGCTCACTACACCCGACAGCGGTTGATTGACTTCGTGAGCGATTGAGACGGCCAGCTCCCCCATCATGCTCACCCGGTTGATGTGCGCGAGATCCGCCTCGAGCTGACGCAGCCTTTCGCGCTCTTTCTCGGCACGCTTGCGTTGAGTGATATCGACCGTCGTGCCTACCACTTCAACAAGCTCTCCATTGGCATCCAGGACGGGATGGCCCAGGCCATAGACGTGTTTGACCGTTCCGTCCGGCAACACGATTCTGTATTCGAGATCGGAGTCTACCTTCTCATGGATGGCCCTGGCCCAAGATTGCTTGAATCTGTCAAGGTCCTCCGGGTGGATTCGCTCGAGCGGTTGGTCCCGCGCCGGCAATCCGTCTTTCGGATCGAATCCAAAGATGCGGAAAAGTTCCTCCGACCAGTACAAAGGCGCTGTCGTTCGGTCGCCGACAAAGGTGCCCGTATGGGTCAGCCTTTGGGTTTCGGCCAGGTAAGCCTCGCTGCGACGTAGCGCGTTCTCGTTCCGCTTGCGTTCGGTAATATCGATTGAGGTGCCGAACAGTTTAACCACTTCTCCAGCGGCATTCAGGACAGGGTGCCGGATAGTATGAAGATGTTTGACGGTTCCGTCGGGTAGCATGATCCTGAAGTCGTCGCAGGTGTCCACTTTTTGGTGGATCGACTTCTCAAGTCCCTCTTTCACGCTGTCCAGATCCTGCGGGACGATTCGTCGGGAGATTTCTTCGGTTGTCGGTAAACCGTCCTTCGGGTCGAATCCCCAAATCCGGAACATTTCCTCGGACCAGTGGACAAGCTTTGGGTTGTCGCCGGTCATGTCCCAAGCCCAGCTGCCCGTGTGGCTGAGCGCTTGCGCTTCTGCCAGGTATAGCTTTTCCTGTGCGAGCCTATCCTTCAACTCGTCTGTGATCTCGAGCAACAGCTTCACTTTTTGTTCCGTCGTCTTGTTGGCTCTCGAGTTTTCTGAGCTTGGCGGGTCCGAAGAGGGTGGGACAGAGCCCATGTCAAGAACCTCCTGATGCACGGTCTTCGCAGCTCCGATAAATGTTTCGATGCTGTCGGAAACCTCCAGACAGTTGTTATCATGCTCAAAGCGCCCACCTGAATCAAGGAGGTTACGGCTGATACGCGGTTGTGCGAAGTATGACTAATTGAGCACTGTTGGTCCATGCTGGTCCATCCGCCGAAGGCAGCCCTCGCTTTCTCAGCGCATTAGCGTCAACTCGCTGCGAACGATTCTCTTCTAATCAGGCCTTCTAGCCGGCTGATTGCGCATAAGACGAAAAAACCACATAGCCCTATGACCTCCGTTATGGGCGCCCGCTTCTGAAGAAACCGTTGATCCTCTCAGTCACATTTCGGGAGTGAGAATAACCTTCGCAATAGCGGATGTCGTGAGGGTGAAGTTAGCTTTTGGTGGAAGAAGTGCCGATCTTGTTGTGGCGCAGGGCTGCCGGTGGCAAACTACTTCCAAGTACCTGCGGCCTTGTATGTGTGCCGTTCGTGTAGAAGTCGGATTAAACGAGAGCGCGACATTGGTGAGCTGACCGCTCACGAAGGAGTTGCTAGTCCCATGATGAGATATGAACAGGAGGCCGTTGTGCAATCTTCGCCCGCTGCCCCGACGGCTGGCCGCAGCTTTCCGTTAGGGGCTGCGCTGGTACCCGGCGGCGCCAACTTCTCAATCTTCTCCCGAAGTGCGGCCAGGGTCGAGCTGCTGTTTTTCGATCACGTCGATGACGCTCGTCCTTCGCGTGTGATCCCCATCGACTCAGTGTTTGGGCACACGTACCACTATTGGCACCTATTCGTCCCGGGGGTGCAGGCGGGTCAGATCTACGGATTCCGGGCCTATGGGCCGTTCGAGCCAGATCGGGGTCTCAGGTTCGATCCATCCAAGCTACTACTCGACCCGTATGGTCGCGCCACCGTCGTCCCGAAAAACTATAGCCGTGAGGCGGCCAGCCTGAAAGGCGACAACACCGCTACGGCCATGAAGAGCGTGGTTGCAGACCCCCGGGCGTATGACTGGGAAGGTGACCTGCCCCTGAAGCGCCCCTGGTCGCGTACGATCATTTACGAGATGCATGTGCGCGGTTTTACCGCACATCCCAGCTCCGGTTTGCCGGAATCGAAACGTGGCACATATGCCGGACTAGTCGAGAAGATCCCTTACCTTCAGCAACTGGGGATAACCGCGGTCGAGTTGCTTCCCGTGTTTCAATTCGATCGTCAGGATGCGCCGCGAGGCCGGACGAACTACTGGGGTTACTCACCGGTGTCGTTTTTTGCACCCCACCAGGCATACAGCTCCCGTCAGGGACCGTTGAGTCCGATGGACGAATTTAGGGATATGGTGAAAGCGTTGCACCGAGGCGGCATGGAAGTCATTCTCGATGTAGTCTTCAATCACACCGCAGAAGGTGGAAACGATGGCGCGACACAGTCCTTCCGCGGCCTTGACAATCCCACTTACTACCTGCTCGAAGAAGACCGGTCACGCTACGCCAATTTTACCGGCACCGGCAACACGCTGAATGCGAACCATCCGGTTGTTCGACGCATGATTGTGGACAGCCTCCGCTACTGGGTGGAGGAGATGCACGTGGATGGCTTCCGGTTCGAACTTGCGTCCATCCTTGCTCGCGACTCGAACGGCGCCGTCATGCCGAATCCTCCGGTGCTTTGGGACATCGAGTCCCATCCGGCGCTCGCCGGCACCAAGATGATTGCGGAGGCCTGGGACGCGGCAGGACTTTATCAGGTCGGCAACTTCGTGGGAGACAGCTGGAAGGA
>CAYQYP010000178.1:0-9253 GCA_964421755.1 uncultured Acidobacteriota bacterium
AACCAGAGGCCGAGCTTCATCCCGTATTGGTCCAGCTTCGATTTCACCGTCTTCAGGCCATCAGGGAACCGGGCCTTGTCGACCGTCCAGTCTCCCGTCTTGCTGAACCATCCGGCGTCGATGACAAAGACGTCGACTCCCATTTGGTGTGCGACCTCGATCTCGGCCAGCATTCGGTCGAGGTTCATCGTGTCGAGGTACTTGCCTTTCTTCCACGCCTGGTTGCGCTCCTGGAAGTTCCAGGTGTTGTAGAAGATGTACGGCTTACGGCTCTCGGGGTAGAGAGCCATGTGCTTCAGAATGAATGTGCGAAAGGCGGTGGTGGCGTTCAAAACCGGACCTTTGACTGCCCCGATTTCCATCCAGACGGTGGAATACCCGTTCTGCGGATCGAGTGGTTGGCCGGCCCAATAGTTCCCTTTGACGGCGCTGAGCGTCGCGGCACGCCCGGGTTTCAGCTGGTAGTTGATATACCAGTCCGGCGATTGCGAGCCATGCTCGTACGCCAGGACCAGGCTGTCCGTCCCGTTGCTTGCGGTTATGATCGGGCCCACGATCCGCTGGCTGTTCTCGAAATCGCGCGGGAGCACCGGTGCCAATACCGGCTTGTAGGTGTGCGGAACTTCGAAGAACTCCGAGAGGCGGACTTCGGATACTTCCGGGTACCTCGACAGGGAGACGCCGAAGTACTCCAGGTTGTCGCGGCCCGCCTGCTTGGTGAGTTTGTGGCTCGCGCTTGCGCTCAGCACATACTGAAAGCGGACCACCGGGTTGTCCTTGGGGACCCGGAAAACCGCTTGAAGCGCGAGCGTGGGGTGACCGCTTAGTTTGCCCGTATAACGGTATTCAACGACCCCGTTGGGCAGATCAGTTGCGGCTCCGACGGCCCGCGCGTCGGTCAGGATGCCGGAGACGGTTCGGCCGTCGACCTCGAATCGGGGAGGGGAAATGTCAAAGGACTCCCCAGACCCCTTGGCCGTGTACTTCCAGAGCACGCCTGGCTGGCTTACCAGCTCGATCCGGACTTGTGCCGTATCGGCGACCACCTCCTGGGCGCGAAGCGGGAGAGCGGCGCTAAAGGTCAGGGCAATGATTACCGCGAAGACACGGCTCATCACACAATGATGAGCAACGAGAAAACCGCCGTCAACTGGCAGCCGCAGCCAACCGGGCCGAAAAGCGGCGGATTCTGAACCGCGAATCCGCCCTACGACCGAGTGCCATCGCATGTTGAGCAGTTGTAGGGCGGATTCGCGGTTCAGAATCCGCCGCTTTTCGGCCCGGTTGGCTGACATCCCCGGGGCGAGCTAATGCAAAAAAAAGGGCGGGATAATGCCCGCCCTTCTTTCTTCGAGGGAAGATGAGGAACTAGAAGCTGTAACGCAGGATGAACAACATGCTCCGGCCGTTGACGTTGGTCTGGCCCAGGTTCATGAACAGGTCCGTGTTCGTGGAGGCGCTCACGGTGTTGGTCGGATTGGTCGTGAAGTTCCGGTGGTTGAAGGCGTTAGTAAGCTCCCAGCGGAACTGCAACTGGTGGTTCTGATCGCCCGTATTGAACAGGCGGATGTTCTTCTGGAGCGCGAAATCGAAATTGTTCGTACCACCGGTGCGCTCGATGTTTGCCCCGGCATTCCCGACGATCCCGCTGTTCGCCGCGTTGAAGGCGTAGTAAGCGTTCACATCTTTGGTCGTTGGCATCGGGTACGTGCCGCCGGGATTGATCGTGACCCGCTGGGATGCCTCCACGGTCGAAATTTGCCCGGGGAGAATCCCGAGAGCGTTTGCGCTGTTGAAGATCGTAAACGGGGTACCGGACGACTCGGTCACAACGCTGCTCAGCTGCCAGCCGCCCAGGACGCGGTTGACTATAGCGTTATCCGGCATGACTTCCGGGAACTGGTAGACCCAGTTCATGACGAAGCGGTGCGGCTGATCGAACGCGGAACGCGCACGATCCAACCGGATGTTGAAGGGGTAGGCCGGGAGTGTCCGGTTCGCCGAACCGCCGAGAATGTCGTCGCTGTCGTTCATGAACGCGCTCCACGTATAATTCGCCTGGAACTGCAAACCGTGGCTGAACCGCTTGTCCACGGTGATCTGACCGGAGTGGTAACTGGAACTCGCGCGCCCGTCGGACACCAGGATCGACCCTTTGGTCGGGTCCATCCGGTACCCGGTGACAACCCCGCTGGCGTTTGTCACAGGCTTCAGCTGAGGCATGATCGTCGAATACGCCGAAGGATTCTTATCAACCGCGGCCTTCTGGAAACCGATGTTGCTCTCCACCTCGCGGACCAGGTGAACGCCTCGGGTGCCCACGTAATATGCCCGAACCGCCCAGTCGCTAAAAATCGCCCTCTCGATACCGAAGGACCACTGCTGATTGTAAGGCTGCGTGACCGAGTCGTTCGGCGAGAACAGTCGAACGGGGAGCAAGTCGGCGTTGCCCTTGTAGTCTTCTGGTTTTGGAGGTGCCGGGCGGCTGGCAACGTCGTAAAGACGCTTGCCACTCAGGTTTGACTCGGCGACGCTAACGCCTCGAGGGAAGTTGCGGCCGGTGTTCAGAAGGATGTTCTGGAAGACTTGGTCATAAGAAATCGCATATCCGGCTCGGATAACACCGTTTGCGCCAAGCAGGTACTTCAGTACCGGCGCCTGCCCAGCTTTCCAGGCAAATCCGACCCGGGGCGCCCAGTTGTTCATGTCCGGTGTCGCGTTTGAGAAAAAGCCGAACGGAACCCCGGTGTACTCATAGCGGATGCCCAGGTTCGCGGTGAAATTCGACGTAATTCGCCAGTCATCCTGGAAGAACGCGCCAACCTCGGTCGTCCTGGCAGGAATGTAGCCGTCGCCTGCGTACTGGCTGAAACTCGCGTTGCGATCATAGAGCAGCTCGGGCAATGAAGGGTACGTCACGGACCCCATGAAGTTCGGGGCGAAGAAAGAATTGAGCTGGTACCGGAGAACGTTGACCCCCGCCTTGAGCGTGTGGTTGGTCACCGTGTGGGCCAGGTTGTCCATGTACTCGAAGACGTTGTCGGTTCTGTACTGAGGGTAATTCTGGTTTCCGATCGTCGGTAAACCGGTGCTGCTGACGATGATCTGGGGCGGAAGATCTTCCGGGAAATCGATCCTCCGGCGCGAGTACGTGAAGCGAAATTCGTTCGTCGTCCGGGGGCCGAAAATATGCGCTTCGTTGATCGTAAAGCTCTGGTCTTTCTGGATTTGACCAATCTCCAACCCAGGGACGGACGACGGGGCCCCAGGGTCGTTGTAAGAGTAAATCAGGTAACGGGCGGAAAGGTTGTCATTATCCGTCAGCTTGGAATCCATTTTCTGCATGAACCGGGTGAAACCACGGCCGTAAGGGAACGCCCCGTCGATCGCCCGGTTGTACTGCTGAAGAGGAACAACAACATCGTGTCCGCTATCCGTTTTGAACTTGATTTCACCCTTGGGAGTCGGGTCGTTGGCGAGCGGGTAAGTGTCGGTCAGGAACTTGAGGACGCCGGGAGCAAATTCCCCGGAGTACGCCTGCAGGTTCTGCAATCCTTGCGGGGACAGGGCGACCGCTGCAGCCGGGACCGCGGTCGTCCTATACCATTCCTTGTCCACGCTCGTAAAGAAGAAGGTATGGTCTTTGATGACCGGCCCACCAACCGTGAAGCCGCCGAGGCTGTCCACGATGACGCCTCGGGCAATGCGCATCGCCTGCTTATCGCTGAGTCCCTTGTCTCGCCAAGTCTTGAACGTCCTCTCCTGGCCGGTCGAAAACGCGTCAAAGCTGTTCCCGCTCCACTGGTATTGGACGGTACCATGGTACTGGTTCGTGCCCGACTTCGTGATGACATTGACGTACGAACCGGAATTACGGCCATACTCCGCCGAAAAGTTGTTCGTAACGATGTTGACTTCCTGGATCGCTTCGCGGACCAGTGTCGCGCGTGGGGTCGACAACGACTGGTCATTGTTGTTCGCCCCGTCAATCGTGAAGTTGTTCGAGCGGGTTCGCGCCCCGTTCACGACGAAGCCGGAACCTGGGCGGCTGTTCTGGCTGTTGACGACTCCGGGCTGCAGCAGCGCGAAGGCATTCAGGCCATCACGACCCGGAAGGTTCATGATCTGTGTTGAGTCGGCAATTTTGTTCAGCTGGCTCTTGGTGGTCTCGATGAAAGCCGCTCGGGATTCCACCGTGATAATTTCCTGACCGCCACTCGGCTTCAGGGTGAAATCCACGGTGGCGTCAACCGAGGACCGGACCGGGATGGGTTGCTTGATCGTGACCTCGAAGGCGGCCATTGTGGCCTGGACCGAGTACTCGCCGCTTTGAAGGGCTGAGACCGTGTAGAAACCGACTTCATCAGTCAGCGTTTCGCGGGCGATTCCGGTGGCCAGGTTTTTGACCACAATCTCGACACCCGGGATTGCACCACCTGACTGGTCTATGACCTTACCACTGATCGATCCGTAGATCGTCTGGGCCATAGCCGCATCGTTGTATCCAACCACAGACAAGATCGCGAATGTCGCGGCAAGACAAAACACGACCTTCAAACGGCAGACCTGTCTCATAGAACCTCCCCCCGCTTCCCTGATGTTAACCGCGAGCCTGGATGCCAGCGTCGCCCGTCTAAATACAATACGTCTCGTGACTTGTCAATCGGATTCATCGGCCCGCCACGGGCGCGGTTCCAACGCGTGTCTGCAACGAAAGCGAGTTGCTTCTATCTTCCAGAAGAGTGGCAAGAACCAACGACCAGGCAGATGGACAAGCCGCCGAACAGATCCCACAGCTGCGGATCTTCGACCACAATTTCGTCGAGCACGCCCAGAAGATCGCGCTGATCGTCGTTGTGGCGGCTATCTGGATTGCGTTCCAAACCCAAGGCGCTGCGCCGCAGGCGTCTGCTGATAAGGCGCAGGGCCCCCAGGAAGCCCCAGCCGTGTCCCGCGAGGCAGAGATGGTTGTATCTGTGCCCTTTGTAGCCCCGACCAGCGATGCTGCGGATCCGCTTCTCGCACTTCCGGTGAAGGGAATTCGGCCTACAGAACTGTACGACTCGTTCAGCGACAAGAGGAGCGGCGGCCGCCGCCACGAGGCTATCGACATCATCGCAGACCTCAACACGCCGGTCCTGGCTGCCCGAGACGGGCGGATCGCCCGGCTGGAAAACAACCCGCGCGGCGGCCTGTCGATTTACCAGCTCGATCCCAGAGAACAGTTCGTTTACTACTATGCACACCTGGCCGGCTACGCCGGCGGACTGGAAGAGGGCGACAGCGTGCGGCGGGGTCAGGTCATCGGTCGGGTGGGACAGAGCGGCAACGCCCAGACGCCGCATCTGCACTTCGCGATCCTGCGGGTTGAGCCCGGCCGATGGTGGAGTGGCGAGGCGATCAACCCCTATCCGCTGTTGGCGGTGAGGTAACGCCACTGCGGATTCGGACTGCTGATCGGGGATTCACAATCTAAGCATTCGCGATTGACGGACCGACAAGCGGTCCAATGGGTCACCCGCCCGGGAAGGGGCGCTTCGGGCGGATTGATGCCCTGAAAGTCATCAGAACCGCAAGCGAAGCGCGCGGGCCCGAGACAGCTACCGGGCTTCAGGAATTCTGCAAAATTCCGCGGCGAGGCCACGAGTCAGGTGCAAACTTCTCGGGCCCGCGCGCTTCGCCGTGCTCCGCTTGCGGTTCTGATGACTTTCAGGGCTTGAGCCCGCCATCACGATCACGAGCGCGAGCGGGGCCGGCCGCCCCGCGGATCTCTTCGAATCAGTGTCCTTGCGCGATTGATGAAAAAATACGCGGTCCGCAAATTCCCCTTGACCCGTCTATCGCTTCACACTTTACGCTTAGGGGTGTTGGGAGGCAGTTGTCACGGCCGTGGCAGAAAACAAACAGAAAGATAGACGAAAAAGAAGGGAATCCACCATGCAGAAATCAGTAGCGAAGGATCAATGGGTCGCCATGTTTCGTGAAATCGGGTTGGATGACGCGGCGATGAAGAAGTGGCACCAGGTATTCGAAAAACGCCATCCCGAAGGGCACCAGGCATTTCTCGAGTGGCTGGGCCTCTCGGCGGCCGATGTGCAGAAAGTGAGATCCGAAAGTCGTTAGACGGGGTCAGAGGAGGGATGCCGGCTTGACCGGCATCCCGAAACGCGCAATGCCAAAGAACTACACCGTTTCGAAGCTTGCCCGGCTCTTCGGGCTCTCGCGCAGCACGCTATTGTATTACGACAGGATTGGTCTCCTGCGGCCATCCGGCCGATCCGTCTCAGGCTACCGTCACTACGACGAGAAGGGCGTTGATCGGCTGAGCCGGATCTGCACTTTTCGGGACGCCGGTCTCGCCCTGTCCGAAATCCGCCTCATTCTCGAGGCGAAGGAGACCGAAACCGAAGCGGTCATCGAGCATCGTCTCAACGAGCTCGGCAAACAGATCACGGATCTGCGAATCAAGCAGGGCCTTCTGTGCGCCATGCTCCGCAACGTCGCCGGCACAGGGCCGCAGGTCGTCGACAAGGAAATGTGGGTCCAGATGCTGCGCGCGGTTGGGATGGACGAACAGGGCATGGTCGATTGGCACGCCGAATTCGAGCGGCGCGCACCCGCATCACACCAGGAATTCCTGGCTTCACTCGGGATAGCTGAGGACGAGATCCAGAAGATACGCGGGTGGTCGGCCCGGCGGGCGCGAGAGGCGCAAGAGTAAGCAAGAGGTGCAAGAGAAGAGGTGCTGCATTTTGTCCTCCCTTGCGTTTCTGTTGCGTGTTTTGCGCCTCTTGCTTACTCTTGCGTCCCCCCATTTACCACGCAGGGGAAATCTTGGAACGAGTAGGCTAGAATCAGTCTTGATATGCGTCGTTCATTCAGACTGATACTTCTGTTTTGCCAGATTGGCGTGATGACGATCCCGGCCGCTTCAGCCAATCGTTTCGAAAACGACATCGCGGCTTTTGAGGCCCAGGACCGGGCCGCCTCGCCTCGGCAGGGGCAGATCCTCTTCCTGGGCAGTTCCAGCATACGTCTATGGGACCTTGCCCGGCATTTCCCGGATCTCGACCTTCTTAACCGCGGCTTCGGCGGTTCAGAGATCTCGGACTCCATCTACTTTTTCGACCGGGTGGTGCTACCGTATCGTCCGCGCGCGATTGTCTTTTACGCGGGCGACAATGATATCGCCGGGGGAAAGGAACCAGCCCGGGTAGCGACTGACTTCCGTCAGTTCGCCGAGAAGGCCCACGCGGCCCTCCCGTTATCGCGGATCCTTTATCTTGCCATCAAGCCGAGCCCGATCCGCTGGCACCTGGCGGACTCGATCCGCCAGGCGAACGACGCGATCCGGCGGTTTGCAGAAGGAACCTCTTATATCGAATACGTCGACTTCTATCAACCAATGATCGGGCCAGATGGGCGGCCGAAGCCCGAGCTGTTTACAGATGACAACCTGCACTTGAATGAGGCCGGTTACCGGCTGTGGACCGACCTGCTCCGCCCACGGCTCACGACAAACCGGTAGGGTTAGAAAGTTTTTTAACTTCCCTTTTGGAGGATTCAGAATGGCCAATCAAAAATCACGTTCGACGCGCGAGACCGAGCCGAACCGCCGGCAGTTCCTTAATCAGGCGGCAGGTGCCCTCGCGGCCGCATCGGCGGTGGCGGCGACCACGGGCACTGCTCCGGCGCAAGCCGTTCGCAAGGTCACGAGTCGAGTCCTCGGCGCGAACGATCGGATCAACGTCGGTTTCATCGGAAACGGTATGCAGTTCCACGACCTGTTGCGACGCGGGTTTGACGACCGAAAGGCGGGGAAAGGGGATGTCGAATACGCCGCCGTCTGCGACGTTTGGGAGCCGAGACGCAAACACGCGCAGGAGAAAACGAAGGCCGCGAAGGCGTATGCGGACTACCGCGAAATCATTCAGCGACCGGACATCGATGGAGTCGTTCTCGCCGTTCCGGATCACTGGCATTTTCAGATGGCGTCTGAAGCCTGCCAGGCAGGGAAGGACGTCTACCTCGAGAAGCCGATGACCTACACGATAGACGAGGCGGCAAAGCTGAACGATATCGTCGGCAAGACCCAGCGCATCCTCCAGGTGGGGGGCACGGGTCCATCCAGCCGGTTCTATTGGAAGGTCAACGAATACGTTCGCTCCGGGAAGATGGGGAAGGTGGTTTGGGGACTGATCAGTTACAACCGCAATACGACCGAAGGCATGTGGGACTACCCGATTCCCGGCGTTGGTAGCGAGGCGTGGCCCGATGCGGAAGTCAGCGGCAAGAACCTGGACTGGAACATGTGGCTGGGACCGGCGCCGAAAAGGCGCTTTAGCAAGGAGCGTTACTTCCGGTGGCGCAAATACTGGGACTATTCCGGCGGAAACGCAACCGATCTGCTCTTCCATCGCCTGGGTGTCATGTCGACCTTGATCAAGTTCGACTTCCCGACTCGTGTTACCGGTGCCGGGGGCATCTACGTCCAGAAGAACCGGGAGGTGCCGGACACGTACATGACCATGGTCGAATACCCGGACGATTACTGCATCAACATGATCTCGTGCATGGCGAACGCCGAATCGGTCCCCCTGACTGTTTACGGCAACTGGGGCACCCTTCAGATCGTCCAGCGCGAGGCGCAGGCCATGGATTCAATGGGAGACTCGCGAGGGGCCCCAAGGGGACGTGGTCGCGAGGTCGCAGTCATCCGCGCGGAACGCGAGTTTCAGGATGCGTTCAAGAAGGCCAATGACGGCAAAACCGAGGTCACGATCGAGCCGTCCGAAGACAGCCCGGATCTGGTTGACGACTGGCTGGACTGCATGCGCAGTAGAAAAACGCCTGTTTACGACGTGTTGAAGGGCTTTCAGGTCATGGTGGCCATCAAGCTGGGTGTCGACTCCTACCGCGAAGGGCGCGTAATGATATTCGACCCCGTGGCCAGGCGGATGGTTAAAACCGCCCCGGACAGGAAGGAGTACCTGCCCCCCGAGGCGTCGTAGGGGTGACGACGAGGGGGTGCACTTTATACGGATCTTTGAATTCCGGTGGGGCATGCGACCTGCTTTCGGTTCGAACCCGCTTGCTTCCGCGGCAGGAGTGCCGCGGAAGCAAGCGGGTTCGAACCGAAAGCAGTTTGCATACCCTAAGGTGTCCAACATGCCTATAAAGAGGACAAAGAGATTCTTGTCCTTGTGGTCCCTGTAGTCCTTGGTTTTTCTTTGGATCTCAGTCGCTCAACTCG
>CAYQYP010000179.1:0-4957 GCA_964421755.1 uncultured Acidobacteriota bacterium
CTGCTCTTTGGCCCCCTGCCAGCTCCCGACCAGCGAGGAGGCTGCATCTGGACCTGCGTAGAGGGCGCATGGCGCCGCCAGGAGAACCGCGATCAAAATGAGCTCAAGAGTTGCACGTCTCGGGTTTCCTCGCATGTCTTTCTCCTTTGCCCGGCTGTCGCCCGGCATGAATTGGGCAGTGGAACTACAAGCAGAACCCGGAGCGAGGTTTGTCAGAGCCGCACCCGCAGCGTTTTTCAGGGGAGCGGGTTCTCTTTTCGTCTGGGCCACCCACGGCTCAGACCCGCCGATGATTGCAGCTTTTGTTGATAAAGGCAACAGATAAGCAAGTCGTGCATCAGTCGGAGCGGTTCGGGAAGGATGCCCACGAGCCTTGATTTGGAGAGGATCGAGAGGCGGAAGCCCTGTCAAGAGTCGAATCATCCGTATTCGACGGACGATGAATTTGTCAACAGTGGACAAAATTCTTGCTTGCTTCGTTCTGCAATTCCCCGGGCGCAGCGTCGGGGGAATTCGCAGGCGTGGGAAACGCGGCACTCGCGGGTGGGGTTCATCTATTCGCTGACGGCTGGCTAAATGCGACCTCCTTCGCCAGTTTTGCGGCGAGGTCGGCGCTCAAGAACGTCTTCCCGGCGACCACTTCCCTAATGCCGGTGACCAGTTCCCCGGGATTCCCCTTCAAGAGATATCCTCGCGCTCCCGCGGCCAGGGCACGTTTGACATAAGTCACGTCATCATGGCCGGAGAGCATCAAGCAGCGCGAATCGGGGGCGAACTTCCTCACCTCGCCGACCAACTCGATGCCATTCATTTTCGGCAGGGAGACGTCGATCAACAGGACATCGTAGTTCGCGGAGACACGTAGTCGCTTGAGCGCCTCCTCAGCGGTGGCTGCCGTTGCGGAAACCTTCAGGTCCGGAAATCTCTCGAGAAACTGGCACAGAGTCTGCCTTGTGACCGGGTGGTCCTCGACAAGGAAAAGCTGATGAACCTTCATGAGACCTCCGGTGAGGAGTCGGGTGATCCTTTTCCCGCTGTGACAGGGACGGTCACCGTGACCCGTGTTCCAGCCCCGGGTTTGGATTCGATCTCCAGGCGGCCGCCAAACAGAGCGAGGCGTTCCCGGCAACCGATCAATCCGATACCCCCATCGGCAACCAGCCGGCCCAGCGTTTGGTCGACTTCGAACCCGGCGCCGCCGTCGCGGATCTCGACATGAAGCAGGTCATTCACTTGACGCAGCTTGACAACCGCCTCATTGGTCTTGGCATGCTTCACGACGTTGAAAAGCAGCTCGCGGACGATCTGGAAAACGAGGATTCGCATATCCTCCCCGCCGATCAGAATGCGCTTTTTGGAGTGCAGGCGTACTTGTAGCCCGTGAAGCTCCTCCATCTGGTGGGCGAGCCAATTGAGTGCCTCGACGAGGCCCTCGTCCTTCAAAACCGGGGGGCTCAGGTCGATCGTCAGCTGCCTGGTTCGGCGAATGGCGTCAGTCAGGACATTAATCGCATCTCCGGCCGACTCGGCGCATTTCGACTGATCGCCCGGCTGCAACTCGTCGTGCGCCATGACGAGCTTCATCTTGGTGCTATACAGCAACTGTTGGACGTCGTCGTGCAGCACCTGCGCGATCCGGCGCCGCTCCCGGTGCTCGGCAATCACAAGCTCCGAGCTGAGCCTCTGGACCTGACGCGACTTGCTTTCCAGCTCGGCCGTCCTCTGGGCAACCCGCTGCTCCAGCGTTTCATTCAATGCGCGGAGTTGGTGCTGGCTCTCCTGGAGCGCTTCGGCCCCCTTTCGGCGATGTGTGTTGTCGCGCAGTACGTTCGCGACGCCGGTAAAATTGCCTTCCGGTGTGAAGAGTGCGGTCATGGCGCCGGTCCCCCAGAATTTCGTTCCATCGCTTCGGAGGTGCCAACGTTCAAAGAGACCCTCACCCTCACGTCGCGCCTTCTCCATCTCCTCGGACAGCTTGGCGCTCTCACTCGACAGAAGGATCTGCCCTGGGCGGCCCAGTACGTTTTCTTCGAAATATCCGAAGATCCGCTCTGCTCCTTCGTTCCAGCTCGCGATCCTGCCCTCGGCATCGAGCATGAAGATCGCGTACTCCTTGACGCCCGCAACCAGCAGTCGGTGACGTTCCTCGCTACGGCGAAAACGCTCCTCCGCTTGCTTATTCCTTGTGATGTCCACAAAGGTAAGGACGATGCCTTCGACGACGTTCTGCAACGTCCGGTAGGGAAGGATCCGCACCAGATGCCAGTTGCCGTCGCGGTCTTTTACCTCCCGATCGATCAGCTGCGGGTTCTTCAGGACCTCCTCGGCATCGCTGTAGATTTCAGGGTACTGGAGCTGGTGAGTTACGTGAACTACCGGCCGGCCGCAATCGGCAGGTATAACGTTAAAGAGCCTGGTCAGGGCCGGGGTGTACCGCGTGATCTGCAGTTCCCGGTTCAGGAAAAGGATCGGGACTTCGGACGCTTCCATCAGGTTCTTGATATCGTTGTTGGCGGCGCTGATCTCATCCAGCTTATCCTTGAGCTCCTGGTTGACCGTGTGGAGCTCTTCGTTGATCGATTGCAGCTCCTCCTTGCTGGTCTCCAACTCCTCGAGCGTGCTCCTGTACTCTTCGTTGGTCGACTGCAGCTCCTCGTTAGCTGCCCTGAGCTCTTCCTCCCGCGATTCAAAGTCCTCGATCGTCGACTGCAGCCGTCCCTTGACCAGCTCGAGCTCCTCTTCCAGCTGACCGGTTCCCGGGTCGTCGCCGCGCGATTGTGCGTCCTTCCCGGAATCCTCCGTCTCCAGGAACATGACCAGCGCCAGTGCCGCCCTCTCTTCCCGGTCTACCGGCCGGGCAAAGAGACGGACGAACCGCGGTTCGCCCTCCAGCCGGGTTTCAATTGGACTGGAGAGAAAGGGAACCCGAGTCCGGCGAACCTGGTAAAGCGCCGTGCGCAATTCCGCTCGAAATTCTTTGCGAACCAAATTGCCGATATTGGTTGTCGGGCTCCCGGCCGGCACGCGGAGGTATCGGCCTGCCGACTCCGACAGATGAACGAGTTTTGACTGCTCGTCGACCAGGACACTCGGAGGCGCGTACAACTCGAGGGCGTTCAGGTGCAACTCGCTATTCCTGAGGGCCGTGGAATGCCCGGCCTGCTGCGCCGGCGGCCGTGCGACGAGCCTTTGAGATGAGACTGAGAGGGGAAGATCAGGCAGCCCGCTCGCCCCTGATTCTGAAGGCTTACGCTGGAAGATCCGGTGCTTCTTGTCGATCGTCGTAAAGAGATCCGGAACGCCCTCCGCTCCTTCGGCGCTGCCGAGGAAAAGAAAACCTTCCGGACGAAGCGCGTAATGGAACAAACCGAAGACTTTTTGCTGCAGGTCCCGCTGCAAGTAGATCAGGAGATTACGGCACGAGACCAGGTCGAGTCTCGAAAAAGGCGGGTCCTTCAAGAGGCTGTGCTCGGTGAAAATGACCCGGTCGCGAAGCTCCTTCCCCACCCGGTAGTAGTCGCCTTCGCGAACGAAGAATCGGCGCAGGCGCTCCTCGCTGACATCGCCGTGGATCGCCTCGGGATAAAGACCCTCCCGGGCGCGGGCGAGGGCCTCCCCGTCAATATCCGAAGCAAAGATCTGGAAACCGTGAGTAAAACGCTGTTTGACGCTCTCTTCCATGAGCAACATCGCAATCGAGTAGGCTTCCTCCCCGGTCGCGCAGCCGGCCACCCAGACACGGAGCTCCTCATCGGCCGCTTTTCGCTCAAATAATGTCGGGATTACTTGCGTCCCGAGCGTCCAAAAAGCCTCGGGATCCCGGAAAAAGTTGGTGACGCTGATCAACAGGTCCTTGAGAAGACCGTGTGCTTCGTTCGGATTCTCCCGGAGAAGGCCCAGGTACGCCTCAAGGTCCGAAACTCGGTTGACATGCAGTCTTCGTCCGACCCGCCGTAGCACGTTGTTGGGTTTATAGCCGTCAAAGTCATGTCCGGTTTGGGCGCGCACGTGCATCAGGATGCGTTCCAGCAGCGCCTCCTCACCGATCGGAACCTCTTCCGCCTGCCTGAATCGGCGAACCCGGTTTCCGCTCTGGTGCAGTTCGACCACTTTGTCGGCCAGCCGGCGGACAGGAAGGACAAAATCCACGAGTCCTGTCCCGATCGCGCTGCGCGGCATCGAGTCAAATTCCGCTTCTTCGGGATCCTGAACCAGAAGCAGTCCGCCCAGCTCCTTGATGGCCTTCATTCCCACGGTGCCGTCCGTCCCGCCGCCGGAGAGGATGATGCCAATGCTGTCAGGATGTTGGTAAGCAAGCGTCCGGAAGAAGAAGTCAACCGTCATCCGCCGTGCCCCTGGACCTTGCTCGGAGATGGCAAGTTGGCTGTCGGTAACCTGCAGGTTCTTGCCAGGCGGGATCACGTAGACATGATTCGGTTCCAGCCTGGTTCGCCGCGTCACCTGGGCGACGGGCACCGCGGCCGAGCGTTGCAGGATCTCTGGGAGAAGACTCTCGTGTTCGGGAGACAGGTGGACGACAACCACAAACGCCATCCCCGTTTCGCGAGGTATGGCTTCCAAAAAGGCGCTAAGTGCCTTAAGCGAGCCGGCGGAACCACCGATCCCGACTACCGTCGGCCGGCTTTCCGGCTTTTGAGGCGCAGGTCGCGCCTGTTCAGGCTCCTGTTGCCCGCCGTGCCCCGGGTTTCCGGAAGTCTGCCTATCGTATCTGTTCATGTCAATTGCAGATGCAGGACCGATGGCCCCTCACCCGCCAGTCTGATATGGCGTCTCGTGTCCTTGATTGGAGCTTAGCAAACCCCGGGAGCCACGGCAAAGGAACCGGTGCCGTGTCTCGAGTGTTTCTTCAATTTTCACGATAAAGGCTCCCTGTGTGAGCTGAAAACGGTGCGGTATCGGGTAGCAGTCGAGAGTAAGCGGACCACCTGACTCGCTC
>CAYQYP010000180.1:0-34503 GCA_964421755.1 uncultured Acidobacteriota bacterium
CCATCCAGGTGGCTGGCGACGCGGACGCTGCCGCCCATCGACTTGTTGTCGCCAAAGGCAACGTGGATTGTGCCCATCACCTTTTCGTCTTCGATGATTTTGCCCGTCAGGATGGCCTTGTCATTGGTGCCGATTCCGAATTCCGCGACAGTGCGCGCATCTTTGCCATGCGGTTCCAGTAGTTCTTCGAGCTTGCGAGCCTCCTCGCCTCCGCTGATTTCCGTAGCGTAGCCCTCCTCGACGACAATACGAATCGGGTCGATTGTCATCCCGACTCCCGCCATGGATCCGTCCACGACGAGGATGCCCGATGACTGCCCTTCGACCGGCGCCAGGTATGCTTCGCCGGTTGGCAGGTTGCCCCACTCTCCGGGTCGATGAAACAGGCCCGAGCTGGCGTGCGCCTTTCGGCCACGAATCGGGAGCACCAGATCGGTGCCTCCAGGCGCTTTGATGGTTACGCTGCTCGTTTCCCCGAGCAGCTGACACAATCGAAACGTCCTCTTGGCGATCTGCTGGTAATCCGCGTTCATGCAGCGGACCATGATTTCCTCGGTGACCCCGGGAAGAGTGGCGACTCGTGCACCGCCGGCGCTCGCATTGCGCCGCGAATCCGTGTGTGTAAGCGACTTGGTCGTTGGGCAAAGAACCACCTGGTAGGCGGCCATCAATCGGGCTACTTCAGGAGGCGGCTCTTCGCCGTTTGTGCTCCTCGGCAGCATTTCGACCAGGAGCACCTCGTTCCCGAGGTCCACTGCCGCCTGACGGAGTGCGTAGCCGAGCACACGCATCGGCTCGTCGGTCACGACGAGAACCGTTTCGCCTGGCTGCAGTCCCATGCAGTCACGAACTGCGACAACCGACGCCGAGTAGAGTTTATTGCTTATCTGCATGTCTCAGTCCACCTCGCGTTAGCGTTTAAGGTCGGCTGGCGTGAAGGCCTTCAGCAGGACTCTGCGACCCTTCACACGCGCCGCGACGGCGCGATCCACCTCGATCCGGTGCGGCTCAGCTCTCTCCAGCTGAACGATGAATCCCACCGTCTCGTCAAACTCTACTTCATTGTCGCCATCGCCCTCCAGATCCGCCGAACTTGCCTGTCCGCCCACCGCAAAACGGCTCCTGTAAAGACTGCCGTCGAGCGTTCCCAAGACGGAAGTGAACCCGGTACTCGTAAGCCGCAACGAGCGCTGAACGTCATCAGCGGCAGGGCTCTGCGGGTTTCGCGGGTAGACGAACAGCCTCACTACGGAGGATGGCGAAGTCATCCGAACGGGCTTCAGCCAGCCGTAACTGCTCAACACCGGAGGGTCATCTGTGAATACCTGCGACTGGGGATTCAGCGATATGAAGCACTGTTCATCTGACTGGGGGGTGAATGAGAGCCGAACGGAAGACGGCGAAAAGCGAGTCGATAGGGGTCGGCCGTCATCGACAAGGACGGGAAGGATAATCCCAAACTTTTCCGCCCCCTTCGCCGACAACGTGACGAGCACCCCGTCCGGTGTGAGGATGAACTCCTGCACGAACGTAGGGGCCACGACTCCCTCGACAGGTTGGTAAGTGAGTGAGCAGCGAACCAGCATTGGGTGGACAAATTCGGCAGAGAAGCTGGTCTGAAATTTCCGGTACTCTTCCGCCACGGAGAACCACTTCCGTCCTTCCCTCCAAGTGGGACAGAGCGATACCGCGCGACCGGTCTTAAAATCGTTGTAGCCATCGGAGGGCCCAAGTCGCGAGTCCCAGTTGACCCGGCTCAGCCGGACGGCTCCAAGGACGGACCAGTTGGTGTCGTACCGGGGCTTTGCATCCCCGCGTAGTGTAAAGAACACTTGCATGCCACCGGCATTCGCGACCGCACTGCCAAACCGGGGGTCGGTCTCAAAGGCATAGCCGCCGATCTCGGACGGGGCCGGCTGCTGGCGCAGGGAAACGATCGGCAGATTCGCTGCCTCCGCGAGGTGATACATGAGCGCGCCGTTATAATTCCCGTAATTGCTCGCCGGCTGATAACCCACTCTCTGGGCCGGGTCCAGCCTGTTCTTCGTGACGAAGAAGGCGCCAGCCCATGGAGCCGTCTGGCGCTTCCACCGGAGAATGCTGCGGTAGCTGAGGAGCGCGGCGCGGTGAAAACGGGCTGCCTGCAGGCTCTCGCCGTCCTGGTCGGCCTTGACCGCCATCGCCTCGAAACAGAGCAGGTAAAGGACGTCGTTAAAGACGTGATTATCGGTGCGACCGTTCGGTGGGCATTGGCCGGTCGGGTCCTGGAGCAGAAGCGACGTCGTGGTGCCACGTTCCAGCATCCGCCACATCTCTGTCGCGTATTCGCCATCGTATTTGTCGAGCATCAGCGCAAGCAGGTTGCCTCGACCCACGGCTTCGACCGCGTGAGACTCCGGATCGGTAAGCCGGTCCTGGTACAAGTTCCACTTGTCTTCCGCAATGCGCTCTCGCTGGGAACGGGAAAGCCAGGCGTCCCGAATGAAAGCAAGTGCTCCCTGCCGGCTAACCAGTCCGGCCTGTGCCCGGAACCACTCCCCCTTCATCGCATAGGTTCGCCAGTTGTTAGTGTGGGTGTCAAAGCTCTCGAGCACATTTTCGAGTGAAATCTGGAGCCTCGACCGCCAAGTCCCAATCAGTACCTGCGGAACCAGCCCGCGGTATAGGTCCAAAGCGGAAGTCAGCGGAGCGATGAAAAACTCGCCGTGCCTGTCCGGGATCGACGCGCTACCCCCGGCGAAGCAACGCGTGGCGTGGTCCATGGCTTTCGAGCCGCTGGTCCTCAAGTCGTAGGCGCGGCCGTGCTTCAAAAGCGTGCCGACGGCGTAGGCGTAATACGGCGTGGAATACTGATGCTCGCGTTTCAGGTACGGGTCGATGATCGCACCGGATTGGTCCTGGAAGGCGGACATGGCCCTGCAGACCTCTTCAAGCGTTGTCAGATAGTCGGCACGGGACAGCCGCAGCTCTGACCAGGGTTGTGGAGCCAGGTGGTACTGAATTTGCGGGAGCGTTGACGGGAGGTCTGCGGAAAACGCTCGCAAGATCAGAAGGAGCCACGGCAAGGCTGCAAGCGCCCTGCGCACCCGGCTGGTTTCTCTCTTCGTCCTGCTCATCTTCCTTCCGGCGCTCGCGTGACGGCGCGTGGGATCAGGCCGTTTCAGGAACCTGTGTCTTTTAATTCGGGCTATGCTAACATGACTTGCCGTGATTTGTCCCAGATGCCGAAACCCGATTGACGGAACCAAATGTGCGTGCGGCTTCGATTTGAGCCTGCGGTGGATGGATGCGCCCGAGAAGCCGTCGCAGACAACCAAGTCCGACGAGGCGGTCGTGGACGTGGAAGGGCACACAGTTGAAAATGACCCCGCTCAGGCTGACCCCGCCTCGTGGCGAACCGAAATGAGCAAGCGGTTCGACACAGAGTCCAGGTCCGGTGCAGACCCAGCCATCGATCGCGAGCGCGAAGTGTTCGAGCGTAAGCTCGAGCACCTGGAGAGGCCCGACGCCGACGCTCCGGAGTGGCGGCAAGGTCCTACGGCCGTCCCGTTTCCTCCGGTATCGCGCGATCCTTCTCTACATCCGGCTCAAGCACGCCCCCAACAGCGACGCCTGACCTTGGATCCGCCGCCGCCCGAGTTCATACCGCCTTCGTACGAAAATGAACCGCCTGAGGAGGACTTTGCTTCGATCCCGCGAGAGGTCATCATCTCCCGGGTTCTGGCAGGCCTGGTCGACCTCCTGATACCTGTGGTACTTGGCTTGGTCTTCGTTTTCTCCGCCACCTGGTTCACGGGACTCGACTTCTTCTCCGCCGCCGCAACCCGGTGGTGGGTCATTTTCTCGGTGATCCTCTTCGTACAGGGTTCGATATTCTTCCTATGGGCTTCCGGGCAGACACCTGGCATGTACCTGACCGAACTGCGGGTAATCGACGCTAGAAACAGGGAACCGGGCATGCTGACGACCGTGGTTCGCGTCCTGCTCTTCCTGGTCTCGCTCGTGACGGTGGTCGGCCTTCTGCTCGCCGTCTTCGATCCCCAGTGTCGTGCTCTTCACGACCGGCTGACCGGCACCAAGGTGATCCCTGAGGCCGGCCTGCCGGAGTAGCCCTCACGCCCGCGCTGATTTAAGCAGGGAAATGAGGCTATATGGCCCTGGCTTCAACCGCTTCCGGCTCGCCGACCTCTCGAAGGAATCGATCCAGCATGTCGGGCAATTTGAGCCTCAGGCGGTATTCAACGTCCGGGTCATTTACGAAGGACTGCACGACAACGCACATTACGGTTGCGATGCGGCGGGGGTCTCCTCCGTTGAAAGCAGCTTCCCGGAGAAAAGCGAAGGCCGAGCGAACATCCTCGTGGCGTGTGAAGCGAGAGATCGGAAAGGTCTCGAGCACCAGGCTCAGGATGGCAATGAAGGACGGATAGTCCCGCTCGAAGACCAGCAGTGGCATCACGTATTCGGTATAGAAGTGGTGTTCTTCCACGTCCTCTTCCCCAGCTGAATAAGCACATTCGGCAGTGCGCAACGCGACTCTTCGGTGAAATAGCACGATCAGGAGGAGGAAGAGCCCCGCCCCGAGACAGATGAGAAGCAACTGCGAGTAGGTGATAGGAAGCATGATCTTGGGCCTGGCTCTTCGCTGATCGCGATTCTCAGTCCGTGACCGCCTGGACCGGTTCCTTCAGAGGAATAAGATAAACGCCTTCCGAAAGCGTCCCGGCAAGCAGGTCGCCTGTGGAAGAGAAAACGAGTTGAGCGATTCGGGAGCGCGTCCTCTCCTGGTTGATTACCTGCCAACTCGTTCCCCCGTCAATACTCCGGAAGATATACCCGACCAGCAGGTCGGCGGCGAACACTTCGGAGGGCCGCAGGGGGTTGGATTCGACGGTCATGATGTCGAGCGGGAAGACGCCTTTTCCGGGGCTCCATGATTCGCCAGAATCATCGCTGTAAAACAGGCCCTTGGGCGTTCCGCAGAACACCCTTCGACCGCTCGACGACACCGAGTGGATCGATGAGAAGGGTAAGCCCCTGACTTTCATCGCCCATGACCCACCCCCGTCGTCGGAACGAAATACACCTGTCTGTCCTCCGGCGAAAAGCTTCCCCGTCTCCCTGCTGAACCGGACCGTCTTGATGGGCCCCTTGTAGGCAGGGAACGCCACTTTGCGCATCTTCTTCTCGGTAACGTCCAGCTCATGCAGGCCGTTGCTCGTCGCGAGAAAAAGCGTCTCTTTCGGGCCGAAGCTCATTTCCGATATTCTCATCCCCTTGGTCAGCGGTAGCCGCTCCCACGGTTGCTCACCGGGCACGCCGACGAACACGCCATCAATCGTGCCGATGTAGATCTTATCGGATTCGGCGAGGATGCAGGTGATGCCGCTCACGACGTTTCCCAGTCCTTCGTTCCAAAGCCTCCAATCGCGGCCCCGGTCGGTCGAAAAGAAGAAGCCTCCGAAATGGCGGTCGAGCGGCACCGCCGCATAGTAGAGCGACGGGTTGTCTTTTGCTACGGCAAGGGCGGCGATCTGTCGGTGGCTAAAACCGGTGTTCGCACTTTCGAAGCTCGCGCCCCCATCGGTGCTTTTCAAGACGCCCGCATCATCCGTTCCTACCAGGATGAACTTGGCGTTGCTTGGTTGAACGGCTATCGAGTTCACCACCACATCTGCGACCAGACGGGTCCAGGAAGTGCCAGAATCCGTGCTGACGAAGAGGCCAACGGTGGTGCCGGCGTAAATGCGGTTAGAATCCACGGGGTCGATCAGAAGTGTGCGGGTCCGGTTCGCATCCTTGGGCAGACCGTTTCGCAGCTTCTGCCAGCTCGTACCACCGTTCTCCGACCGATAAATCCCGGTACAAGCGCTTGCGTACAGAACCTCGGGCTGATCAGGATTAACGAGCAGGGAGAACATGTCGCTGTCGTCGATCATGCCGGAGTGAATCGGTTCCCACTTCTTGCCCCGGTTCACGGTCTTGAAACCGAGATGCCAGGTTCCTACATAAAGCGTTTGTGAATCTTTCGGATCGAACGCCAGCGACTCGACGTTGTAGAGGGTGCGATAACCGCGCGTGATCCGATCCCAGGTCTTGCCCCCATCGGTTGAGAGGATGACGCCTTCGGAAATGCCAAGCGCCATCACGTCCGGCTCGGAAGGTGCTATTGCCGCCGCACGGACGGCGCTGACAAAGGAGCCGAGCGGCAAATTGGTCCAGGTCTTTCCGCCGTCCGAACTGCGGTAAAGGCCGCCCTGATTGTTCTTCAGCTCCCAGGTACCCGCGAAGAGGACGTCGGGGTTTCGAGGGTCGAAAACAAGGTTGTCAATGACCAGGTCCCGTCGCCCGATGCCTGGCCATATCAGCTCCCAATCGGCTCCGGCGTTGTTCGAGACGTACAGCTGGCCGTCGGACGTGCCCAGGAAGAACCTTTGCGGCCGGGCAGGATGGACAGCGAGGGATCGGACATCGCCTCCGTAAGGTCCGAGGTGAACGACGCCGGCCTCGGCGAAAGAGAATGCAAGGGCTGAGAGAATGGCGAACAAAAGCGACGCAAAAACGGTCTTCTTCATAGACTCCCGGACAAAAAAAAGCGGTGGCTGCCAGAGCCACCGCCCTATTAGAACATGCCTCTCTCAGTTTAGGGAAGAAAGTCCGGCGGCCAATCGAACACCGCCGGACTTCTGGAGTACGAGCTAGGGAACGAACAGCTCAATTTCGACCCGACGGTTCTGCTTGCGACCTTCCGCGGTGGTGTTGTCACCAATCGGGTTGGTCTTCCCGCCGTTCTTCACCTCGATGCGCGCTTCGTCGATCTTGTGCTGCTTCACGAGGTAGTCCTTCGCGGCATCCGCGCGACGCTGTGCGGTCCGCTCGACAACCCTGTCGCTGCCCCGGTCATCGTGGTATCCCGTGATGGTCGCCCGCAGCCTCGGATCCTGCTGCAGCCTCAGGGCGATTTCGTCCAGTCGGGCCTTGGCCACGTTGTTGGGACGGATGCCGTCAATCGGGATGACGATCTTGTCGCGGGTGCTGAAAGACTTGGTGTCGCTAGCCGTCCCGTCTCGATCGTCACGCACGGTAACGCCTACCGTATGGCTGCCGCCAGCCATGCCGCTCGTGTTAATGGCGATACTGGTCCCCGTCTCCGGACGAGATTGGCCGTCAACAGTCCAGGCGTAGGTCAGAGGATCGTTGTCCGGATCGCTTCCCTGGGCGGTGCCGTTCACGGTGTCGCCCGCGTACACCTCACTCTTGTCGAGGGTCAAGGAGACCGTTGGCTGCCGGTTGGGCTTGCGGTTGATGGTGACCGTGAAACTGCAGTTCGCGGTCATGCCGTCCACATCCGTGACCGTCACGGCAACCGTGTGAGCGCCGAGCGACTTCCCGGCTGAGCCGAACGTGAATTCGGGAGAGTTGTTCGTGACCGCCTGGCCATCTACGGTCCAGGTATAGGTCAGCGCGTCGTTGTTTTCATCCGCCGCAGTCGCCCGCAAAGTGGCCGACTCGCCTTCGATGATTGTCGCACCCTCGCCGCAACTGATCGTGGGCGCGACCTTGCGCTTCTCGACAGTGATGTCCGATGTGCAAGTCGCGGTGGCGCCTTCGCCATCAGTCACTTCTGCCGTGACCGTGTATTTGCCGGGGGTCAGACCGGTGGAATCGAAAACGGCCGAGTTCTCCTGCTGAGTCAGCTTGCCGCCGCTGGTCCGCCACGCCACGCTCAAAGTATCGTCGTCTTCATCGGTGGCGGTTGCACGAACCGTAGCCGAATCGCGTTCGATGACTGTCGTTTTGTCAGCGGAGCATTCGATCGTCGGCGGACGGTTGATCTTGCGGGAAAAAGCCGCCTGGACGAACCAGCCCCACCGATTGTCCTTCAAGCCCCAATCGCCGGCTCCCCTCGCATTGATGCCCAGGGCTCCGGAGATCGATACGGACTTGTGCGGGATAAGCCGAAGACCCGCATAGATATCGACCGGTGCTACCGGGTTGGCCTCGGGAGCCGGGGTTAAGAGCGGAAGCGAAAAGTTGCTTCCCGTCCCGTAATTGTATATCCCATTCGGCGCGGGACCAGTGAAATCGCTGTCGCCGAAGTACGTGGTGCCGAGCAGTTCGGCGATGAACTGTGCCTTCAGAGTGCCCAGCGGGGCGGAAAAGCCCAGGCCGTAGTTGAAATAATGCTGGCGCTTGAGATCCTTGACCTCGCCAGCCCGCATCACGCCGGCGTTGACGGTAAAAGTGCCGCCGCCCGGGATGTTCTTGGACACGATAGCGTCAAAGCCGAAATCGGTCGTCCCGATGCTCTGGCCGCGCCGCAACATCAGGGAGTCGTCCCAGAGTCCCACGCGGACCAACGGCTGGATCGAAAAACCGATCGGGTTTCCAAAGCGCTCCGAGGCAAGGTTGAACTTCATGCCGGCCAGGAAGTCACCCGCGCCCTCGGACCACGGGACGTCGAGGAAGGGGGTATCGTTGTACCAGGCCTGACGGAACGGGGGATTGTTGGTGCCCGTCAGAACGTGCGCCGGGATAAGGGACGTACTGGCTCGAGTGACGTTCGAGGGAAGGAACTTGTAGGGGAGAATGAAGTCGGGGTCAATTCTCTTGTGGGCTTCCCAAGATGCGAACAGTTCAATTCGATCGTGCACGCCGACGACAAACGAAACCGGGTACAAGTAGAACTTCAGGTCACCGGGCTGCCGATGATACCGGGAGCCGCTCACCGAAAAGGATAATTCGCCTTGCCGCAGCGTATCAGCGGTGTACAGGTGAAAGAGTCCGGTAGAGCCCTTCTCAGTGGGAATCAGGAACTTGATTTTCTCTTTGTCCTGCGCAAAGCTCGGTGCAGTCAAGAGAAGGATCACCAAAAGAACTGCTATGTGTTTCGCCTGAAGCATACTTTCTCCTCCTCTATAGCTTGAAAGATTCTCTTTGCGACTGCTCTGACGTGGTACCAGGGGATCGCCTCAATTTCATTATACAAAGGTGTAGGACAATGTAAACACAAATTCTACCTAGGTTTGGGTGGATCGAGCGCGTCGGAAGCCCTACCACGCGGGTCCGCAAGCACCAACTACCGTTGTAACACTTAACCGATGTCTGATTCCAATCGGTCTGCCAACTAACCTACTCGTTTGTCTTCTTAATTCAGCGAATTGCTCGAAAAGGGAAGGGAAAAGGGAAGTGAATTCCCGGGAAAGGCCGGACTACTGATAGTAGTCGCCGTCTTTTTCTTCTTCTTCGTCGTCTAATTCATCCAGATCGTCGTCGTCCTCGTCCTCAAAATCCTCGAAGTCATCATCTTCGAAGTCGTCCAAATCGTCGTCGTCTACGTCCTCGTCTTCGAAATCATCGTCCTCGAAGGTTTCCTCGTCGTCCTCGTCTCCTTCGTCAAAGTCCTCCAAATCCTCTGCTTCCTCGTCTTCGAAGTCGTCGCGCAACAGGAACTCTGGATTCATACACCCTCCTAGGCCGTCATATTAAAGGACTCATGCGGTCAGTTCAACTGCTTTTTGCCCGTCTGAAAGCCCCGTCCAGCGCCCTTCTCGACGCCAGAAATGAAACGTTTCCTAACACTTATCGCCTTAACCCTTGCTCCATTGTACAATGACCGGAGCATGGGTTCTCTGCCCCAAGGAACGGACGGTGACCAACACTCCGGCGACCGTTTTGCCGAGCGGATCGCGGCGTTTTTAGAGGTCCTCCTGGTTGCGTTGTTCGGCTCCCTGCTGGCCCTCGCGATTTTCCAGGCATTCAGTGTCAACCCGATCGCTCAGGCGCGCACGGTTTTTGTTTTCCTTTTGTGCGAAAGCGCGGTCACGCTGCTTGCCGTCGTCTTGCTGCTTCGCTTTCGACGCGAGCGGGTGCGTGATCTCGGGCTAAGTCCTGCGGGATGGGCCAGCGAGGTCGGTCTCGGCTTCCTCGTAGTCCCAGTGCTCTTCGGGGCAACGGTCGTCGTGAGCGTAATCTTCCAGAGGTTCCTGCCTCAGTTCGTCCAAACAGAGAACCCGCTGCTTGACCTTGTGCGCAGCCCGCTCGATCTCCTGTTGTTCATGCTGAGCAGCGTGTGGGTGGGCGGCGTCAAGGAGGAGATCCAGCGCGCATTTATTCTGACCCGATTCGACAGGCATCTCGGCGGCATCTGGTTCGGATTGCTTGTCTGGAGTGCATTCTTCGGCGTCATGCACGGCATGCAGGGCATTGACAAGGCGGCCGGGGCGGGGGTCCTCGGGCTTCTTTTCGGCCTGATCTACATCTGGCGGCGGAATCTGATCGCTCCGATGGTCGCGCACGCGCTCTACGACATCACGACTCTTCTGATTTTCTGGTTTGCGATAAAGAACTAGCCGAGACGTCCTCCGGAGGAGGCTCGGCACCAGCAGTATCTGGGCGAGCTTCGCTCTCGGTGACAGCGCCTTCTTCGAGCGATTCCAAGGCTTGGCGCGCAGCCTTTTGCTGAGCCTCTTTTTTGGACTTTCCCTCTCCCGCGGCCAGCTTGTTACCCGCTACCCTGACCTCAACGATGAACTGGCGCCGGTGCGCTGGACCCGCCTCGTCGACGACCACGTATTGGGGTTCAGACCGCCCCAGCGTGTGCAGCCTTTCCTGCAAATTCGATTTGTAATCCCGCACATCCAGTGTGTGGGTTGTGACTTGCGCGAAGGCATTCTTGAACTGCTCGAGCACAAATGCCCGCGCCTTGGTCCAACCGCTGTCGAGATAAACAGCCGCCGTCAGGCTTTCAAAAAGGTCTGCAAGAATAGCCTTTTTGTTGCGGCCGCCCGTCTTCTCCTCGCCATAGCTCAGCCGGAGAAAATCTCCAAGCCCGAGCGCTCGCGAAAGCGCCGCCAGATGGTTCGTCGAGACCAGGAAGGACTTCAGCTTGGACAGGTCGCCTTCTGAAAGCATTGGAAAACGACGATAGAGATGCTCGCTGACCACGAAACCGAGAATCGCGTCACCCAGGAACTCGAGGCACTCGTAATCCTCGCGCACGGCCGGGCTGCTTCCATCCACGTGCCGTTCATAAGCGAAGGACCGGTGGATGAGGGCACATTCGAGGAGCTCAGGGGTCTTGAACGAATAACCGATCTGAGCCTGGAGTCTCTGGAGCTCGAGTCTGCGCTCCGGGCCGATGGAGATCGAACCAAACAGACGCCTTTTGGATCCTTTCATCGATTGCCTTTCATCGATTGTTCTCAGGGCTGCGGCGTCGGAGGCGGCGCGGGTTGCTGAGGTGCGCCTGGCGCAGGCTGTTGCGGCGCGGCCGGCGCTGACTGCTGAGGCGCGCCCGGCGAAGCGGGGGCGGTCGCCGGTGGAGCGGCTGTCTGGATGGCCTGGAGCCGGGCCTGCCGCTGCGCGATCCTCTGGTTGACGTATTCCTTCTCGCGCTCGATCACCTGCTCCATGCCGTCTCTATTCTTGAAGACAAATTCGTAGACCTTTCCGAGTTGCTCGCGAGCGAGGCTCTGAACCGCGCCGCCGATCGCCACCGCCCGGGCGAAGGCCTCGATCGACTTTTCAGCGTTATCCTGCCTGGCGAGTACCACGCCAAGCTGGAAGTAAGCGCGTTCATGGGCCGGGTCGAGCTGAATGGCTTTTTCGAGCTCGACAACCGCGGCGTTCAGGTTCTGATCCTCTGACCCTTTTGCCCCCGGCGCCTGGTTGTAACGGGCCAGTGAGGCCACACCCAAACCGTAGTGCGAGTCGGCCTGCAGCTGCTCCTTGTTCATGACCCAGTCTGCCGCGCTCAGGTTTGGCGGTCTGGACATCAGCTCGAGCAGCCGCAGAGCCTGTTGGGCTCGCTCGGTAGCCTTGTCCGGCTGGCTGCGCTGCGCGTAGGCAGCGGCGAGCAAGCTGAGCAAAACCGGATTGTCCGGGATCTCCTCAAGGCTCTTCTCGGCATGCTGCATGAATTTGTCGTAATCGTTCGACTGCTGATACCGGAACGCGAGCATCTGATGGGCAAAGGGTGTAAGTCCACTCTCGGGGAACTGGGTCAGGAAGTTCTCGGCCAGCCGACCCTTTTCTTCCCAGGTGGGTGCGCTCTCGATGGCTAACCACGCCTGTCGCTCCTGCTCGCTTTGCGGCTGCCCGACCACACGGGGTGGTTTCACCGGCGGCTGCGCCGGAGCTGTCTGGCCGGGAGGCGTGGACGGCGGAGCCGGAGCCGGCTCTGCCTGATTCGCAGGTGGCTGCGGCGGCGGTTGCTGCTGCTGACCCTGACCATTTGCGCTGGTGAAGACCAGACCGAGCGCGAAAATAAGCGCGACTATTCCTCTCATAGGTATCTCCGATGGACCGCGATCCTCGATGGATCGTGATCACGATTCAAGCGTCAGGGCAACTGCTTGGCAAGCTCGAGGGCCCTCTCCTTGGCGCCGTCCAACTCGCCGTTCATGCCGGCCACTTCATCGAAAAGCCGGCGGGCATCGGCAAACTGATTCTGCGAAGCGAGATAAGCGCCCATCCGAATCTTGGACCAGGCGCGAATCGCCGGCGTGGCGGCGGTTAACGCGGCAGCTCGCCCATAAAGCTCGAACGCCTTATCGTGGGCCTGCTCCTGCGAGCTGATCTGAGCGAGATAAAAGTAGGCATACGCGTTCGAGTCGTTCTGCTTCACGAGCTCTTCCAGTTTGGCTCTGGCCGGCTGAAGTTGCCCGCTTCGCATGAGTTTCTCGGCTTCGAGCAACAAGTCGCGCTCGGCCGCTCGCTTGCGCGCACTCTCCTCCTGGGATGCCTGCTCCTGCCTCTTCGTCGCATTCGCAGCGCGAAGCTGAGTCTCGATTCCCACCGCCCATTTCTCGTCGGCACGGACCTTCCCCTCATCCACCTGCTGGAAGAGTGGCTCGACGTATGAAGGGAACGTGCTGATATCGGTCTTTTCGTAGAGTGGGAACGCCCGGTAGAAAAACGGAGCGAAGATCAATCCCCTTCTGTAGAGCTCTACCAATGCCGGATCGATTTCGGCAGGCGGGTTGAGTCGCACGATCAGGGCCTCAACCAGCGATTCGGTGACCACGCTCATGAACCGGTTCTGATACTCCGGCTTGATGTTCGGCTGATTCTGCGCAAGGTTGAGCAAATCCTCATGCCGGTGGAGCAAGGGCGAATACTTCTCTATGAGCGGATCCAAAACAAAGTGCAAGTACTCGTGTTGCAGCTGGGTGCGACTGTCGTTCGGGTTGTCGACTGGGCCGAGAATCACGTGATATGAATTGCCCACGTTTCGGGCGTTCACGATGTTCTTTGGACCGAGCAGGTCGGGAATCAATACGATCTGACGGTCCATTACGATCCGGGGCGGAATCTTAAAATAATTCAGCGCCTGTCTGATCAATTCGACCAGCACCGGTCGGTAGCCAATCAGCTCGGCCTCGTAAGCCGCCTGGTAGCGCGGCCAGATCGCCCCCAGGTTACCCTTGATGTAAAGCTCGGCGACCAACTCTTCGAACCCAAGAATCGGGATGACGTCCTCCGGGACGTTTCTTTTATCGACGCTCAAAACGAAATCGGGCGCGTTTCCAAGGAGGAGGGCCAAAGAGAGATAGGACGCCAACTGGTCGATATCGGATCGGTTACGCCGATGCTCGGCGTAAAACGCCTGCAGTTTCGCCCTGACCTCCGGATTGACGCCGGTCAGTGCCTGTCTCAGTGCTTTTCGAGCCTCCGACATTTGCTGGCCCGGGCTCTCGAAATCAAATCCGGCCAGATTCAAAGCGGCCATGGTCGCAAAGACCCGAAGATCAGTCTGAAACCGAACGTTGGCCAACCCTTCCAGGGCCTGCCGCGACGCATCCTGGCGCGGCGCCGGCGTATTCTGCGTGGAGGGCTGGGATGCGGGAGATTGCCGGCCCGCGAGACTGGCCGTCGTCGCCAGAAGTACGGTTAAAAAAAGAACCGGCCTCCGGACTGTTTTCATACCTGATTACCTCGTGCTGACAGACTGCGAGTCCGCCCAGATAAAGCGGGACGGAGCAAAATGAGACCGCTATGTTATCCGGAAACGGGCCTCCGAATCTACTGAAGCGTCGCAGTGTTATCTCACTCCGGGAACGCGGACGTCCCGTCCGCACTGGGATCGCGGGCATCTTGCCCGCCCGGCGGGCATCCTGCCCGGCGTTGTCTTATCCGAGATCGCGCATAGGCCGGCAACGGCGGGCAAGATGCCCGCCGGGGCGGACGGGACGTCCGCGATCCCAGTGCGGACAAGATGTCCGCGCTCCAGGACAAGATGCCGCGCTCCATGAGCGTCCACACCGTGCCCTCTTTCCCTGGAGTTCCCCGGCGGAGTATCCTCTGTGCAGTCCTATGGAACTCCAACGCGAGCTTGCCAGCCTCATTTCGCCCGAACGTGTGCTCGCGGGGCCGGCGGATCTTGCCGCCTACTCCACTGATGCGAGCCTCTATCGAATCGTGCCACGAGCGGTGGTTCGTCCCAGGGACACGAGCGAAGTGTGCGCCCTGCTCGCCTTCGCACGGCGCGAGCGCGTTCCGCTGACTTTCCGAGCCGCCGGCACCAGCCTCTCCGGACAAGCGCTTGGTCCGGGTATTGTGGTTGACTGTTCCTGGCACTGGAATGAGTTGACGGTCCTCGAACAGGGGCAGCGGGTGCGTGTTGGGCCGGGCGTCATTGCCGGTCTCGTGAATCGGCGTCTTTCACCCTTCGGCGCCAAGCTGGGTCCCGATCCGGCATCGATCGATTCCTGCCTGATAGGCGGGGTGGTCGCAAACAATTCGAGCGGAATGTGCTGCGGCGTCGTACAAAACGCCTACCACACCCTCGAATCGCTGGTTTTTGTTCTGCCGTCGGGTACCGTGGTGGATTCCGCCCAGCCGGACGCCGGCGAGCGACTTCGCGAGCGGGAACCTCGCCTCTGGCAGGGGATCGCCGAGCTGCGCGATCGCGTCTGCTCGGACCGGCCGCTCGTGGAGCGCATCCGCCGCAAATACCGCCTGAAGAACACGATGGGGTACTCGCTCAATGCCTTCATCGACTTCGAGAGCCCGCTCGACATCTTGTGGCATCTGCTGGTCGGCTCGGAAGGGACGCTCGCATTCCTGGCTTCGGCGGTCTTCCGGACGGTTCCCGACCTTCCACACAAGTCCACCGGCCTTCTGTTTTTCGAGGATGTCCGCTCGGCCTGCGCTGCCATCGCACCTCTGCGCGAGGCGGGGGCCGCGGCCCTGGAGCTGATGGATCGTGCCTCGCTTCGCTCCGTGGAGGGCCGGCCCGGTGTCCCCGATTTCGTGCCGTCCATGCCTGGTTCGGCATCTGCGCTTCTGGTTGAGCAGCAAGCCCGGTCCGCTGAAGAGCTGGGTGCTTTGAGCGGGCTGCTGGATGAAACCCTCACACGCCTGCCCGTGCTCCGACGCACTCCCGTCACTCGCGACCCCGCGCAGCAGGCGGCCCTTTGGGCAGTTCGAAAGGGGATCATCCCGTCAGTTGGCGCCGTTCGACCGAGGGGGACAACGCTTGTCACCGAAGACGTCGTCTTCCCGGTCGAGGATCTGGCCGACGGGGTACTCGGCCTGCAGGATCTCTTCCGCAAGCACCGGTACGACGATTCTGCGATTTTCGGACACGCCAAAGACGGCAACCTTCACTTCCTGCTCGCCCAGGGAACCAATGACCCCCAGGAGGTGGACCAGTTCTCGCGTTTCCTTGAGGACCTCGCGGCGCTGGTCATCGGCCGCGAAGGGGCCTTGAAAGCCGAACACGGCACCGGGCGCAACATGACCCCCTTCCTGGAAAAGGAATGGGGCCCGGACGCCTACGCGGTCATGCGCGAGCTGAAGCAGTTGATCGACCCGGACGGAATCCTGAATCCAGGTGTGATCCTCAACGACGATCCCCAAGCCCACGTGGCACAGCTGAAGACAATCCCTCGGGTCGACGAAGAGGCCGACCGCTGCATCGAATGTGGGTTTTGCGAGCCCAAATGTCCCAGCAGGTACGCGACCATCAGCCCTCGGCAGCGGATCATGGTCCGCCGCGAGATCGAACGGCTGAAGCTCGCAAAGCAGCATGACAAGGCACGGGATCTGGAGAACATCTCCCGCTATCAGGTTCTCGACACCTGTGCGACCGACGGCCTGTGTGCGACGGCCTGCCCGGTTGAGATCGACACCGGGAAACTCGTGAAACGCCTACGCGGTGAAGGCCACGGTGCTGTCGGCAAGTGGGCGGCAGGCCAGCTGGCCAGCCATTTCGGCCTGACCGAGAAATTCGCCCGATTTGCCTTGAGGGCTGGCCATCTGAAAGCCGCCATCCTGGGACATTCAATCGTGGAGTACTTGTCGCGCCCAGCCGGGCGTCTTGGCCTCCTCCGGTGGTCGTCTGACATGCCCCGTGCGGCAGGGCCTCTGCCCACCACCGCGCGGGACGGCGCTTGCGCCGTTTACCTGCCCAGCTGCGTCACCCGGATCTTCGCTTCGAACCGAAGCGAGCCCTCGGTCGCCGAGACGCTCGTCAAAGTCGCCGCCCGCGCCGGGGTGCCTGTCTGGATTCCGCCGGATGTGGCTGGCAACTGCTGCGGCATGCCCTTCTCGTCGAAAGGCTACGCTGAGGCGCACGCCCGGCTGGCCAACCGGACGGTCGAACGGCTATGGGAATGGTCCGAACACGGGCGACTCCCGGTTGTTCTCGACACCAGCCCCTGTGCGTGGACGCTTCGGACATGTCGCGGGGTGCTTCGCGAAGACAACAAGACCAGGTGGGACACCATGCGGATTCTGGACGGCATCCAGTTTGCCCGCGAGCTCGTCCTGCCAAACCTGAAGATCTCGCGAAAAAAGGCCGCGGTTGCGCTTCACCCGGTCTGCTCGGTCGTCAAGATGGGGCTGGTTCCCACGCTCCGGGAGCTGGCGTGCGCCTGCGCTTCCGAGGTTTTCGTTCCCCTCGAGTCCGGCTGCTGCGGCTTTGCCGGAGATCGTGGATTCCTCGTTCCCGAATTGACCGAGGCCGCCACAGGCCGCCAGGCAGCCGAGATCCGGGGCCGTGATTTCGATGGCTATTACTCCACGAGTCGAACCTGCGAGATCGGCATGACCCGGGCAACGGGCAAGACCTGGCGCTCGATCTGGACGCTCCTCGAGGAAGTCAGCAGACCGGCTGACCAGCTGACCGGCTGACCGGCTGACCGGCGAGTTCCCGGCGGAGGGCGAGATCGAATGGAGCCGCGCACGACAGCGAGAGAAGCGAGCGAGAGTAAGCGGACCACCTGACTCGCTCCACTGCTTCGTGTTTAAATGTCTCGACTTCGCGAATGATTGGTGGTCCGCTTACTCTCGCTCACTGCCGTTCGCTTTCGTGCGCGGCTCCATTCGATCCCCGCCCTCCTCACGACATCGGCCCATAACAAGTCCGAAAACAAGGGGCCGAACGCACTTCTCCGACCTTATGCAACAGCCTCGTTTGCGAGCGTGTTGCATAAGACCAGTCAGCGCATTTGGCTGAGAGGATATTGACGGTTGCCAACGCCAAAGGCGTTGCGTAGCAAAGCCCAGGGTTGGCTGCGTTTTCTGCAGCCAACCCTGGGATCCACAGCCGTAAGTCGTGAACCCTGAAAGGGTTGCGTATCGTGCGCAGTACGCAACCCCTTCAGGGTTGAACCCCATGCAAGCCTCCGACCCGGGGTAGCCCGCCAAAGCGCGGGCAACCCCGGGCTTTGCTACGTCACCCCGTTGGGGTCATTCGGTAATCCCCTCCGGGGATATGACAAACAGGTGAACATTTTCCACCCCCTCGCTGCGTGCGCGGCTCTGAAAGACCGAATGGCGCGGCTCTGAGGGATCTGCGGACTTTCGAGTGAAGGAACTCGCGTGGCGTTAAGACTTGCTGCTCTTAAAGTGTTCCACGATCGCTTCGACCAGCGCAGGAACCGTCCATTCGGAGGGCTGTACGACCACGCTTAACCCGTGGTCGTTTGCAGTGGCGGCAGTGATGGGGCCGATCGCGGCGTATCTGAGTCGTCGAAGGTCGGAACCTTCCGCCATCTGGACGAAGTGATTCACGGTTGATGAACTCGTAAAGCAGACGAGATCGGGTTTTCGCGCCAATGCCTGCTCCAGGGCAGGTTCGCTGCCTTCGGGAATCACTGTTTCGTAGACTGGAATCAGATCCACTATCGCACCCCGCCCGCGCAGTCCTTCGGGCAGTAGCTCGCGCGCCTTTGCGGCACGTGGCAGCAGGATCCTGATTCCCTTGAGGCTGTCGCCATTACTCTTCAGGAATTCTTCTAGGACTCCCTCCGCTTGGAAGACCGCGGGGATCAGGCTGACCATCTGCCCGAAGTCCTGAATTTTCTGAGAGGTTGCCGGGCCGATGGCGCAGACGCGCGGTTTTGCGAAGCCTAGCCGTGCCACATCGGGACGCAGTCGCAAAAGCTGATCAAAGAAAATCACGACTGCGTTAGCGCTGGTGAAGATCAGCCAATCGTAGTTTTCCAGATCGTAGAGCGCCTTATCGAGCTCCTCCGAGAATCGCGGCCGAATTTCGATGGCAGGCAGCTCCAGGACGCTGGCGCCGGCTGCTTCCAGCATCTGGCGAAATTCGGGAGATTGAGAACGGCTGCGCGTAATAACGATGGTGCGCCCGGAGAGAGGAAGCGCGTCACTCTTCATAGCATTTCGAGCTCCTTGAGGATGCGGTCGGCACCGCGGGCCAACAGTCTCTCTGAACAGGTTAGCGCCATCTCGGTCAGGTTTCCAGCCAGCCCGGACACGGATTCGCGCAGGATCTCGGCCCGAGTCGGACTGGCCACGAGCGCGGTGAAGTGAGCCCGGTCCTCTTCCAACCAACCGTGCGCCCCCATGGGCACCTGGCAGCCACCCCCCATTCGTTTCAGGAATGCCCGCTCGGCTTCCACGCAAGTCCGCGTCGGCGGGTGTTCCAATCTCGTGGTCAGATCCGTGATCGGAGCGTCCTCGGCCCGGGTTTCAATCGCCAATGCTCCCTGGCCGATCGCAGGGACCATCTCCCCGGGTGGGAAGAGGTAGGAGATCTGCGTCTCCAGGCCGAGGCGTTTCAAGCCTGCAGCCGCAAGGATCACACCGGCGAGGTTTTGCTCTTTCTGTTTGCGGAGCCTGGTGTCGACGTTACCCCGGATCACCTCGATCTCGAAATCACTGCGAAGCGCTTTTAGCTGGACAGTGCGTCGAAGCGAACTGGTTCCCAGTCGAGCCCGCTCGGGGAGAATCCGCCAGTCACTTTCTCCATTCCCCGTCACCAGGGCGTCGCGGACGTCGGCTCTTTCCATGATGGCGGACAGGGTGAATTCCGGGGAGAGCTCCGTCGGGACATCTTTCAAGCTATGCACGGCCAGATCCACTTCCCGGGCCAGGAGCGCTTCCTCGATTTCTTTGACGAATAGCCCTTTTCCGGTACCCGAAAAGGTTCCGAGCGCCGTCTCGCTGATCTTGTCTCCGGTTGTCTTGATGATTCGGATCGTCACCTCGAGCCCCGGCGTCGTTCGTTCGAGCTCCGCCCTGACGAATTGTGCCTGCCAAAGTGCAAGCTTGCTGCCGCGGGAGCCGATGGTGACTTTCATTTCTTGTCGTCCAGGTCAAAAAGCCGTTTGATCAGTTCCACATTCTGGTAGTGGCGTTCAAGACTGGATTCGGGATGTTTGATCTGCATGATAAATGGGTGCGCCAGTCGATGAGCGGTGATTTGGAGCATCCGCTCCATCCGTTCGTATTCACCGGGTTCCAGGGTGTTTCGGTTCTTTTCGAGTTCTTCCAGGCAAATGGCTTCGATACGCTGCCGCAGGGCGCCGATGAGCGCGCCGGAATTTCGGCTGGCAGCCCGCCGGGCGTACTGCTCGAGCTCTTCCTCGATGATCTGCTCGGCCGCCTCGGCCTCCTTCTTTCGGTCTCCGATATTCGCCTCGATGACCGACTTCATGTCGTCTATGTCGTAGAGGAAGATCTCCTCGATGTCATTGACGGCCGGCTCGACATTTCGCGGGACAGAAATATCTATCAGGAACAGTGGGCGGTACCGCCGTTCCCGAACGACCTTCTGCATCTGCTGTTTGCTCAACACGTACTCACGCGCACCGGTCGAGACAATCGCGATGTCCGTGCGAACCAGCTGAGAATGGAGCTCCTCGAAGGGTATGGGCGTGCCGTTGAACCTTGTGGCCATCTCGGCCGCCTTCTCAGGCGTCCGGTTCGTCACAAAAACTTGCGAGATGCCGCAGCGGATCAGGTTTTTCGCCGCCAGCTCGCCCATTTTCCCGGCGCCGATCAGCAGAATGGATCGTTCCTGCAATTCGCCAAGGATCTTTCGGGCCAGCTCGACCGCGACGTAACTCACAGACACGGCTGAGCTGGAGACACGGGTTTCGCTTCTCACCCGCTTGGCGACATGAAAGGCTCGGTGCATCAGGTTGTTGATGAGCAGCCCGACCGTCCCCTGCTTGTTTGCGACGCTGTATGCCTTCTTGATCTGTCCGAGGATCTGGGATTCCCCGATCACCATCGAGTCGAGACTGCTGGCAACGCGAAATACATGCTTTACCGTATCCTGCTTGGTGTAGCTGTAGATAAACGGCTCCAGGCATGGCGGTTCCAAGCCATGGTAGTTATGCAGGAAGTCTTTGAGAGGTTGGGGATTAAGGCAGCCGTCCTGCGGACGGACGATCAGCTCCACGCGGTTGCAGGTCGAAAGGATAAACGCTTCCTTGCAGGACAACTGTCCGAGCATCATCCCGAGCGCTTCGGGCAGAACCCGGTCATCGAACGCGATCCGTTCCCGCACCTCGACGGGTGCCGTTTTGTGGCTGACTCCGACTAAAACCAAGTCCATTGTCGTAAACTTCGGATCAGAACTTGTGAACTCCTCCGAGGAAGTTCGCGCTCACGAGGGTGAAGAGCACCGAGAGGAAGCCGGCGACGTTCACGATCGCGGCTCTCTTTCCCCGCCAGCCGGCTGTGGTGCGCAGGTAGATCAACACCAGGTAGATCGCCCATGTCACCATCGTGGCGATCACCTTCGCGTCACTCTCCCAGCCTTTTGCCCAGTCCTGCTTGGCCCAGATGACACCCGCCAATATGCCAAGGGTCATTGATCCGAAGCCGACGATCAGGAACTTATAGAAGAGGTCGTCGAGAAGACTGAGCGACGGCAGACGGTAGTAGAAAGTCTTCGGTTTCTTGCTCTTCAGCTCGCGTTCCTGAAACAAGTAGAGCAGACCGGCTATGAACGTAACGAAGAACATCCCGTAGGCGAGGATCAGAAAAGTGACGTGAAAGTAGATCCAAAAACTTTTCAGGATGTCTGGTATCGGTGAGGACTGGATGAATATGGTTCCGAGCATTAGAGCTGCCACAAGCGGCAGCAGAAAGAGCCCAAGCGCCCGGATCCGGTACCTCAGATAAGAGACGAAAAAACAGAGCGAAACGGTCCACGCGAAGAAGGCGAGGCTCTCCTTCATGTCCGTCATCGGGAAGTGCGCTTTTTCGATGCCCCTGTAAATAAGGAAGCCTGTATGCACAACAAAGCCGACAATAACAGCCGCAAGGGCAGCCTGGAAAGTGCGCTTCCCCTTCGTGAAGAATGTTATGGCACTGCCCGCCAAACCTATTCCGTAGAAGATGATAGAAAGGTTGAAGAAGAGCGTGCTCATCGAGGCAGTATTATAGCATTCACGCCGCATGGTATGATGACGCGGTGAATTCTCTCGCGGATATTGACTTATCGTGGGTTCTGATCCACTTGGCCGTACTGCTGTTTTCGCTGAGTCTCCACGAATCCGCGCATGCCTGGGTGGCTTACAAGCTCGGCGATCCGACGGGGAAACTCCTGGGCCGCGTCACGTTGAACCCGATACCGCATATCGACCCGATCGGAACGCTGCTGTTTCCGGCAATCGGTTTACTGAGTGGCTTCGCGCTGTTCGGCTGGGCCAAGCCGGTCCCGGTCAACACGCGTGCATTACGAAACCCCCAACGGGATCACGTGCTCGTATCGGCCGCCGGCCCGGCAAGCAACCTGATCGCCGCGGTCGGTTTTCTGATCGGGTTGAAGTTTCTATTCATCTTCTTCCCGAGTCAGCTCGAAATGAGCCATCCGGTTCTAAACCCGCTGGCGCTCGTGTTCAGCGCCGGGATCACCTTGAACGTTATCCTGATGGTTTTTAACCTGATCCCGATTCCGCCGCTGGACGGGAGTTGGATCCTGTCCGGTTTGTCTCCGGTCTCAATTTCGCGCTTCTACGACGCGCTGCGTCCATATGGTTTCCTGCTGCTCGTCGTGCTGCTCTGGTCTGGTCTCGTTGAACAAATCATCGGTCCGGTCCTGGCTTTGTTCCAGGCCTTGGCTTCCTGACAACTCACTTACTCCTATGAAACATCGAGTCTTCAGCGGCATGCGGCCGACAGGTCGGTTGCATCTGGGCCACCTGGTTGGCGCCTTGGACAACTGGGTCCACATGCAGGACACGCACGACTGTGTGTTTGGCATCGTGGACTGGCACGCTCTGACGTCCGAGTACCAGGACGTCGAAAAGGTACATCGAAACGTGACGGAGATCGCGATTGACTGGCTTGCTGCAGGCTTGGATCCCTCCAAGTCGATCATCATGATCCAGTCACTGGTTCCGCAGCACGCGGAGCTACATTTGCTGTTCTCGATGATCATCCCGGTTCCCTGGCTCGAGCGTGTGCCGACGTACAAGGAGCAGATACAGCAACTGAAGGAGAAGGACCTGTCCACCTACGGGTTCCTTGGCTATCCTTTGCTGCAGTCCGCCGACATCCTGATCTACAAGGCGGACACCGTCCCGGTAGGTGAGGACCAGGTGTCGCACATCGAGCTGTGTCGCGAGGTGGCCAGGCGCTTCAACAGCTTCTATGGCGAGGTTTTCCCTGAACCGCAGGCCAAGCTCACTCGATCTCCGAAGCTGCCCGGGGTGGACGGCCGGAAGATGAGCAAGAGCTACGGCAACGAGATCCAGCTGTCGGAAGATCCGAACAGCGTGCGTCAGAAGGTGCTCACGATGATGACGGATCCAGCCCGCAAGCGTCGCACCGATCCGGGCAATCCGGACGTCTGTCCGGTTTTCGATTTGCACAAGGTTTTTACGGACCAGGCTGGACAGCAATGGGCCGCGCACGGCTGCCGGACCGCCGGCATCGGCTGCATCGACTGCAAAAATAAGCTCCTCGAAGGCCTCTTGCCCGTGATCGAGCCGCTTCATGAAAAACGAGTGGCGCTCGAAAAGGATCCGAGCACCTTAAAGGACATCCTGTTCGAGGGAAGCCGTCGGGCCCGCGAACGTGCGGAGGTCACTCTTCAGGACGTACGTCAGGCCATGAAGCTAAAGTACGACTGAGCCGAATGCGGAATGCGGGAATTGGAATTTCGGGGACACGAGACTTAATCCTCAGCAATCGGTGAGATCACAGCAGGCGGAACGGGAACTAAGTATCATGTCCCCGAAATTCGAATGTGGAAATTTCGGGGACATAATACTTAATTCCCTCGCCGCCCGCGCGTAGTGAACAGGGTAAGCAAAGGAATTAAGTTTTGTGTCCCCGAAATTCCCCGAAATTCTGGTGACATGAACACTGAGTACAAAGTCGAACTGGAGGCGTTTGAGGGACCGCTGGACCTGCTGCTTCATCTAATCAGGCAGCAGGAGATCGATATCTACGACATCCCGATCGCCACGATAACCGACCAGTACCTTCAGTATCTTCAGATGATGGCAGATCTCAACGTTACGGTTGCCGGGGATTTTCTGGTGATGGCGTCTACCCTGATCTACATCAAGTCGAAGATGCTCTTGCCGACCGACCCGGCGGTCCTCGATGAGGTGGAGGATCCCCGGCGGGAGCTGGTTCAGCAGTTGCTCGAGCACGAGAAGTTCAAGGACGCCGCGCAGCTCCTCTACGAACGAGAGACGGTTGAGCTTGCCGTATGGGCGCGCGGCGCCAATGAGTTCGAAGAGGACGAGAAGGAGATGGTCAACGCGACGCTTTTCGACCTGGTCCATGCATTTCACACCATCGTTGAACGGTACAAGGACCAGATTGGCATGGACGTCCCGCGCGAGACGATCACTCTCGAACAGAAGCTCGATGAAATCCGAAGACTTCTTAAGGTCAAGCGCTACTTCTACTTTTCAATGTTCCTCAGGCAGAAAATCTCTCGGCTTCACCTCGTCGTGACGGTGTTGGCGCTTCTGGAGCTGACCAAGAGCCACGAGGTACGGCTTTTCCAGAAAGGCATTTTCGAGGATATTCGGATCAGCGCATGTTGAAAGACGCCTTTGCCTCGGAGTTGCTCGCCATCCTGTTCGTCGCCCAGGAACCGGTTACGCTCGAGCAGTTTCAGGAGATCTATCCGGACCAGGATGCTACACAGATTGAGGCGCGTGTGCGGCAGCTGTCCGAAGATTTCAACTCGGTCCAGGACGCCGTTGAAATACGCCAGGTCGCGGGCGGTTACCGGATGACGACCCGGCCACAGTACCACGAAACGGTGCGGGCCTACTTGCGAACGCGGCCTTCGGCAAAGCTATCCATGGCCGCCCTGGAGACTCTGGCCGTAATCGCTTACAAGCAGCCGGTGACATTTCCTGAGATTATGGAGATCAGAGGAATCAAGGGGACTTCAACCATCCGCACACTGCTGGAAAAGAAACTGATCCAGACGCGGGGCCGAAAGAAGGTGGTCGGCCGTCCGATGATGTACGGGACGACGCGCGAGTTCCTCGTCCACTTCGGGTTGAACGACCTCTCGGAGCTCCCGACGCTCAAGGAGCTCGAAGAGCTGCTCGGGGAAGAACCAGCCATTAAATCGCAGCCGGCGACAGGCGAGACGGCAAACCCTGCTCAGTAGACTGACTCCTCAACCGGGCGGCGGAACGAACTCACGGAGCTGCTTCGGAGTTTCGGTATACTGTCACCTAGGAAGGCCATTCCGACCCATGAAGGAAAGACTCCAGAAGATCATCGCCCATGCCGGTATCGCGTCGCGCCGCAAAGCCGAGGAGCTTATCCGCGACGGATTGGTCAGCGTCAACGGAAAGGTGGTCACGGAGCTCGGAAGTGTGGCCGACCCTCAGCACGATCACGTCAAGGTTAACGGCAGGCTCATTCGGGCTGAACCTTTGGAGTATTTCGCAGTCAATAAGCCCAGGGGAATGTTGAGCACCGTGTCCGATCCGGAAGGGCGCCCGGTCGTGGCGAAGCTGGTAAGGACCGGTAAGCGTCTTTACCCTGTGGGGCGGCTGGACTACAACAGTGAAGGTCTCATCATACTGACCAATGACGGCGAGCTCGCCGAGCGGGTCTTGGAGGGTCGCATAGACAAGGTGTACCAGGTGAAAGTACACCTGCTGCCGGACGACGACCAGATCAGGAAGCTGGTTCGCGGCATCACCGTGGACGGCGTCGCCATGCGGGCCGAGAAGATCCGGCGCATCGAGGGGACGCGGTCTTCGAAGGACGCCAACAACTCCTGGTACGAGGTGGTCCTCCGCCAGGGCAAGAATAGACAGATCAGGAAGATGTTCGAGCGGATCGGCCATAATGTGATGCGGCTGCGACGCGTGTCTATCGGATCCGTCAAACTTGGGAAACTGCGGCCGGGCGAATACCGGCCTCTGTCAGCCGCCGAAATCAGCGCACTCAAAGGGAGGCAGGACTGAGGATGTTCACCGGAATAGTCAGAGAGACCGGTCAGATCGTGGACAAAAGGCTGGACCAGAGCGGTGCGACTTTTGAGGTCCGTTGCCAGGAAATTTTCGACGGGCTGGAAATCGGTCACAGCGTCAGCATCGACGGCTGTTGTCTGACCGTCATCGCCAAGGGGAACCAGTCCTTCAAAGTGGAGGCAACTCCGGAGACTCTCCGGCTGACGAACCTGGGAGAAAAGGAGGCCGGAGATGTGGTTAACCTTGAGCCGGCCGCACGATTGACCGATTTCCTCGGTGGACACCTGGTCCAGGGGCACGTGGATGGTACTGGTTCGGTGCAATCCATCTGTCCGGAAGGTAATTCAAAGGTATTCAGGTTCAGCGCTCCGGCTGCGGTTATGCACTACTGCACGATGAAGGGGAGCGTTACGGTGAACGGTGTCAGCCTTACGATTTCGGGCCTGGGAGCTGATTACTTCGAGGTCACGATCATCCCACACACCTGGGAGGTGACCAATTTCGGGACGATGAAGCCCGGTGAAAAGGTGAATCTCGAGGCCGATGTCATCAGCAAGTACGTGGAGGCTCACGTCCGGAGAGTCCTGGGCGGAGCGGCGGCTGTGCTGCTGATGATTTCGACGGTACTGGCCGGAAGCATACCCAACCCCTCCCAGACCACGCTGATTTACCACAATGTTGTCGCCAAGAGGGAGACCCCATTCGTCGTGCGGGTTGCCCGCTTCCAACCGGATATCTTCCTGGAATGGGAGTCGTCCAGTCACCAGGGAACGGTGCACATGCATCGCAAGGCGGTCACTGAGGGCCGCCGTTTCGCTTTGGATCGCCTCTTCGAAGTCGGGGTGGACACCGACTCTCCGGATGTTACGGTGCTCTGGTTGCCACGAAGCGTTTTTGCCGAGTTGTTGAAAAACGGCGGGGCGTCCATCCAGTTCAATGGGCTTCCCATGAAGCTGAAAGTCCTCGGCGAGGAGACGTTTGCATTGAATGTGGACAAACGCAGCCAGGAAGTGGCGGCGGTGCGGATTGAAGACGAACGCAAGAATGTCTGGGTCTTTCACAAGGACGAGCAGAACCCGCTCCTGCTTGAATACACCACTCCCCACTACAGGCAGTACCTGAAGTCTATAATGACTACGTCCTGGCCGGGGCTGAAATGGATCAAGAAGATCCCGCCGGTGAAGTAGGTGTCCCCGCGCGTCGGAGGCCCTGTGCTATCGCGGGACGCAAACCCCTCCCCTCTCGCCAACCGGGCCGTAAAGCGGCGGATTCTGAACCGCGAATCCGCCCTACGACTACGTTCTCACGGATGGCGAGCGGTCGTAGGGCGGATTCGCGGTTCAGAATCCGCCGCTTTACGGCCCGGTTGGCGAGATCGTTCGAGGAGCAACGCGGGGCTAACCGTCGTTCGACGCACACGCGTATAATGAAGCTTCGATTCGACTGAGCATTGTGAGGTATCGAAGCGTCATGAGCATGGACAGCATAGAGTCTGCCCTCGACGATATACGAGATGGCCGAATGGTCATCGTGATTGACGAAGAGGACCGCGAAAACGAAGGGGACCTGACGATGGCGGCGGAGAAGGTGACTCCGGACGCCATCAACTTCATGGCAACCCACGGCCGCGGTCTGATCTGCCTGCCGATGACCGGGGAAAGACTCGAGCACCTGAAGATCCCGGCCATGGTCACCGAAAACGAGTCGCTGCACGGAACGGCTTTTTGCGTCAGCATCGAGGCGAGACGCAACGTGTCGACAGGCATTTCCGCCGCCGACCGGGCCATGACGATTCTGACGGCTATCGATCCCACAACTCGTCCGGACGATCTGATTCGACCCGGCCACATCTTCCCTCTTCGTGCGAGACAGGGAGGAGTGCTGGAACGGGCGGGGCAGACGGAGGCCGCGGTGGACCTCGCCCGAATTGCGGGATTGGCCCCGGCAGGCGTGATCTGCGAGATCATGAACGAAGACGGGACGATGGCCCGCTTGCCTGAGTTGCGAGCGTTTGCCTCCAGGCACAATTTGAAGCTCATCTCGGTGGTGGACCTGATCAAGTTCCGCCTGAGAACCGAAAAGCTGGTCAGGCGGATCGACTCGGCCCAAGTGTGCTCGGAATCAGGCCCCTTCGAGGTGACGGTGTACCAGGATGCCCTCGAGGGCAACTACCACCTGGCCCTGACGACTGGAGATATAACGCGTGGCGAAGCGCCGCTGGTTCGGGTGCAGTCAGAATGCATGATCGCGGATCTTTTCGGCGGCTTCTTCCCGGCAGCCGCGCCGGATCTTCGTCAGGCTCTGACGGTCATCGAGTCGGCCGGCAGGGGAGTCCTCGTCTATCTGACGTCAGGCTGCGGGAAGAGACAAAAATCGCTCGATCGGGAACTGCGTTGCCTCAAGGGCGAGCCGGCTGATTCAGGCGGGGCCGGAACTGAGAACTTCCGGGATTACGGTATAGGTGCGCAGATACTAGCTGATCTCGGACTACACAACATTCGGCTTCTGACGAACCATCCCAAGAAGATGATCGGCCTGGACGGGTACGGCCTGAATGTTGTGGATTACGTGCCTATCGAGGCGGGAAAACTGACGCCGGCTGGATGAATTGCGGATTTCAGGTTGCGGAGTCAAAACCATCAGGTCAAAACCCTTCCTAATCAGAAATCCGAAATCCGCAATCCGAAATCTCCTAACTTCCCTCGCCCTTTTCGGCTAGATAGCCTTCCCGGTGATTAACCTTCATCTTGTCGGGCTTTCCATCGCCGTCATAATCCAGGTCCACGTCCACCTTGAGCTTGCGCATCTTCCCGTCCTTCTTCGTGTTCGTGGGAACGTAGGACAGGGAGTACTGGTGCCTCAGCATCGCTGCGACGGTCTGGAAAATCTGGGGGAATTCGGCCTCGAACCGGGGGAAAAAGGCTATCCCGCCGGTAGATTTCGCGAACGTTTTGAGCGTGGAATCGGCCTGATAGAGGTCGAGGCGGGCGGAAGCGCCGTAATACTGCTCATACCGGGCTCTGAAATTCCCGCCGATACTGACCGGGTAGATGACGGCGTTCGTGGCTTGGACCCGCTTCAACATTTCGCCGAGGTTCTTCTTGCTGAAGGTGTCGATGCCGCTTGAGATCAGGACCACCGCAACCTTCCCCTCGGTCTCTTCGATACGGCCCAGCACGTCGAACATGGTGTCGTACAGATTGCTCTCTGAAAAAGCGGGGAAGTTCAGGCGTCGGAGGGCCTGGTACACTTCCATCTTGTTCTGAGTGAAATCGACCAGGATCTCTGGCCTGATGTCGTAGGCGACTACGGCGACCCAGTCCTCTTTTCGAATCTGTTCAACAAAGGTATACGAGCCGACCAGGACGTCGTAGAGGAAGTCCCATGGGACCGCCTTGCTGTATTCAGTGACGAGAACAACAGTCATCGGAGCCTCGATCGGCGTGAAATTCACGACTTCCTGCAGAACCTTGTCCTCGTAGACCTTGAAGTGGTCCTTCGTCAAGCCCTGGATGAGGTCACCTTTGCTGTTCTGGACAGTCACGTCGAGGCGAACCTGGTTGACGGCAACGCGGATGCCGGTCTGCCCCTGCGGTTTCTGCTGCTCTTCTTCGATCTTCTTGTCTTTCTGCTGCGGTGGTTGAGACTGGGCTGATGTGCCCGGAAGAAGAACAATCAGAGATAAAATCGGGATGCCGGCCAGCGCTAGTAGTCTTTTCATCGGGTCTTTGCTCCCGGGGAGTTTAGCGTTTATTCCAGTACCTATAGTAGCACGGCGGGGCCGTGGCGTGGGGGCGTGGGAAGGCCACGGACTAACACGGACAGAGACGGGACAAACACGGACCAGGCGAGAAGCACTGTGTCGGTGCCGGTCCGTGTCAGTCGGTGTTGGTCCGTGCTAGTCCCCTGCTCGTAAAGAATGCCGCCACGCGTGGGAAAATGAGGAGGACGATGATCGCCGAAACCGCCATGCCTCCGACCACCGCGAGTCCGAACCGCTGCGTGGGTGGGAATTGCGAAAAGCCGAACAGCCCGAAGCCGAGGGAGATGATCAGAGTGGATGCGGTCACCGGTCGCCAAACCAGTTCGCGGGCACGTTGCCAGAGGTCCCAATCCCCGAAAGTCCCGCCGGAAATCCTCCTCGCCTGGACCACGAAGTGAAACATGCCGTCAATACCTATCCCAAGAGCCACGTTGGCGGCCGGGGCGGAGATCAGGTCCACAGACATACGCAGGTAGCCGATAATTCCCAGTACCAGGAGAGGTATAAGCGAAAAAGCGGCGATCATGGCGGAGGTGACCTTCCAGGATCGTGAAATGATCGCTGAGATGATCGAAAAGAGAACGAACAGAAAGACAAGGCCCTCCAGCAGGCTCCGTGCGATAAGCTCCGAGAGTTGGCCCTGCAGCCGGTAAAGCCCGCCGGTCAGGACCGGAATGAAGCCGTGCTTCTTCACGATCCCGTGAAGCCTCTGGACCACCTCCTCGCGCGAGGTCTTCCTTTCCGACTCCCGCATGCGGATCATGAACAATGCCATTGAGCGATCCGGGGTGACGAAGGACGAGGCGATGCGCCCGAATTCCGGCCTTTCCAGTTGCTTGAGCAGGCCATCCGATGAAAAGAGGAGCGCAAAGGGCGACCGTTTGGCTTCCGCCATAAGGACCGGCAGCGAGATTGTGGCACCCACATCGGGGTCCTTTTCCAACGCTCTCTGCACCGCCCACAGCCGTTCAAATGCCTCATCAGCGCTGAGTGAGCCGCCCTCCTCGTCTTCGAGGACAATTTTCAGCGGAACGCTGCCGCCCGTCCGATCGATCCTGTCCAGCCCGTCGCGGAGCACACTTCCTTCTTTGAAATAGGCAAGCAGGCTCGGGTCAGTGTTCAGCCTCCAGAGACCGGGGATGGCGACCGCAGCACATATCCCACCTGCCACGAGCGCCCAGGTATGACGCCCCGAGCCGAGCACGCTGGACAGTCTCTCCAGACCCGGCCATCGCTCGAAATGACCTCCCGAGACGGCTCGCAGAAACGAGGGAAAGACCAGGTACGCGGTGGCAAATGCGATGACAGCACCGATCGAGCAGGAGATCCCGAACTGTCGAATGGGTTTGGCGGCGACGAGCAGCAGTGTCAGAAATCCCAGGAGATTTGCCGCCATGGACCAGAACGAGCCGGGCGCGGTCCAGTCGATCGTCTTTCGCATCAGCTCCTCGTTGGTTTGCCCCCCGCTTCCCTGGCGGGCCGCGTTTGTCCAGTTAGCCGCAAGAAACATGATGTGCGAGAGCGTCAGGACGAAAATGATCGTCGAGACGTTCGGGGTAAGTATCCCAGGCTCCATCCCGGTCAGAGGTCCTGCGAGCAGAGTCAAAAAGGATGCGATCGCGCAGGCCGACAAGGCTCCGAGCAGGATCTGCAGGGAACGAAAAACCACGATGATCAGCAGGGAGAAGACGATCAGCGCCGCGAGCCCGAAGGTCTTGAGGTCCTGAAGCAAGTTGCGGCTGATCTGTTCGACGACAAAAGGGACGCCGGAGATCGCGAGGTTAAATCCGGGACCCTGGTGATGCCCAATTAACCTTTCGACGGCTGGGACCACCAGGCCGTAGTCATCGGTGCTCAGCTGGACAATCAGGCTCGTTGCCTTTTCATCGGGGGAAACGAGGAGACGACTCCAGAGCGGGCTCGCAAAGGCGCTTTCCGGCTTGGCCGGCCCGCTCGTGATCGACCAGACCCCGGATATTCCCTTGAGCTTCTTCAGCTCCGCCGTCAACCGCCCGATTCGCTCGATGTAAGCAGGGGCTTTAGTCTCCGGGCTCGCGGCCGAAATGATGATTTGCGGACCGGACTCGAAGAGCTCGTCGATCTGAGCATCCGCCCGAAGCTTGGGATCGTCGGTCGAGAAAAAGAAGTCGGACCCGACTCGGGGGGTCAAATCCACAAAACCGATAACCACGACGGCAAGCACGATGGCGAGCGCCAGGTACAACCAGCGCAGCGAGGCCCGGGAGAGACGCAACACTAGTGAAGCGAACATAGGTGAACCGCCCGTGTCACCAGCTGACCAGCTGACGGCTGACCGGCTGACTCTGAAGCGTGATACGTGTCAACACCAGAGATGATAGGCGGGGGTGCTGGAGGCGTCAACGGGCAAGCGGTATTCCGATGCAGATCCAGGGGAACACCGCTTGTCTTCAAAGCGGAGTACCGTATTGGTAATCTGATTTTATCCATCCTCGATCGTCTTCTGAGACGATTCGCGATTCCGAATCAACAGTCCATCCAAAGGAGGTTCGTTGTGGGAACATCAGTTTATTCAGAGCGGGACTCACGGCTGGAGCAGCAGAGATATGAAACACCTCAACGCGAGTGGTCCGCTCCGGAAGACGGGGATCACGCGCTCGCAAAGGCGCTCGGTTGGTTCAGCATCGGTCTCGGGCTTGCACAGATCACGGCGCCAAAGCAGCTGTCCACATTGGTCGGGGTGCAGGACAACCCCCTGTTGTTCCGCCTGCTGGGAGTTCGCGAACTCGCGAGCGGCCTTGGCATCCTCACGCAAGATCAACGCGGTCCGGGACTCTGGTCGCGCGTTGCGGGAGACGCCATGGATCTTGCCCTTCTCGGCCTGGCCCTCGGTTCTGAGGAGTCCGACCGCAAGCGGGTAGGAATCGCCGCGGCGGCTGTCGCTGCGGTCACCGCGCTCGATCTGGTCTCCAGCCGGCGGGAGAGTCAGGAAGAACCCGTGCGGGTTCGAAGAGCAATTACGATTAACCGCACGCCTGAAGAGCTCTACCGCTTCTGGCGGGATTTCCAAAACCTTCCCCGGTTCATGAAGCACCTCCAGTCCGTCCAGGTTCTGGATCAAAGGCACTCCCACTGGGTTGCCAAGGGCCCGGCCGGGTCAACGGTCGAGTGGGATGCAGAGATGACAGAGGACCGTCCGAATGAGTTTATCGCCTGGCGGTCGCTCGAAGGCGCGGACGTGGAGAATAACGGCTCGGTGAGTTTTCACCGCACACAGCGGGGCACCGAGGTTCACGTGGACCTCACTTACCTGCCGCCGGCCGGTTCGCTTGGTTCCTGGGCCGCGTGGCTGCTGGGCGAGGAGCCGGGGCAGCAGGTTCAGGACGACCTGCGCCGCTTAAAACAAGTGATGGAGACCGGAGAGGTCCCGACCACCAGGGGACAGCCGTCCGGGCCTTCCAGGACGGCATTGGTGAGCAAGGTTCTCAGACGACAGAAAACTAGAGGAGGTATGAATGAAAGCGAACTGCTGGCACAGCAAACATGACCTCAGCGTGGAAAGCGTCCCCGATCCTCAGATCCTGAACCCGCGGGATGCGATCGTCAGGGTCACCCTGACCGCAATTTGCGGCTCCGACCTGCATCTTTACAACGGCATGGTTCCCAGCATGATGGACGGGGACATCCTCGGGCACGAATTCATGGGTGAGGTGGTCGACGTGGGGAAGGAAGTCAAGAAGCTGCGAGTCGGCGACCGGGTCGTTGTCCCGTTTCCGATCTCCTGCGGTCAGTGTTACTACTGCCGGAACGGCATGCACTCGCTGTGCGACAACTCCAACCCGAACGCGTGGATGGCCGAAAAAATGTGGGGCTACTCTCCCGCCGGAATCTATGGCTACTCCCACATGCTGGGCGGGTATGCAGGAGGACAGGCCCAGTATGTCCGCGTCCCGTATGCGGATACGGACCACATCAAGGTGCCTCCGGGGCTCAGCGATGAGCAGGTGCTCTTTCTCTCGGATATTTTCCCAACCGGGTACATGGCGGCGGAGAACTGCAACATCCAACCCGGCGATGTCATCGCCGTCTGGGGTTGCGGTCCGGTCGGGCAGTTCGCGATCAAGAGTGCGTACCTGCTCGGGGCGGAGCGAGTTATCGCGATTGACCGATTCCCTGAACGGCTGCGGATGGCCCGGGAGAAGGCCGGCGCGGAGACGATCAACTATGAAAAGGTCAACGTCCTGGAGGCGCTCCACGAGATGACCGGCGGCCGGGGGCCGGACGCGTGCATCGATGCGGTCGGCATGGAAGCCCACGCGCCCGGGATCGTCGGGTTCTATGACCGTGCCAAACAGGCGGCCATGCTCGAAACCGACCGGCCCATCGCCCTGCGCGAGGCGATCCTCGCGTGCCGAAAGGGGGGCGTTGTCTCGGTCCCCGGAGTGTACGGCGGCTTTCTCGACAAGATCCCGTTTGGCGCGGTGATGAACAAGGCGCTGACCATCAAGACAGGGCAAACCCACGTTCAACGCTATATGCAGCCGCTTCTGGAGAGAATCCAAAAAGGCGAAATTGATCCGAGTTTCGTAATCACGCACCGGCTGCGCCTCGAAGATGCGCCTGACGCTTACAAGACCTTCCGCGACAAGGAAGACGAGTGCATCAAGGTGGTGCTGGCGGCCTAGCAACCAACTGACAGCTGACGACTGACAACTGACAGCTGACCTGGTTGGCGGGCTGAGCGGCAAGATGGCGCCAACCGGGCCATAAAGCGGCGGATTCTGAAAAGCGAATCCGCCCCTGGAGTTTTTACATTCTTCGGCCTGAAAGGCCGAGACAATAATAGCCCGGGGCGGAGCGTTTTTTGCGTAGCCCCGGGTTTTAGACGGGTCGTAGAGCAGAGCCCTGAAAGGGCGTAAGATGCCTGCACAGAGGAGCGAGAGGACCATGTCACAGTCATTGTCACAACTGTATGTTCATCTGGTTTTCAGTACCAAGGACCGAGCCCCGGTGCTTCATCCCGAGATTTCCGAAAGGCTTCATGACTACCTTGCCGGAATATTTGACGAGATCGACTCGCATTCGTTG
>CAYQYP010000181.1:0-10922 GCA_964421755.1 uncultured Acidobacteriota bacterium
TCGTCTTCTTGGGTCCGGAGAAGAACAACTCCTCGGCCAGTCTTTTTTGTTCAGCGTCCATAGTGGGCAGTCAGGGGCGGTCAGAAGGTCTTGATTCTATTTTACATAGTTTTCCGGGTGGCTGGGCGGCGGGCAGCGGGCAGCAGGCAGTGGGCAGTGCGCAGTGCGCAGCGGGCAGTGCGCAGCGCGCAGCGGGCAGTTGTCAGTTGTCAGTTGTCAGTTGCTTCTTGTGGATCCTGATGGTCAACACCGGGCACTCGGCCAGGCGGACCACTTTCTCGGTGACCGAACCGGAGACGAGGTGGCGGAGGCCGCCGAAGCCATGCGTCGCAATGGCGATAAGCCCGACATCCTCCTCTTTCGCGATCCGTACGATTTCCTTGGCCGCATCGCCGTAACCGACAATGGGCTTGACGCGCAAACCCTGGAAAAGGGGTTCGCTTATCAACTCGGCGAGCTTTTCCTCGGCATTTTGAGCGAGTGCTTCCTCGTACTCGGGCAGGTCAAACGCGTAGTTGGGTCCCGGCGGCAGGGCCGGGATGGCGGGGACGACGTAGGTCAGGAGGACCTCGGCGCCGAAACACCGGGCCAATTCCGCCGCCTTGGTCACTCCCTGGTAAGAGGCCTCGCTGAAATCCGTAGTCGAGAGTATTCGCTTGAACGGTAACATTGGACCCCCCTCACGATTGCGGATTGCGGATTGTGCCAATAGCGGATTTCGGATTGCGGATTGCGGATTAAAAGGCAAAAAGCAACGAAAAGCGAGCTTTCGGCCCTATCCTGCGATCCGTCTTTAATCCGAAATCCGCAATCGAGAAATCCGCAATCCGAAATTGTCAGAAGCGCAGGAAAGCCCCCACTCCTCCCGCGTCTTTCAGAACCTCCGCTGCCTTCTCCCGGACCTGTTCCACCTTGCCACCGCTATTCACCACGCGACTGACGGCGCGGGCGAGCACGTCTTTCACAGGTTGCACCGATCCTTGACAATAGAGGCAGGTCGGAATTGTCTGGGAAAACAGGTAACCGCACTTCCCACACTCACCGCCCGCAGGCTTGAACCCATTTGCGTATACCAGCCGCCAGACCCTTCCCTCGTGCAGGTTTTGAAGCGTAACTTCGAGGCCGGTGACCGCCTGGATGTTCTTCGCCGCAGCGGTGATCAGCTCACCAACCATCACTTCCTCATGCGAGCGTTCGACTTCCTTCTGGAGCTTCTGCACAGCGGCCATGATCTCGTTCGGGGTGGCATCCATGGCCAAGGGAACGGTACCGGCCATCATCTTCCTCAGTCGGGTGGGCAAAAGTCCCTGCAACTCGCTCGTGGTAGTGACCGGTCCCGCCAGGACGATATGATCGAACTGGTGCTGCTCGGACAGGTGTTCGAGCAATTCGGCGACATTCTTAAGATGATGCCGGGCATGGCCGTCTGCTTTCCGCTGCACCTGCATCTGGGAGCGGAGGTGATCGGTTCCCGGCCCCTTGATGTGCTTGACATCGTCTGCGGCAAGCGCGTCGACATGCTCTTCAATCTGGCTGAGAAACAGGGTGAATAGTCGGGCCTGTCCCTTGTCAATCAGCACGATCCCATACCGCTTGAATTCCTCGAAGGCCTCGAGAAGAGGCCGGATATATGGTTTGCCGCTCCACCGCGCACCATTTTCAAGAGCGACGTTGACTTCTCGTTGCCAGAAAAAGCCCCGGGCTGGCTCCGCGAACATAACCAATACGCGTCCGTGAGGCGTATATCGTGACAGGGCTCGAAGCGCCTGATCCGACGCCGCCATGAACTCCTTGTGACTATCCTTGCCTTTGACATCCTCCTCGACCACTCGCAAAAGGTTTCTAAGAGCCGCCTCAAACCCGCGGTTGAGGTTGACCGCCTGCGATTGATCGACATTAAGGTAGACACTCAGTACTCCGCTTCCGGGCTTGGCCGTATGGTCGATTAACTCGCGGACTTCCAGTGCAGATATCATTTGAAACCTCCTTAGGAGATCGACCCGCCGCTTACCGGCGGAACGCAACGGCAGCACCTGCGACTAGCCTGGACCAACCAGGCGTCGATCCGAGAAAACACTCGGCAGCGCGAATGCAACAGGGGAAAGTCTTGGATACAGTGACTGGTGACGGGAAAAAAGGAATCCCACCTACAACAAGCAGATCGAATTGGGTTTGAGCTGAAAAAAGCCCCTCGTCCCATTGTTTGGTTGACCTGCTGATCCTCGAACTCATTGTACGACTCTACCTGAGGCACGACAAGAGAACTCAGGGAAGCCCGCAAACCCCCTGTCGGTGGGCATTTTCGACCTGGCCAGTCGGTGTGAAAGCCGATCTCGCTTGTTTTTCAGGCAGATTTGCTTAAAATGTGACCGTATTCACAGGATTTCGGGTACCGGTTCTCTTTGCAGAGGCGACTGCTGACGTGCCGAACTTATTTAAGCTGAGCGCATACGAGGAACTCCAGCTCTGGATGGACGGCTTGGCTGCTCACCACCGCCACTGCGGTATTCCCTTCGGCGCGCAGACTGCGGTGATCCTCAACCGGGACTTCAAGGAAGACATCCGGACCTCGCTGCAGATCATCGAGAACCTGATCGCGATGGCGCAGAGGATCGTCGCGACCGAACTGCTCCAGATCCGCGAAATCGACCCGGCTTCCCTGGCAAACCCCGGCCGCGACCTGCGAAAGCAATTCAAGCAGTACAAGTCATACGCCCGCAGCATAGACGATTTCGTCGCTTTCTGGGACTTCCTGGAGAACTACAAAACCGTCTGTATCAGCCTTTTGAGGCTGCCCTCGATTTCCAGGGCCGAGTTCAAAGCCTTCAGCTCCCTGTTCACCGACCAGGTGACCCGATTCGGCAAAACCGAGTCGAACGCTTACCTGAAGAAAAAGTTTTACGACTATCAGTTCCAGCACATGGTGGATCGGGAGATTCTTCGCAACCTGCCCGACCAGGGCAGTCGCGAATTTCTCCAAAAGTTGTTCCTGGATTTCTTCCACCTGCTTTGCATCGTCCACTACATGCGGGACGAGATGCGCCGGCGATTCCCGTTCAGGAAGCTCATGAGCCTGTTCATGCACCTGAACTTCACGTGCCGGAAGTTCCTGAAGGTGCTGGAGGACAGCCGCAAATACCTGAGCGAGCGCCTGCCCGAGGTGTCGTCGAACATCTACGACATCAGCCTCGCGCTCAAAATGGAAATGCGACGCGTCTACAGCGTCGAGCTCCGTGACCTGGAGTCGCAAAAAAAGATCGACGTGGTTTACGGTCAGATGCAGAACGCACTGGGCATGATGCTGAACGCCTTCCAGGAGTCCTTCATCAACCTCTCTCACCTGCTCCAGCCCGACTTCAATGAATTCGAGCTGTTCGAGGAACTCGGCAAGAAGCACCGTGAGTCAATGGCACTGCTGAACGGTTTGAAAGCGGTGTACCAGGTTATCTCCAACGAGCCGGAAACAGTCCTTTCGGAACCGAAATACATGGAGGTAAAGCAGACTCTCGAGCATTTCCGCAACACGGCGATGCGCTTCCTGTTCTTCAAGGATTGGTCGGCTTTCGAAGCGTTTTCCGAGGAGCTGGACAAGGCATCACCCGACGAGCGAGTATTCATCCTCCACCGCATGCAGGTCTACGTGTCCACGCTTGTTGGAGAAGTCGCCAAGCGGACGGTCCTCTCCAAAGTCGTCCAGCCGGAAGCCCAACAACCGCAAAAACAAACCGTCTAAAGGCAGACAAGGAGACAAGGAGGGGGAGACAAGGAGACCTGAGAACCTAGTCCGTGATCCTTCTGTGACCCCAGATGCCCGACTTCCAGTCAAAGCAACCACCGCGACCCGAGCCTCGCGACCGCATCGCTGGTCTGCTCTGTTACGTCTTTGGCCCGCTTCTTCTCCTCATTCGGAGCGCGAATCCGAGGGTGCGGTTTCATGCGATCCAGGCGACGTTGCTGGCCCTCAGCCTGACGGTTCTCAATCTGGCCCTCTGGATCATTGTTGCCAGCCTCTTTGGATACTCCTGGTACGCTGGGGTTCGCGCGGAATCGTGGCTTTCCTACGTCTACATGGCTGAAGGGCTTCTCTGGATGGTTATGCTTTATTTCGGCTACGAGCTGAGATTAATCGAAATTCCAACGATCGGGGCGACCGCCAGGCGCCTGGCTGGTCTGACTTAGCCTCGCAGACTCCTTGTCTCCTTGTCTCTCCTTGTCTCTCTTCAGAAGATGTCGCATAGTGGCACGCGTGAGCACAGAAGCACTTAACCCGAACACCTCCAATCTAGACCAGCTGTCCACCATCGAGATCGTGCAAGCCATCAACGGCGAGGATCGAACGGTCGCTAACGCCGTGGCGTCAGCCCTCGGCAACATCGCAGCATGCATCGACCGGGTCGCCGAAAGGCTTGCAGCCGGAGGCAGGCTCTTTTACGCCGGCACGGGTACGAGCGGAAGGCTCGGCGTCCTGGACGCCGTGGAGTGCCCTCCGACCTTCGGGGTCCCTTCCGATGTGGTGCAGGGAATCATGGCGGGTGGATACCCAGCCTGCTACGGCGCGGTTGAAGCGGCCGAAGACGACGAGTCTCAGGCGATCGTCGACCTGAAGTCCCGAGGCGTCGCCTCCGGAGACGCCCTCGTCGGCATCGCCGCCAGCGGGAGCACTCCTTACACGGTCTCGGCAGTCCGGCATGCGCGCTCACTCGGCGCTTTCACTGCGGGGATCTCCTGCAATCTCGGCGCACGGCTCTCGGAAGTGGCTGAAGTCGCGATCGAGGTGGACACCGGCCCGGAATCTCTCGCCGGCTCGACACGGATGAAAGCCGGGACCGCGCAGAAAATGATCCTCAACATGATCAGCACGGGGGTGATGGTTCGCCTCGGGCATGTTTACGGCAACATGATGGTGAACGTGCACCTGAAGAACCAGAAGCTGGTCAAGCGCGGCGAGGGGATCGTCCGAAAAGTGACGGGCGCCGGGCTGGATGAAGCCAGAGAGGCGCTCCAGGCAACCGGCGGCGTCAAGGCGGCAATTATCCGGATCAAGCTCGGCTGCAGCCCGGAACGGGCAGTGCAGCTCGCCCGCGAGGTCCCAAGTTTGCGGGATGTAATTGGGTAAACACGGACGAACACGGGCCAAAACGGACTGACACGGACGGAATCGGCACTTGTATCCGTGTCAGTCCGTTTTGGTCCGTGTCGTCCGTGTTTTTACTTGCAGTCGGTCATGACCAGCTGCTTCGCTCTTTCCGACGCTTTGACGACGGCCTTGATGAGCGTCACGCGCAGCTTGCCTTCCTCGAGCTCGAGCAGCCCGTCGATCGTGCAACCGGCAGGCGTTGTCACGGCGTCCTTCAGCAGAGCCGGATGGTGACCGGTTTCCAAAACGACGCGCGCGGCCCCCTGGGTCGTCTGGGCCGCCAGTAACGTCGCCACATCGCGCGGCAAGCCGACTTTTACCCCGGCTTCCGCCAGAGACTCGAGGATTACATAGATAAACGCCGGCCCGCTGGCTGACAGCCCTGTCACTGCGTCCATGTGTTTTTCGTCGACGGTAACCGTCCGTCCAACCGTCTCGAACAGCATCCTGGTAAGGTCCGCGTGCTTCTGGCTCGCGTGCTGACCGCGGCAGATTCCCGTCATGCCGCAGCCGATCACGCAAGGGGTATTCGGCATAGCGCGTACAACCGGGATCTCCATCCCGGCCGCCGACTCGATGTAGCAGCAGGGGACGGAAGCGGCGATGGAGATGATCAGCTTATCGGGACCGAGGTCCGGCCGGATCTGGTCAATCACTTCCCGCACGGTCTGCGGTTTCACGCAGAGCAGGATGACATCGGCGTGTCGTGCCGCCTGGGCGTTGTCGGTGCCGACGGAAATGCCCAGTTCCCTGCCCAGGACCTTTGCTTTCTCCTGGTGGCGTACGGTTGCCGTAGTCCTCTCCGGGCGAAGCAGCCCCTGCTTGAGAAAGGCCTGGAGCAGAATCTGGCCCATCTTCCCGAGCCCGAGAACGGCCAGGCTCTTGTCCGCGAAAGTGTCTTTGGTCTTCTTGTCCATGGTGTTCTCGCCTATTTCCCGAGTTTCGGGGACACAAAACTTAATTCCTCTGCTGACTGTACGAGCGCGTTAATTGTTTGAGAATTAAGTATTATGTCCCCGAAACTTCTGCAATTCCCTATTGCACGCGTTCAGTAACCGGAGTATCGGCCAGCATGACCGAAGCTTCGGCCGAGTATTTCTGAAGCTGTGAGCTCAGCTTTTCGTTCAGCAGCACAATCGAGCGGATGCTCTGGTAATTCAATTTCTGCTTAACGCCCTTGTCATCGGGGACAAAAGCAGGGTTTTCCTGGACCAGGAAAGCCAGAAGTTGAATCAGGAAGTTGGCCTCGCCGGCCGCAAGCTTCCACTGGAACTCGCGATTCAGGAACTCCTGGATGCGGCGATTTTGTTCGGGTCCTTCTGGTTGCATAAGCGAGGAGTTAAGCACGAGCGGGCGCCGGGTGTCAAAGACCAAGCCCCACCGTCCGGGGCAAAAAAAAGGGGCGGGACCGAGGTCCCACCCCTGGCTGTCTCAGGGACTGATTCGACTAGAACATCAACTTGATGCCGAACCGGCCGGAGAACCCGGGATTGAACAGGTTATCCTTGTTGAAGCTCGGGTCGATGGCGAAGTTCTTCGCCGGGTCGAGGGACTTCGGATCGGTCGTCCGAGGATCGTTCGCCGCGTACTCAACTTGGGACAGGAGTTCTCTCCAGTCGTAACCTTCGAGCAGGTTGACCGCGCTCATGTCCATGGCGGATGACGAGTCCCGGAAGCGCGTCATGAAGACCTGGCGATACCTGGCCGTCTTCTGGTTGAACAGGTTCATCGCGTTGAACTCGAACCGCAGCTTCTTCCCTTCACCGAGTGTGAATTCGTGAGAAATCATCATATCGGTCTGGGAAAGAACCGGGGTCCGGCCCATGTCGCCGCGGCCTTCAACCAGCATCGGCACGCCGCTCAGATTCTCAACCATCGTCGAGAGCGGAGTCCCGCTCGACACGTGGAAGCGGCCACTGAACGCCGTACCGAACGGAAGTTCGTAAGACCCGTACAGCTTCATGACATGCGGGCGATCCGTCTGCAGGCGGCCGTCCAGTTGCTTCCCGTGGGAATCGAAAAGGATCTCGTCCGAGTCCCAGCTCCGGTTGGCGTTGCCACCCGGCCGGGCGATCGCTGACGTAGGACTCTGGTCGGTTGACCAGCCGCCGACCGCGATTTCGTCCGTGTTGCTCAGACCCGCATAGTTCCCGTACAACCGGCTCCAGGTGTAGTTGCCACCAAGGAACCAGTTGTCCGAGAAACGACGGGTGATACCGAGCTCGAGGGCATCATACTGCCGGTTCGGTTTCGGCATCTCGAAATCCGGAGTCGCGCCGTAATGGTTGCTCTCCATCTTGAAACGGCCCTCGCCGGGGTTGCCCAGCGTGTAGACTTCGCTTCCGTCAACCAGCCGACCGATGTCTTCGATCGTCCGGGTAAGCTTGTCGTGCACATAGTGCGCCGAGAAGACCATCTGTGACGTGAGCTGGTAGTCCACGCCGAACGACATCTTATCCACGAACATCGGTTTCAAGTCGGGATCGACGTCATCCTCGCCGAAGCTCGGAATTCGGTAATCACGGAAGGTATTGTTCGGGTCTGTCGACCACAGGTTTTTCCCGGGGTGGTTCTGCAGCGACAGGTTGAAGACGTCCAGCGAGTCGAGAGCGTAGTAGTGGTCTCTCCAGATGTCTCCGCCGAAGGAGCCTCGAACCAGCTCGTACTTCGTCCAGTCAAAGAAGCGACCCCAGCTGCCGAAGACCTTCAGCTTTCCGTTGCCATAAACGTCAACGGCGGCGCCGATTCGCGGGGCTAGCTTATCGCCCCAGCCGAACTTCACCGCGTATTCCTTGACGCGGAAGGCCGGAATCGTTTCTTTCTCGGTTCGCAGTCCGAGGTTCAGGGTTACGCGCGGATGGATTCTCCACGCGTCCTGGAGATACATGTGGTCGATCGTGCTGCCGGTCGAACCCATGGTTCCATACTCACGCAACCGGTAGTAGCCGTATGTGCCGCGCTCCGCCAAACCGGTCGCCAGGCTCTTGAACGCGGTGTTCCAGAAAAGGGCGACGCTCTGGCCGGCCTGGTAGTTCTGGTTCACCTTGTTGGTTATCTTCTGGACGCCGGCGCCGGCCTTGAAGTTGTGCGTTCCGCCAAGCTCGAAGGTCTTGCTGTAGTCGCCCTGGAAGAAGCCGCGGGTCGTGACATCGAAGAACGTCACTGTCGCATTGGGGACGTTGGCATATCCCGAGTTCTGAATCAGCGTTGCGGGCAGTTCAAAGGGCATGTTCTTCGAAGTGTTGCCCCATGCCACGGAAGCCTGCGATATGGGATTGACGTTCTTGTAGTTATCCCAGAAGTATCCGCCTCGGAGGCTGATGACCGAATCGTTGGAAACCAGAAAATCCATGTTGCCCGTGTAGCTGTTCTTCGGCAGGTACCAGCCTTGGGGCCTCAGGTACTCCAGGTTGGTGAGAGCCTGGGTGGACGTGTTCGGCAGTATTCCGCCAAAGCCCGGGATCGTACCTTCCCGTTTCTGGGTCGTATGCAGCCAGGTCCAGTTGGTGCGCAGACGGGCGGCCGGATCCCAGGAAATCTTGTTAAAAGCGCTGAAGTACTTATCGTCACTGTCGAACCGCGAGGTCGGACCGCTGCCGTTGTAGGTGGTGACGTCGGCTTTCCGATGGCGGAATTCCGGTGTGATCGACGTAAAGAAAAAGAGCTTGTCCCTAATAATAGGACCGCCGAGGGAGCCGCCAATCTCGTTCCGGATGTCGCTGATGTCCTTGTCCTGCACGTAGAAGGCCGACTGCTGAGTGGCCGGGTCGGTCACCAGGCGCTTGTTCGGCATGGCACGCAGCGGCGAACCGCTCATATACCAGTGCAACTCGCCATGGAGGCGGTTCCCGCCCGACTTGGTAACGGCTGAAATAACGCCGCCAAGGGCGCCGCCGTGCTCGGCTTCGATTCCGTTGGTCTTCACCTGGACTTCCTGCAGGAACTCGTAGACAGCATCCTGTCGCGAGTTGCCGTTCAGAACTCCGGTGGTGGAGAGACCGTCAATTGTGAACTGGTTCTCGGCGCCGCTGGCGCCGTTGACCTGGATACCGCCTTCGATATCGCCCGAGTTCACCGACGGCGAAGTCAGAGCCACATCCTGGAAGCTGCGCGCTTTCGGCATGCGGTCAAACTCTTCCGCGGTGACGTTGTGGGTAATGGCCGTCGTCTGGGTATCCAGCAGGGGTGGCGCATAGACCACTTCCACGCTCTGCTCGATCGTCCCGACGCTCAGACTCCTGCTGATGTCGATCGTCTTTCCGAGGAGAACGATGACATCCGGAATCTCCGCAGCGGCGAAGCCGGTGAGCTCGAATCTCACGCTGTATCGCCCGGGGTCGAGATCTCGAGCGAAAAACCTGCCTTCGTCGCTGGAAACCGTTGTGAAGACTCGATTGGTCTCCTTGTTGGTGACCGTAATGGTGACTCCGGGAAGGACCGCCTTACTCGAATCGGTCACAGTTCCTACGAGAGAGCCGAATCTCTCTTGAGCCACAAGACTAACATTGCTGAGCATCAGCCCGAACATTGCGAGCAGGACAATCATCCCGATCGAGCGTCCGAGTTTGCTCGACGTACTAAAACGCCTGGACATAAACGATCCTCCCTTTTTGATAAAGCAGTTTGGAGATTGGAAGACTTCTTATCCCTGGTCAATAAAGCGTAAACCATTGCGCTTTTTGATCTTCCGCCACATATACTGCCTCTATCACAAAAGCAACGGTAAGTTTTGTCACAATTCCGCTTCAAACTCAAGCGTTATTTCGGACCTCACCTTCTCTCATATCGACCGATCTCGTGGGAACTTAGGCGGAATCGAAAGGTCCGAACCGCTCGTCTATAATCGATAGAGAATCACCAACCGAGGAGGCAAATCGTGACCAGAATCGGTCGAAGAGTATTTCTCCAAAGTGCTGCAATGTCAGGAGCTATGGCCTGTTTCACGCAGCATGGCTCGACCGCTCAGGGCCCTAAGGACGCTTTCCTGCCCCGAAAAAGATCCGCCCTCGATCGTGTGACGCTCGGGAAAACCGGGATTACCACTTCGCGCCTGGCCATGGGCACGGGGACGAGCGGCTGGGGACACTCCTCCGATCAAACCCGACTTGGAAGTGATCTGACGAGGCTGCTTCGCCACGGTTTTGACCAGGGAGTCACCTTCTGGGAGGCGGCTGACCAATACGGATCGCACGAGTATCTCGCGGCTGGCTTGAAGGAAGTCGACCGAAGCAAGGTCGTCGTCCTCACCAAGACGAACTCCGACACGGCGGACGGTATCCGGAGCGACCTCGAGCGCTTTCGCAAGGAGCTGGAGACGGATTACATCGACATCGTTCTTCTGCACGCCATCACCGACCCCGACTGGACGCAGAACATGAAGGGCGCAATGGACGCCCTTTCCGAAGCCAAACAGAAGGGCATCATCCGGGCGCACGGTTGCTCGTGCCACGACCTGGGCGCGCTGAAGGCTGCGGCGGCGTCCCCGTGGGTCGACGTGGACCTCGCCCGTATCAACCCCGCCGGTCTGCACATGGACGACTCGCCGGCGGTCGTCATCCCGATCCTCCAGAAGATGAAGGCGTCCGGAAAGGCCGTGCTTGGAATGAAGATCCTGGGCCAGGGCGAGTTGGGCGATCAGCCGGACCGGGCGCTGCGCCACGCCGCCCAGCTCGAATGCCTGGATGCTTTTACGATCGGGTTTACGAGCAAAGAGCAGTTGAACGACGTCGTGAAGCGGATTCCGGTTGTTGCCGTGCAGGCGTGAGCGGACAACGCGTGAAGTATT
>CAYQYP010000182.1:0-8032 GCA_964421755.1 uncultured Acidobacteriota bacterium
TGTCTCTCCCGCCCTTTCAGGGCTTGAAGCTCGTTGCTGACTTAGCCCGGGGCTACGCAAAAAGCGCTCCGCCCCGGGCTACTATGTCTCGGCCTTTCAGGCCGAAGGCGATCGCAGCCGGCTGAAAATGTAAAAACTCCAGCGGTGGATTCTGAAAAGCGAATCCGCCGCTTTTCGGCCCGGTTGGCTGGCGTGAGACCCCGCGTAGTTCGCTGGAAGCGCTCCCCGAGCGGCTGCCCGACAAGATCGGCGCGGTGGGTATCATCCGGGCACTTGCGCGCCCTCCTTCGAAACCCACCCTACCGGGACGAGACGTCCGCTCTATTCCGCCTTGCCGGATGACAGGGCCTTGTAGTAGTCCTCGACCTGCTTTCGGTACGCCTCGGGGACTTGTTCGTCCTTGGCCAGCCGCAGGTTTTCCCTGCCAACCAGGCTCTGGAGTTGTTTGCTCAAGTCCAGCTCCACCTGCCGGAACCCTTCGATGACGGTTTTCTGAAGCCGCTCCAGTTCCCCTGCGTCGGCCAGTAGTCGACCCGGAGGCATCTTCCTCATACCCTCCATCAACTGCCTGACTTGAGAAGCGAGGTCCGGTCGGTTACGCAACTGGTTGGCCAGATCCCGTGCTTCCTGGTACCGCAGCTCGAACTCTCTTTCCAGCTGTCGAAGCTGTTCCCCGGACACACGGGGCGCTCCTCCAGGGTCACGATCGCCGAAATTCACCGCATCGCGTCCGCCCGCTGGTCCGCCGGCGTAGTTGCGTTCAGTTCCGCCCATAGGTTGGCGGCTGTTGCCATCGCCGTTACCCTCTTGTCCCCGTTGCTGACCTTGCCCTTGCTGTCCCGATTCTCCCCGTTGGCCTTGTTGGCCTTGCTGTCCCTCTTGTCCCTGTTGTCCTTGCTGTGCCGATTGGTCGCCCGGCTGCTGACCGGACTGGCCTTCGCGCTGGTTGCTTTGCTGACCGGGATTCTGATTCTGACCTGGCTGCTCCCCATTTTCTCCCTCGGCTCTCTGTCCCTGGCTCTGCTGGTCCCGTGATCCGTTGCGCGGGTTATTCCCGCGCTGGCCAGAGTTCCGTTGCTGCTCTTCGAGCCGTCGCCGGAGCGACTCGAGATTTTCAACCAGGTCGCCGGTCTGATTGAGAGCTTGTCCCAGCCGATCCTCCGCCGAGGAATTCGGGCTGGTACCTAAACTGCGCTCGGCCTGGGCAATTCGGTCTCGCACACCATCCAGCGCGCTTTGGATCGTCTGCTCGCGCTGTTTGGCCGCATCGAGTTGGCCCTGCCTCAGCCATTCCTGTGTCTGCTCGATCTTCCGGGAGACGCTATTGTCTTTTAGCTGATTGCCGGCGGCCTGGAGCTCGCGCGCGCTTGGCTTCTGTTTCTCGCCGGCCGCCCGGCGGGCTGCTTCGAACAACCGTCGCTCGAGCCCTTCGACATCTCGTCGCAGATCTTCCTTCTCCTGGCCAACCTGAGCCCGCTCACCCTCGCGCGACCCGGTTTGGCCCTGGCTCTCGCGATCACCGTCGGGCTGGTTCCCCGACGCCATCTGTTCGACTCGCGAGCGAATGTCTTGCTGTCGGTTAGCCAACTCCTGGGCCTGTTGCTGGAGGGAGTGGATTTCCTCCGACAGATTGCCCTGTTGGCGGCGGTCCATCAGGCGCTGCGCGTCTTTCATGCGACTTAAGGCCTGCAGTCCACGGTTTTGCGCCGCCTGGCTGCCCGAGTTGGACGGGTTCTGGCTTGAATTCGCCATTTCCCGGGCCGCTTCTTTCAGCTGCCGGGCGGCCTCCTGCAACTCGGGATCCTTCGCTTCCCGCGACAGCCGCTCGAGTTGCCGCGCAAGCTTCTGAACCTGGTCTTGGAGGCTTTGGGAATCGGAGCCTGATCCGCCGGACCGAGACGCTTGCTGTCCCTGCATCGGACGCCGCCTCGCTTCGTTGGCCTGCTGCTGCCGGCGAGCCAGCTCCTGGAGCTTGCGTCGAGCTTCATCGACCTCTTCGTTTGTCTGTTCGGCCCGTTGCTGCTGCAGGGTTTCGTACTGGTTTTTCAGCTGATCCAGCTCAAGCTCGAACAGGTTTTCCAGCTCCTCTGCGCTCGATTGACTGTTTCCCTGTCCGGAGCTGGACCCGAAGGCGACCTGCACATCCCGGAACGACGCCTCGGCCCTCAGCAGGTGTTGCAGAGCGGTTTGCTCGGGACTAAGCGCCTCGTTCGGCTTCTTGTCCGAAAGGAACCGGTGGGCGGGTGTCATCGAATCGACGGCTTTGCGCAGGTTCTCGGCCAGTTTGGCCACTTCCTCGCTTCGACCCGGAAGGGCGCGCCGCTGGATTCGTTCGGTCAACGTGCGTGCTTCCTGCTGCAATTTCAACTGCGATCCGGCAACGAGGCGAAGATTCTCCGCGTACTGAGAAGCGTTATAAGCCTTCTTGTCCTTGACCAGTCGCCATGTCGCAGCAAGGATTTCCTTCTGGCGGGCCGACAACACCGAGGCTGACTCTCCTCCGCCGCCCTGCATGCCCGCGGTTTGAGACTGGCTGACATCCTTGCCAAAGGGGCGAATTTCGAGGAAGTAGATATCGCTTTCCGTCGTGTTGAAAGCGTCCTTGGCCCGTGCGTAATAGGCGATGATGTCGCCCGGTTGGAGGTCATACTCTTCCATGAAAAAGGTATGGGTCCCGGAGATCGACTTTGAGGTACCTTTGCTCCCACCGAACAGATCGATCGACTCCTCTTTACCGCCGTTGACCGAGAAGAGCAGTTGAAGGGAGCGAACCCCGAAATCGTCGTCGGCCTTGGCTTCGGCAAGAACTTCTTCGAGTTTGGTTACTTTGCGGTCACGTCCTGGCTTGACAACCGCGACCTGCGGCGGTTGATCTTCGACCACGGTGATGGGGTACTCAAGGGATTCGCTGACTCGGTTCTTCCCGACGTCCGCCAGTTCGATCTTGTACCAGGAGTCTTTCCGGACCTTGATTGCCCCGGTGAACCGGGTGCGGTCCTTTTTCTGCATCGGGAGACGGGTTCCGTCCTCGAGCACGATCGTCGCTGAACCTGCCTCGACGTTGGTCAGGGCCGCGACGTCAACCTGGGTCCCGGCGACTGCGGTGATCTCGCCACCGTCTTCTTCCTTCTGACTCGCGAGCCCGGTGTACCCGGGGAAGCGGTAGGTGAGATCGATCCGTTCGACCTGCGCGATGTCTCGAACGCGGATTGAGAACTCTTCGGACCTGACGTTTCCCGCCTTCACGTAATAGCGGGCATCCTCACGCAGATCGAGGAAAACGAAACCGTAGCTGTTTGACTCAGGTTTCGGCTCCATGGCGCCCCGATCCCAGCTCTGGCTTGTGTGATAGCGCGAAAACAGCTGAACGTCTTCCGATTCGAAGCCGACCAGGCGGGCGGAGATCGGCTGATCCGCACCTTTCTTGACGGTCGTGCTCCCGGGGAGGACCTCGACGAAATAGATCGGGGGCTTATCGGAGTTCATCCAGTTCGCGTAGAGCTTCGAGCCTCCGTAACGGAGGTACTCGGGTCCCATGACGAACAGCAGGACGGCCGCGACCAGCAGGACTGCCGCTATCAGCGCGGATAGGCGTGGCTCTCGCGGGTTGAAGAGTCTCGGGACGTCTACTTTGCGGACGTTGATGAAGGCATCATGGATCACGGCGGGAAGCAGAGGGTTGGGCTCGCCCGCGTGTTGGCTTGCCTCGACTGCGGTGATCAGCCGCTCCTGGAGTTCGGGGTTTCGCTCCTCGATGTAGCGTGCCAGCTGGGCGTCCGAGACCTTCCGAAGCAGCGGCCGCACCAGGAACCAGGCCAGCAGCGCGAGAATGACAAGCAGAGAAACGAGTCTGACCTGCGACAGGGCGGCAGCCGTGTAGTTCCAATGGTCGATCAGTAGTATCGCCACTCCGACCACGACCAGAGAAAGCCCGAGGAACAGAGCTGCCCCACGAGCCAGAGCAATGGCGCGCATCCTTCTACGCACCTGGTCGATGCTCCTCTGCAGTTCCATGTAGTCCCTGGTCATAACAATCTCCTTACCCGCAGGCTCCATCGAACCTGCTGCTCGATCTATGATCTCAAGCCGCCGTTTTGGCGGTCTTCATCCGGTTAGCCAGCCAGCTTTCCGCCAGCAGCAGGCAGGCGGCGGCGATGATCAGGTACCACCAAACGCCCTGGCTGCGTTCCCATGCTTGCCGCTCCTCGGCCGTTGCGCCCCCTGCGTCGTTGCTCGCCCGGTGATCCGCGGTCCGCTCGATCATCTCGTTGAAACGAGCCGGGTCCATCCCGGATAGATCCGACTCTCCGTGCGGAAGGTTCACGGCAAGCGGGTAGTTGAGGTTTCTCACCTCGGTTTTGTAAATCCCGGGTTCCTCGACGGTAAATACGTCCGATTCCGTTAATCGCTGCCTGTCCAGCTCAATGCCTTCACCCGATGGGCTGCGCACTTTCCAAGTCTGGCTGAAGGAGTCCGTGAGTGCGGTGACTGCGCGCAGGGCGCTCTGGAGGTTCGGGTTCAATCTCCCGATCGGGATCTGGTCGCCCACCCGCGGCTCGTCAGAATCGGCATCCAGCCTCATTGCGTACTTCAACAGCTCCTGCACGAAAGGCAGGAATATCGAGCGCAACGGAAGATCGTTCCATTCCATATCCAGAGAGGAGGCAAAAAGCAGGGCGCGCCCCTTGCCGACGGTACGTTCGAGAAGCAGCGGCTTTTTGCCCTCAAGGTGCATCAGGACGGCTGTTTTCGCGGCCGGGCTCACTTCTACAAATCCCCGGAAAGGCGTTGTCAGGAAGTAGGACTGATGAACTGCCTGAAACAGTCTGAAAATGGCGTGCTGCCTGTCGATGCTGGCAGGGAAGATCTGCCCTCCGTCCTTCCTCACATGAGCCGCACCGAAGGTCCCAGGAAGGAGTTCCTGCAGCGTGTCGGCGGTCTGGCGGCCGTTGGTTCGTTGCCCAGCCAGGAAAACCACTCCGCCGCCCTGTTTGACGAACTTAACCAGGCCATCGGCGAGTTTCTTCGGAACGACGGAATCGTTGATGATGACTGCCCGGTATGGGGCGAGATCTGTCTCGGCCGTAGCACGCGTGGCCTTCGTTTCAACCGTAAAGGGGACCGAAGGGCCGGCCCGCAATGCTTTCAAGAGATAGAAGCTCCCCCCTTCGGTCTCCGTTCCCCCACTGTTCAATAGGAGGACCCGACCTCGCTCTTCCTGCGTCAGGACGAAGTGAGCCGTGTTGTCTTCCGCGAGCGAGTCGTCAAGATCCACCACGACCTTGCCTTCGCTGATGCCGGGCGGCGCGGGGAGCCAGTCAAATTCGACGACGGTCGACCCGTTGTGAGCCAGCGAGAATGGCTTCGTCTGGACGCCTTTGCCGTTCACCTCCAGCCTGGCCGTCCCTTTCGCCGCAGGCAAACCGGCCGAGCCCACTCTTGCCGTAATTCTTGCCCGCAGGTTCCGGTCATCGCGTTGTTCCGCGACCCGCACCTGACTGATGAACGCATTGCCGGTTTCGCGCGCACCCACAACGTGCGGGACTAATTTCACGTCCTCTCCGATTGATACAGGGCTTGCGTCGTCTGCCCATCCAGACTGCTGGAAATCAGAGATGACGTGCACTTCCTGAATTCGGTTTGGCATCGACGCCAGAAGCTGGTTGGCCATTCGAAGGGCAGCCCGGTAGTCTGTCTTCCGGTAAGAGGGTTGCACGTCGGCGACCATCGCCGGCAAAGCGGATCTGTTGTTCAGGTACTGACTGAGCACCTGTACTGAATCAGAAAACGTGGCCAGGTGGACTCTGTCTCCCGTCCTCAGGCCGGCCAGCACGGACTGGGCCTCCTGTTTGGCAGCCTGCAAGCGGTTGCCCTCGCGCATGCTTAGCGAGTTGTCCAGCAGAATGACCACGCTCCGGGCGTTCGACTGCAACCCGGGCATTGACTGCGATTCGAAATAGGGACGCGCGAAGGCAAACACCAGGAGAAGCACTCCCAGCACCCTCATCGAGAGCAGGAGCAGGTGGCGGAAACGTCTTCGCCGCCAGGAGGGCTTCGGAAGATGACGGACGAACATTAGCGAACTGAAGACCTGCTTCCTCGACTCCTCGCGCCTGAATAGGTGCACGAGAAGCGGTCCCACGACGGCCAGTGCTCCCAAAAAAAACAAGGGATTAAGAAAACTCATGGTTCTTCCCAATTCACGGGCTGTTGATTACTAACGCCGAAGGCGTTGCGTAGCAAAGCCCAGGGTTGGCCGCGTTTTTTGCGGCCTACCCTGGGTCCACGTTTCGTAAGTACCCAACCCTGAAGGGGTTGCGTATCGAGCGCGGTACGCAACCCCTTCAGGGTTGAACGCCCCACCGCCCGCCGACCCAGGGTAGCCCGCAAAAAACGCGGGCAACCCTGGGCTTTGCTACGTGACCCCGTTGGGGTCAGGCACTCCGCACTGGGCGTGTAGAAAGACATACCGTTTTCCTCAACCTCGCTGCGTGCGCGGCTCCGAAAGAAATAACCTGCAGAGCGCGCCTCACACCCTCTCCTCTGCCGCTCACATCGACTGCTGACGGCGATACAGATAAGCGTACAAGGCATGGTCGAGCGGCTTGGCTGTGTTCAGCATTACATAGTCGATACCAAGGGCTCCGCATTCTTTCTTGAGTTTTTCAAGATGCCCGTGAACCAGCCGCAGATATTCGTCCCGTCCTTCTCCGGCTGCAATGTCTACTTCTTTGCCGGTCTCCAGGTCGCGCAGGCGGATGCCCGAAAACTTGAAGTCCAGCTCCTGTGGGTCGACCACGTGAAAGACGACGACGTCATTCCCCCGAAAACGAAAACCTGCCAGGCCCTTTACGATTTCACCGGTGTCGGCATAGAGGTCGGAGATCAGAACCACCATTCCCCGTCGACGGATCGATCGGGCGAGCGATTCCAGGGGGCGGCGAAACTCCGTGCTCGCAGTGGTTTGAACGCGGTCGAGAATATGAAGAATGCTGGTCGTGTGTGTCGGTCTGCATCGGGGAGGCAACCGGTCGACGACCCGATTATCAAATGTCGTCAGCCCAACGCTGTCCTTCTGACGCTGCGCGAAATAAGCCAGCGAAGCCGCCAGATAGGAGGCGTACTCGATCTTCGAGACTTCGCCGGATCCGTAGGCCATGGAGGCACTTACATCGAGCATCAGGTGAACGCTCGTGTTCGTTTCGCCCTCATACTCCTTCATGTAGAAGCGGTCGGACCGGGCGAACACCTTCCAGTCTATCCGGCGAACGTCATCGCCGGGCATGTATTGGCGGTACTCGGCGAAATCCAGGCTGAAGCCTAGATGTGGCGAGCGGTGAAGACCTGAAATAAAGCCTTCCACCACCGTGCGCGCGACTAGTTCCAGGTTCCTGATCCGCGAGAGCACAACCGGGTCCAGAAACCGAGTCCCCGGAGTTGCGGTATTTCGCGATCGAGATGAAGTGACCATAGCGTTACCACTGACGACTGCGCACTGCCGACTGCCCGCTGCCTACTGAGGGCGTCGAATAAGTTCTTAAGGCCTGAAAGGCCGGCACATAACAACCCAGGGCGAAGTGTGCTTTTCGCGTAAGCCCTGGGTCAACACGGTCTCGACCGAGAAACCCTGTAAGGGCGTATGATCCTGGTAATGTTGCCGTTCTTGCGCCCTTTCAGGACTTGTCTCCGCCTCTACCCTTAGACCCAGGGCTGCGCACAAAGCGCTTCGCCCTGGGCTGATGTATGCCGGCCTTTCAGGCCTTAAGAACTTTTTCGACACCCTCGACAGCGAGCGAAGCGAGCGAGTAAGCGGACCACCTGACTCGCTCCACTGCTTCGTACTTAGATGTATCGACTTAGCGAATGATTGGTGGTCCGCTTACTCTAGCTGGCTTTGCTCACTGTCGAGGCTGTCGAGAAAGTTCTTAAGGCCCGAAAGGCCGGCACATATTAGCCCAGGGCGAAGCGCTTTGTGCGCAGCCCTGGGTCTAAGGTAGAGGCGGAGACAAGCCCTGAAAGGGCGCAAGAACGG
>CAYQYP010000183.1:0-3589 GCA_964421755.1 uncultured Acidobacteriota bacterium
CCGACGTACGCCCACACCGGCAGTGTGTGCACGAAAGTATCGCCATCGCCGAGCATGATCTGCATGCGCGTTCCGCGATCGAAGAAAGCGAACGGAAGCAGAAAGAGCAGCAGGGCGAGGCAGTATTTAACGAGAAAGCGACGGCTCAGTATCCATCGCTGGTCGGCGTGCCCCTCCTGATTCGGCATGGCCCTCTATTCTATGCCACCCCGCGAAGCTCGTTTTGAAATTGCTGCATCAGCTGTGTCTTTTCATCTGTCGGAAGGAACGCCGACCGAACCGCCTGGAGAACCAGATGTCGCAGGTCTTCCCGGGTGAAACCGAGCAGCTGGCTGCATTTAACAAACTCGCCTTCGAGCGAGACCTCAAACAATCCCGGGTCGTCGGTGCTCAGCGTGACCGGGACACCTCGCTTGTACAGCAGTTTGAGCGGATGGGAGGAAATGGGGGTCCAGGCTCGGGTCCTCAGATTACTGGTCAGGCAGATATCGAGCGCGACGGTGTGGTCGCGCAGGTATTCCATCAGGCGCGGATCCCGGGCCGCCTGAATTCCGTGACCGATCCGGTTGGCCCCGAGCAGCTTGACGGCGTCCCAGACCTGTTCAGGTCCGCCCACCTCACCGGCGTGGACGTGCACGAACAGCCCGTTCGCCTTGGCCCATCGGAACACCTGCTCATAGTCCGACATCGGCAGCGAGTTCTCATCGCCACCCAATCCGATGGCAGCCACGCCCTGACTCTTGAACGCCAGTGCCTGCTCGGCGGTTCGCTTCGCCATTTCCGGGCCCATCTGGCGAACGCAGTCAAGAATCCACCGGATCTTGAGGCCGCTTTGCTGTTCGATTTGGCGTGCCCGCTGTGCAAGCCCGCCCATGATCGCGTCAGCGTCGTTACCGAACTTCCAGGGGATCGAAGGCGACCAGATGATCTCGGCATAGCGCACGTTCTGTTCGAGAAGCGTGCTGGACAGGTCATCGAGAATCGCCGTGTAATCGGCCGGCTCGCGGAGGTGGCGACAGATAGAACTGAAGGATTCCAGAAAGCCTGCAAAATCCTTGTACCGGTATACGGTCTCGACGATCTGTTCGAGTCGCCGGTCCTTCAGTTCCGTCTGATACTTGATCGCAAGTCGCCGCAGCAAGACCGGCGACATCGACCCTTCGAGGTGCAAATGCACTTCTGCCTTCGGCATTCGGCGAACATAGGTTTCCAACGAATCGGACACTGTCCCTCCTGGTTCTCGACTATCCAAGCAGTTGAAGCTCTCTGAGATGGCTCACCGTCTCCTCGGAGATGAAGTTGGCATATGTCTTCAGCTCCTTGTCGGCCGGGGTCCGCTTACGCACCTCATCCCAGCACATCGGAGAAACGAAAATCAGGTCGGCTTCCTTCACGATCGTGGAAATCAGGTCTTCGCGCTCGATGGGGGCGATCCAGAATTTCTTGGTTGTAGACGGGTAAAAGATGTTCATGAAGATGTCCAGGGACGCATGCATCGTCTGGGCATCGCGGATGATAATGGCCACGTTGCGATCCCGAGCCGCCCCCAGGATCTCGCGATAGATGTCGTGACTGGGCTTAATTTCGACCACCTGCTTCTGGTAGCGCTCGGCAAGGCGCCCGACCTGCTCCAAATGCCAACTGGTGGTCAGGAGATAGTCGCTGTCCTTCAGCAGCTCGGTATTGGCTTGGCTCTCAACGAGATCGAGCGAAATGGCGAACACCTCGGCGCGCAGGCGCGTGCTGAGCTCACGCGAAAAGATGAACGCCTCTTCCTCGTGGTCGACGACACCGAGCTTGAGCTTCCGGGTGTTGTTTCCCGTGGAGTAGCTGTCGAGAAGCTGAGCGAACTTCTGCGGCGTCACACCCAGCAGCTGAGCTCTGTCGGACACTTCCGAAAGCAGCTTGTAAACCGCCTTGCGGCGCATCTCCTCGTAGTTTTCGCCGCTTCGCTTCTGCAGATAGGCGCCGCTCCCCTTGATCAGCGCGACGTAGTTCTCCTCGGCCAGACGGACGTAAATGCTCCGAACCGTTTTGAAATTGACCTGAAGGTCTTCTGCCAGCTCCCGGATCGATGGGAGGCGATCGCCTTCGTGGATCTTGCCGCAGTAAATGGCGGACACGAGCTGGCCCTTGATCTGCTCGTAGTAGCTCAGCTGTACGGTCTTATCGAGGTTGAAACGAATCATGGTTTAATGAGTTTCGGGGACATAATACCGCAGTGCTCAATACCTCGCTGCGAGGGTGTTCGCTTCGTGGGCGGCTTCTTTCGATTCAGTCTCCGGATGCCGATCAAAAAAACGGCGCGTTCTGCCGGGTGATGCGCTCCGCTCCATCCAGATAGGGCCTGAGCACCTTGGGTATGACGACGCTTCCATCCGGCTGCTGAAAGTTTTCGACGATCGCTACCCAGGTTCGCCCGATCGCCAGCCCTGAGCCGTTGAGGGTGTGGACCAGCCTGGTTCTCTTTCCCTCACTTGGCCTATATCGGATGTCGGCGCGCCTGGCCTGGAAGTCCTCGAAATTGCTGCAGGACGAGATCTCCCGATAGGTGTTCTGGCTGGGAATCCAGACCTCCAGATCATAGGTTTTCGCCGACGGAAAACTCATATCGCCGGTCGACAGGACGACAACCCGGTACGCGAGCCCCAGCCGTTTAAGGACTTCCTCGGCGTTGGCAGTCAGGCGTTCGAGCTGATTATACGAATCCTCGGGATGGCTGAATTTGACCAGCTCCACTTTGTTGAACTGGTGCTGCCGGATCAAACCCCGGGTATCCTTCCCGTAAGAACCCGCCTCGCTCCTGAAACACGGCGTATACGCGCAGAAACTGATCGGCAACACTGCTTCTTCCAGGATTTCCTGGGCAAAAATGTTGGTGACAGGCACCTCGGCGGTAGGTACCAAAAAGTAGTCCGTGCCTTCGACGTGAAACAGGTCGGCCTCGAATTTCGGCAGGTTGCCTGTCCCGAAAAAGCTCGTTCGGTTCGCCATGAACGGAGGCAGCACCTCCATGTAACCGTGCTCACGCGTGTGCAGATCGAGCATGAAATTGATCAGCGCGCGCTCCAATCGGGCGCCCTGGCCGTAATAGTTGGTAAATCGGGCACCCGTGATCTTCCCGGCCCGGTCAGGGTCCAGAATTCGCAGCGACGTGCCCAGGTCCACATGGTCGCGAACCGGGAAGTCGAACTGCGGGACATCGCCGACAACGCGGACCACCGCGTTGGCGGAAGCATCGTCCCCTACCGGCACGGATGTATGCGGGATGTTGGGAACGACGGAGAGCAACTCCTTCATCGCCGGCTCGAATTGTCCAAGTCGCTCATCAAGCTCCTTGATCCGCGCCGACACGCGCTTCATCTCGTCGAGCTTTTCTTTGGCGTCTAGTCCCTTCTTCTTCAGCTGTGCGATCTCGTCGCTCGTCCGATTGCGGAGAGCGCGCAACTCCTCCCACTCGATCTTCGTTGCGCGTTCCTCGGCGTCGATTTTCGCGAAGGTCTCTCGATCGAAAGTGAAGTTCTTGGTTTTGAGGCGTTCCTCAACGAAAGCCGCATTCTCCCGAATGTAGTTCCTGTCAAGCATGTGT
>CAYQYP010000184.1:0-5541 GCA_964421755.1 uncultured Acidobacteriota bacterium
GGCCCGGTCGACTTCCTCGAGGTTCGCCGACTCATAGCCAGGCTGGAGTTTGTCACCCGTGGCAGGGTTGACGCCATAAAGAACACGTCCGCCGGCTGAGCCGGCGCCGCCAGTTTGGCTGGCGCCGCCAGCCTGGCTGGCGCTACTAAAGCCTATGATCGACCTTCCTGACAGTTGCATGATCGTTCCTCCCGCGGCTGAGCGGTATCAGTTTGACACAAAACCGGCCGGCGACTCATGCTCCCTTCTTCTTTGAGTGCGCCGGCTTGACGGCGCGCTTTGGATTTCGGGGTTTGCTGGCGGGCGAGGATCCAAAGGGGCCGTCAAGCCGGCGCACTCCAAGGGAGCCTTTGACGCAAAGAAACCAGCCCGCGGGGCGCGGATCGAAAACGGTGGATTCTCCAGGATCAAATGGTCGATGATGGCGACGTACGAAGGAACTCTGGCGGGGGAACATTGTTCGGACCATACGAAGTGGAATATGGGGGCAGGAAGTACTTCGGCAACGTCTGGATGAGGGAGTTTCATACATTCAGGCGCGCTGACGGTATTTATCTGTTCGTCGTCGATCAGATGGCAGTTCACAAGATATCCGAAGCCACAGCCCGCATTATCGACAAGGTTTCATGCTCTTCCGGAGGGCTGGTTCCTGCATCAATGCTCGAACACTTGAAGGTATTCGATCTTGTCGAAGAGAAAGATAAACCCGCCAGCAGGAAGGCTGAATCAAACGGCAAGAGGGACCGTGCCGCTGGTAACAAAGCCGAATTGGGCGTGAGCACGATTGCGCTCTTCGTGGCGCAGGAATGCAATATGCGCTGCGTGTACTGTTACGGCCGAGGAGGGAAATACGCCGGCGGAGGAACGATGCGCGATGAGACAGCCCTAAGGGCGGTCGACTGGCTCATGGAGAACTCGAAGAGCGCCGAAAAGGTCCAGATCTTCTTTTTCGGCGGAGAGCCCCTGCTCAACTTTCCGCTTATCAAGAAAACCGTGGGTTACGCGAAGGCCAGGGCCTCGGGATTCAGCAAGAAAATCACCTTTGGCATCACCACCAACGGTTCCCTGATTACTGACGAGATCGTCAGCTTCATGAAGGATGAGAACATCAGGCCGCTGATCAGTTTCGACGGAACTCGCGAAATCCAGAACAGGCAGCGTCCTTTCAGGGACGGGAACGGCTCTTACGACACCGTTTATGCAAGCGTCCAGAAATTGCGCCCGGTCTTTCCCCAACTCTCGGGGCGAGCGACGGTCTACGGAGATTCCGATCCCTGCGAGATTAAGGATGGAATGAGTCGAGCAGGATTCACAGCCTGCTTTTTGACGAAGGCCTCGCGCGTCATCCTGGATGGGGAGGATGCAACCGAGACAGCCGATGACGAAGCGCTCTCGCACCGCATGATCGCCTTCCAGCAAAAGGAGTGGATCCGGCTTTTCCAGTCTATTACGGAGAGGAGAGTGGAGCAGGGTGATCCCGCGCGATCACTGGTGCCGCTGGTAACGGGTCAAAAGCGGTACTTCACATGCGGGGTCGGCAAATGGTTCGCCGCAGTATCTGTCTCCGGCGATATTTATCCGTGCCACCGCTTCGTGGGGCAGGATGACACCAGGATGGGCACGATTGCGGATTACCGGGCGGACGGCCTCAACGAGTATCACAGAAGCACCGTGGATGCTCTGCCGCAGTGCTCGGTATGCTGGGCGCGGTATTTGTGCGGCGGCGGATGTGCCTACGAGAACAAATCGCGTACCGGGGACAGGCGCATGTCCGACGCTCTGTCCTGCGCTGAAATGAGGGCAACCCTGGAAACGGGGCTCGCTTTGTATGCCCGGCTGGATGATGACGACAGAGAGTTTCTCAAAGACGCGTACCAGAGCATAGTGAAGGACAGGCTGCCGTAGGACAGAATCCTGTCGGCGAGGATGAGTTCCGTTTGGCGACGAGAAGCACGCGATCGGCGGCGCATTGTATGGCATCTCTTTACGGCACCACATGGGATACCGCAATAATCGGCGCTGGGCCCGCGGGGGGCGCGCTCGCGATTGACCTTGCAACCTTCGGCCACAAAGTGCTCCTCATCGACAAAGAACGTTTCCCGAGGGAAAAGGTGTGCGGCGACCTCCTCGGTACAAGCGCACTCGAAACCCTGAAGAAACTAGGCATCTGCGAGAAAGTCCGCCGAGTTGGGTATGAACTGAAAAGAACCCGTATTTACAGAAGAATCGAGGTGCGTTTCCTTGGAGCCGTTCACTATCCCATTGTCTTGCAGAAGGAACATGCAGCTCGTGAAAGTACATTCATATTGGAACGCCGGATCCTTGATTCAATCCTGTGCGAAGAGGCAGCGACGAAAGGAGCCGTCTTTACCACCGGAAAGGTTACGGAGATTGATGCAAAGGATTCGTCACTCGCTTTTGTCAGGATTGCCGGCTCGGATACGCCGGTCCGGGCCCGAATTGCGGTTATTGCGACCGGCGCCGACATCTTGCTCGCCGAGAAACTTGGCATGATCACGCGCAAAGAGGCAACCGGCTTTGCGGCCCGTTGCTATATTCAATCCGATTTCACGATGGACGAGGCGGCCTTCTATTTTGACCGCTATCGTAATCCGTCGGGGTATGCCTGGTTATTTCCCATGGGAAACAGGATGTACAACGCCGGATGCGGATACCTGCGCTGTAACCAACGAATCGATCTGAAGAAGGAGTTCCATTCCTTTCTCTCGGAATTCGATCCCGCTGCGGAACTGTTAAAGCACGGCAAAATTGCGTCGCCGTTGCGCGGGGGCAGCTTGCGTACGGGCCTGGCCGGGTCCAACCCAGTCGGGCCGGGAGCTGTTTTGGCCGTTGGAGAAACAATCGGCACCACAAGGCCGACAACTGGTGAAGGCATCGGTCCGGCAATGTGGTCCGCAGGTATTGCCGCACAAGTGATCAATGAGGTGTTACGTTCAGGGGACATCGGTTTGCTGAAAACCTATCCGGAGAGACTGGTGCGTCAATCGTGAACTTCACCATGAACGACGTATTCACTGAGGTTGTGACGCATATTCCGGGCGTGCTCGCATCTTCGGATGCTTGTACCGCAATACGGGCGGTCAATGCGAGGCTGCCTGCCGCGCTTTTCTCGTCGGCTGGCTTCGAGTGTCACCTGGGAGTTAAGGAATCCCGGGCCGACTGGCATTTGTGGATTGAGAGCAACGGCAACGGCCGTGATGTCCTGGCTGGGAACATCCCTCTGGCCGATCTCGACCCATCGCTGTTCGATTCCCCCGGCTGGCAGCGGATTCGCTTCTTCTCAAAACAGTGGGCCGATCCGTCATCGCCGTTGCACGAGAATGTCCGGCATGTCGTCCTGGAATTCGATCAGGACCGCATGAACGAGCGCGCACCTATTCCCGGTGTCTTTTTGGCGATTAACAAAGGCTCGGGGCAGGATATCCGTGCGTGGCTCGCCGATGCCTTGGCCCTGCTGCAGGAGACGCCGTTGAGGAGAGCGGTTCGTGATAGGCTTCGCTATTGTTGCGATGCCCTCCCCCGCGGTGCGGGAGTGGACTATGCGGCATCGATGCTCGCCCGGACCTGCGATGGGGTGCGAATCGTTATTTTGCTGGACGGGGGAGACCTCGAAGATTACCTTAAGGCCGTCGGATATCCCGGTTCGATAGACGAGATTATGGAGGCAACGGCGGAGTTTGGGGCATTCGCGCGTCTTCGTTACCTTATCGATATCTCCGATGCCGTCTTGCCCCAGATAGGAATAGAATGCTTTCCTCGGAAAGAGGATGGGGAGATTAAGACGGCGTGCGAGCGATTGCTGGAGCATCTTGCGAAGCGCTCGCTGTGCCTCCCCGAAAAGCGCGATGCTCTGCTGTTGTGGCCCGGATATGCCCGCACCGTTCTTCCCAGCGATCTGTGGCCGAGCTACATATTCAGGAGAATCAGCCATGTAAAAGTTGTCTGTCGGAATCGAGCGCCACATGAGGCGAAAGGGTATCTATCCTTTCAGAGGAAATTCGCGCCGGAAATAATCAGAGACCTGCGAGCTGTCGGGATGGCGGATGAAACGGCTGCGCCTTCTCGGTGAGATTGTTGGACAGGATTCCAAGGAAGTGAGGGACTAGAAATGGCAGAGGGGAAATCAGAACAGCAGAGCAAAATGATCGGGTTGCTGGTCAGCAAGGCATGGAGCGATGAGTCATTCAAGAAGAGGCTCCTTTCGGACACGATGGCGGTCTTGAAGGAAAACGGGATCGCCGTTCCTGCGGGCGTGACGATCAAGGCGGTGGAAAACACGGATACGTTGTACCATTTCGTCATTCCATCGAAGCCAGGTGACGAGCTTTCGGATGAGGATCTCGGCAAAGTGGCCGGCGGGTACTGCGATATATATACGGGGTGCGACTGTAACGCATCCAACGAAGCTCCGCCGCAACCACCGCCCTGTTCGGCACTCGCGGACTTTTTCTAGTGCCCTAAGTGACAAATAGGCTCTCCGTAAAACAGCTTTGTCCTGAGGTCCGTAGGACCGGCACGTTTGTAGAAGTCGGGCAGTCAGGGTAAGGCAGGTCCGCATGACTGACACGTGGACTCGTCGGCCGCGGGCTGGACACGTGTCACTCATGCGGACCTGCGCAAGCTCTAGACCGCGGTTTCTAGAGAGGTGTCGGTCCTGACGGACCTCGACGACAGCCGTTCTGCTGAGCACATATTTCTGGCTCCCGAATCCTTGCCCTGACAGCAACCCGTTGAAATCCAAAGCGGCGTCAAGCCGGCGCACTCCAAAGGCTGGGAGTACTGTCTGCTCCGTTCACGCTGGTAGTCGTATCGGTTTTTTGTTCCTGCAAAAGGCCGATTGCGATTACGATTACGAGCGCGAGTGGGATTAGAGAGCAGCACAAGGTGCTCGCGCCCCTGGAGTAGTCGTAGTTTTTAGGTCGGACCAGGAATGTGCCCTCGGGGTCGGACCGGGTCGGACCTGAGGATCTTGTAATCATCAATGGTTTAGACGAGTTCGTGCCTCTCTGGAGGCGCTTAGTTAGGATCGATTCTGACGAAAGCGTTTAGCTTGGGTTTCGAGCCGGACCCCCAAGGCGGGCGAAGCTTTGGAGTGCGGCGGCAGAGGCAGCCTCTGCCCTGCTCCTTACACGCATTTCGGCGACGGCCTTAGACACCTTAGGGTAACAATCTGCTTTCGGTTCGAACCCGCTTGCTTCGCTGAAAAACGCTCGCGGCTCTGACACGACTCGGTGCCGCCTGCTATGACTTGTGTTCCGATAGAGCCCGAGCTGTTGCGCGGCGTTCGCCGAGTCCCATCAGAGCCGCGCGCGAGCGTCTTTCCGCGAAGCAAGCGGGTTCGAACCGAAAGCAGAATGTATACCCTATACGTTGCGAAAACATCTGCGAGAGCCTTCTGAATTCTCCCGTTATAAGGGTAACGGATCGAAATCGAGAAGCAAAGCGTGACTGGTCACCACTTCCGAGAAGGGCATGAGTCGCCGGCCGGTTTTGTGTCAAACTGATACCGCTCACCCGCGG
>CAYQYP010000185.1:0-2630 GCA_964421755.1 uncultured Acidobacteriota bacterium
TCGAAATCATCTGCCAGCCACTTGATCGCCGGGATGAGGCCCAGCTGATCGAGGATCGGCGGGCGAAGGTGTTGCGAAATACGGCGTACTTGCTCCATGAGGGACTTTTGTTCGACGAGGATCGACTTGATCCGCTCCGCCAATTCCGGATGATCCCGCGGGATGCGCCCGTGAACATCCAGCAGGCTGAAGCGTGCTCCAGCCAGGGCATTGCCGAACTCCTCATGGATCTCACGGGAAATCCGGCGGCTCTCCTCCTCCCGGATGTCCAGGTGAGCGGTGAGCCGCTGTAGCTCATCGGAGTGTTTCGCCAGCGCCTGGTACTCGATTCTGGCCTGTAGCTCACGGTTCCTTATCTGATTTGCTTTTTGGGCAAGGAGCAAGGCGAGCGCCAGGGAGAGAGTGGAAATGAGCAGGAATACCTGAAAGCCGGTGACTTTTGCCATGTCTTTGGCGATGGCATAGCTCTCTGCCTGGTCCATCTTCGCAACTAAGGCCCAGGACGAGCCCGGCACATTTCGCGTGGCGGCGAGCACCGGGACTCCGCGGTAGTCGATGCCCTCCATGGTGGTCTCAACACCAAGCGCCGCGCGCGCGGCCGGCAATGATTCCTGCCTGAGCGGCAAGGAGAAGCGCAGAGCGGTGCCTTTCTTGTGGCGTAGCTCGTTCAGGTAAACGACCGAGTCGCCCTGACGGCGAACGAGTAGCGTTTCCGCGGTCGCGCTTGGTGTTGGCCAACTCTGAACAAGGGGATACAAATAGCCATCCGCGTCAAGACGCAGCAACAGGACAGCCAGCACCTCGCCTGGCTTGGCCGGGCCGATGACAGGCACAAGCAAATCCAGGTGGATGTCCTCGCCGGGATCCTTGTTGAAATCCGAAAAGGCAATCTTGCGCTCCGTGAAGCAGCGTTCCAGCGCCGGGAGATCGCTTTGCGCGACTGTGCTGACGCCTGGTGGCACGGACTGAAGCACTTTCCCATCGCGGGAAACGACGAGCACTTTCTCCGCTTGCGTGTTGTCTCGAAAAGTCGTGAGCAGATCGAACTGGAGCGAGGTGCTTCCCTGGTCTGTCGAAAGCAACCAGCCCTCGGAGGCAGCACGGGCCGCAATATCCGAGAGAATTCTGGCCTCCGCGAGCCTTGACCTGCGCCACTCGGAGATCTGGCGAACCTTCAGATCAGCGATTGCATTGAGGTCGCTCCAGACGCCCTTTCTGAACGTCTCCCTCTGGTGCTGGTAATACCAGACGCCCGCTCCACTTAGGCCCACCAACAGAATGAAGGCAACCGCAAACCAGACGACAACGGGTCGGTCAGTCAAGTGGAAGTACAGTTCTGGTCGATTTAGACGTCTTAAAATCACCCTGCCCCCTAGGGTACTGCGATACCGGAAGAAAGACGCGACGCTCGAACCGTGGTGAGGTTTTGCTCAGTGGCACTATATATGAACGTTATTTCGGCTTCAACTTCCGGCCGGCTCCCGCGCTTGCCTCCGGCGACAAGCCGCGCCCCCCGGCGAAGACGCTCCCGTGGGTCCGACTTCCAAGTCGGACATCCTGATCGCTCTCTCCACCGTTCGCCACTCAAGCCGCAAGACAAGAAGCGAGATCGGTAAGGCTTCCTGCCGCCGCCGGACCGTGCTATAAGAACACGGCATGGCCACGGACGCGGTCGGGCAGTTCATCGAGCGCTGGAAGAATTCCGGCGCGGCGGAGCGCGCCAACTACCAGCTCTTCCTTATCGAGCTGTCCGAAGTCCTCGGTGTGCCCAAACCATGTCCCGCCCAGCCGGACAATGAGGCCAACGATTACGTATTCGAACGCTCGGTCGAGTTCATTCTGGACGACGGCTCCACCAGCGGATTCATCGATCTGTACAAGCGCGGCTGCTTCGTCCTGGAAGCGAAACAGGGCTCCGACGTTCCCGCCGTGGAAAAGCCGCTCTCCGAGACCATGACGAACGCGCAGCGCAAGCTGAAGAAGGGCACGGCTCGCCGTGGCACCCGGGCCTGGGACGACGCCATGCTGCGCGCCAAGGCCCGCGCCGAACAGTACGTGCGCGCTCTGCCCGCTTCCGAAGGACGCCCGCCTTTTCTCCTCGTCGTCGACGTCGGGCATTCGATCGAGGTTTTTGCTGAATTCAGCCGTACCGGTGGCCAATACGCGCCCTTCCCGGCCCCGGGCAGTCACCGGATTCTGCTCGACCAGCTCGAATATGAGGATATCCGCGGGCGGTTGGCCCGGATCTGGACTGCGCCCGACGAGCTGGATCCCGCTCGCCGCAGCGCCAAGGCCACCCGGGAGATCGCCGCGCGCCTGGCGCGCCTGGCGATTTCGCTCGAAAAAAGTGGTCATGACCCGCACGCCGTGGCGAGCTTTCTGATGCGCTGCCTTTTCACGATGTTCGCTGAAGATGTGGGTTTGTTGGCGGCCGGCGTATTCACGGGGCTGCTGGACTCCCTGCGCGATTGCCCGGAGCATTTCCGGCCGATGGTCGAGGAGGTCTGGGGCCGGATGAACACCGGCGGCTTCTCCGCCGGACTTCGCGCTGCCGTCCCGCAGTTCAACGGCGGCTTGTTCGAAGATTCGAGTGCGCTCGCGCTGGATCGCGACCAGCTGCTCCTGCTGCT
>CAYQYP010000186.1:0-18523 GCA_964421755.1 uncultured Acidobacteriota bacterium
TCGACCGGCGGCTTATTGACAGTTTTCAACGCCAAAGGCGTTGCGTAGCAAAGCCCGGGGTTGCCCGCGTTGTGTGCGGGAAACCCCGGGTTGACGGCGGGAAGGATCCAACCCTGAAAGGGTTGCGTAGTGCGGTACGCAACCCTTTCAGGGTTGGATGCGTACGTACACCCCTACCCAGGGTTTCCCGCACACAACGCGGGCAACCCTGGGCTTTGCTACGTGACCCCGTTGGGGTCATTTCGGCAATCCGCTTGACGGAAATATCACACAGGCTGCATCGACGCAGGCACCCAACCTCAGCTCGAAACCTCTTCCCGCGAAAAGACACCCTTCTCCAGGTGGTACTTGCGCGAAGCGTAGGCGGCAGCGTGGGGGTCGTGTGTAACCATCACGATCGTCTTGTTGAACTGCCGGTTCAAGCCTTTCAGCACTTCCAGGACCTCCCTGGCGGAGGCCGCATCCAAGTCGCCGGTCGGCTCGTCGGCCAGGACAAAAGTCGGATCCGCCACGATTGCTCGTGCAATTGCGACACGCTGCTCCTGGCCGCCGGACAGCTGGCGTGGATAGTGATCCATCCGGTCTTCGAGGCCAACCAGCTTCAGGGCAGCCTCCACGTGCTCTCGCCTCTCCTTCTTAGTGAGAGAGGTGAGCAGCAGGGGCAGCTCCACGTTCTCGAAAGCCGTGAGCACGGGGATCAGGTTGAAGTGCTGGAACACGAACCCGACATGCTGGTTTCTCCAGACCGCCAGGTCGTCCTCGTCCAAGTCATGCAGGTCCTCGCCGGCCACCCGGACGACCCCGGAGCTCGCCCGGTCGATTCCGGCGATGATGTTGAGCAGCGTGCTCTTACCGGAACCCGAAGGCCCCATCAGGCAGACGAACTCGCCAGGCACGATGTCAATGCTCACGTTGTCGAGCGCTTTGACGTCGACAGAGTCACGATGGAAGATCTTGCTCACCTGGGCTATCGAAATTAGCGGTTCGCTCATAGGTTTTCTCTTACGAAGCCTCTGTGACGGTCGCTTTCGAGAACGTCACTCTCGCAGTCATTTCCGGGCGAAGGTACTCGTCCGGTTCCAGAACCTGGACCTTCACCTGGATCGTCGCTTTCTGCCGGTTCGCCTCGGGCGAAATTTCAGCGATCTCGCACTTATACTTGCGATCGGGATACGCCTCCGGGGTCATCACGCAGGCCTGGTCCCGGGCGATACGGTTGAAATCGGACTGGCTAATATCCAGTTCGACCTGAAGATCGTTCAGGTCCGCCAGGGACACCACGGCCGACTTGGCGCCCATCTCCCCTGCGAACGAGGTCGTCACCATTTCGCCCATTTCGACCAGCCGCTCGAGCACGGTTCCGTCGCTCGGCGCCGTGATCCGTGTCGCATCCAACAGGGTTTCTGCGTACCTTTGGGCGGCGCGATTCCGCTCCACTTCCGCACGCGCAAGGGCGATCTGCTCCTGGCGAGGCCCGAGCTTCATCAGGTCGTGACTGCGTTCCGCCACGCGAACCGCCGCCTCAGCCATGTCGGCTCGTGACCGGGCGTTATCCACCTGTTGCTGGGAGACGGCTCCGCTTTTCAGAAGGGATTCAACCCGCCGCAGCTCCAGCCGGGCATTTTCCAGATCCGCACGCAATCGCAACAACTCTGCTTCAGCCCTCTGAATTTCCTCCGGCCGGTTTCCGGCTTCGAGCTCCTTCAGCGCCGCTTCCGCCGCCCGGACCGCCGCTTCGGCCTGTTCCACCTGTGCCCGGTACTCGCGGTCATCCAGCCGGACGAGCAGCTGCCCCCTCTTGACCGGGTCACCCTTCTCCACGCCGATCCAGGCGACCTTACCCATGACCTTCGAGCCCACCTCGATCTTGTGATGCGCGACGATGTACCCGGAAGCGATCAGCGTCGTCGCTCCACCGCCGTCGCTGCCGGTTTGTGCGGTGGGCTCTGAAGCCTGCTGCGCGGGTTTCGAGCCGGCTGCCCCCTCGGAGTCGCTGGCAGCCTGGTCTGTCTTGAAATAGCCGCCCAGAAAAAATCCGAGCAGCAAACCGATCACCAGGAGTGCCCCGGAAACCAGCCAGCTGACCCCACGTCGTCTGTCGCTCGACGCCTTTTTGGATCGATCTATTCGGAGTGCGTCCAAGTTCTTTTCCATCAATCCCTCGAGTTAGTCCCGCATCACGTCGATCAGTTTCAACCGCGCCGCTCGCCGCGCCGGCAGAAAACCGCCTACTATACCGACGGCCAGCGAGAACAGCAAACCCTGCAAAAGGATGGAGGGCGTCAACCGGAAGTTGAATGCAACTTCGCTGAACGTCAGGAAGTTCATAGTTCCGGTCGACATGCCGTTCAGGGGCAGAGCGAGCAGACAACCGAGGATACCTGCAGCCAGCCCGAGGATCGCCGATTCCACGATGAATGATGCGAGTATGCTGAATCGTGGGAACCCCAGCGCCCGAAGCGTTGCCACTTCCTTTACCCGGCCCATGACCGCCGCGTACATCATGTTCATGGCCGCAAAGCAGGAACCGATCCCGAGCACCAGGGCGATGATCACACCGAGAGCCTTGAGGGCGACCGACGATTGGGTCTGGGCCTGGTAATACGCCTTCTGATCATGGACTTCCAGCGAGATCCGCCGATCGCCCTCGATTCGTTTGCGCAGCTGGGCGGCAGCCTGTGCGTCGGTGGCACGGAGAACAATGCATGAGTAAATCGGGCGATTCCACTCCTGGGCCACGTCATTGTAATCGGCCCACAATTCCGAATCGTACGCCGTCCCGGACGCGTCAAAGATCCCGACAATCGGCCAGTCGGAACTTGCGATGCGCACCTTGTCACCGACCTTCATCCCCTTGAAGCGCTTCGACAACGATTGGCTGACAATCAGCTCTCGGACTCCGCCCCGTAGCCTCCGCCCCTCGATGATCCGGATCTCGGGCCGCAGTTCGAACGCAACCGGGGATACGCCGCGAATCAAGACATTGGTCGTGTCTCCACCGGTCCTCTCGTGGTTGATGAGGACCGCTATCTCTCCCGACGCAAGCGGCTCGCCGTTGGCGTTCTTCGCCACCCCGTCGAGGAGGCGAACGATATCGAAAATTGCTTTATCGAAGTAGCTTGCCGTCTCGTTCTGCGAACCTTGACGAATCAGCACCAAGTGGTTCGGATGCCCCGTCTGAACAAAGGTGGAGTCCAGCCCGTGGATCAGTGCCAACATGAAGAGCACCACGGCAACGGTCAGGCCGATACCGAACGCAGTCATCGCGGTACTAAATCGGCGGACCCACAGGCTTCGCAGATTGTATTTGAGGGGAATCTTCATAGATCCTCGATATCCTGATCCGCACCAGGCAAGTCGGTAGCCTAATCTCAAGCTGACCGGCTGAATCTTTACACCACCCTGCGCAGCGCGTCGACGACCGGTCTTCGAGCTGCCTGCACGGCCGGTACGACCGAAGCCACTATGCCTATCAGAAGGCCGGTTCCGATACAGATCGCCAGGGTTTCACCCGTTACCAGGAACCTTTGCATGAAACCAGCAGTCATCTCGTACATATCCACGCCGGAGAAGACCAACCTGGCCCCGACCGAGCCTATGATTGCGCCGATCAACGTGATGGACATCGCTTCTCCGAGCAGCAGCCCCAGGATCCGGCTGCGACGAAAACCGAGAGCCTTCAGTATCCCGATTTCCCGTGCTCGCTCGCGAATCGACATGGCCATGGTGTTTGCCGCCACGAGGATGATGGCAAAGACGACAACCGTGCAGATTGTCTTTATCATCAGTTGCACGTTACCCATCATCGAGATGAAACCGAGCACGAAAGCCTTTTCGCTCTCCGTCTTGGTGGGCGCCGTTGTGTTCTGAAACATGGCGTCCACTTTCTGCGCTACTCGAGGGACGGCCTCGGCAGATTTTGCCTTAATCCAGTACCAGCCGACGATGCCCTGGTTGTTCATCGCTTCGTTGAAGTAGTCCCACTGGAAGTAGAGCGCGCTCTCGTCCTGTGCCTCGTAGATGCCCCGAAGGGTCAGCTCGAAATCGGCCGGCCACAGCCCCTTCTTCAGGACGATCTTCTCGCCGACTTTCCAGTTGTAGCGGTCGGCAAGCTTTTTGCCCGCTACGGCCCCGGTCCGGTCTTTGACAAAAGCCTGCTTCTGATCCTCGGGGATCTTCACGTCGCTCAAGACCTCCCAGATCTGATCCGCCTGAATGGCCATCTGTGCGAATATATTTGCCGGGTCCTCGTAGATCCCTTGGATCCACGCTGCTCCCACGGCCGCATCAACCTCGTCCACCTCCTGGATCTTCTGTCGGTACGAGAGGGGGAGGATGTTGGCCAGTGACACCTTGTGGCGCGCAACCAGGCGCAGCGCCGAGTCTGGCGCCATGGGCGGGTTCTCCAGCTCGCTGAGAACCGTGAGCAAGGTCGCCACGAGAAACAGGCTGACCGCGATGCTGGTCATCGTGAGCAACGTGCGGCGCTTGTTTCGGAAGATATTCTTCAGAAGAAACGGGACGAATTTCATAGCTTTTAGACGAGAGACCGATAATGACTCGGTCAAAGGTAGTACGGATTCTCGACCCAATTAGTTTACGGATGGGAGGGAGAGCTGGCAAGTCAAGCCGATTGCGGATTGCGGAATAAAGCCCGCGACACAGCAGGTGCAGTTCTCAGAGGACTGCCGGAGCCTGCCCTTGATTCCGCAATCCGAAATCCGCAACCCGAAATTAACGCAAGAAGTCGTTCTTCTTCATCACATCAACCAGCTCCTGAACGGATGCGGCTGACTTCTGAAGTGCGACTCGCTCGTCCGTCGTCAGATTAATCTCGACGATATCCTCAACGCCGCGGCATCCCAGTTTGATCGGTACGCCGACGAAGAGGTTGCTGATTCCGTATTCGCCGGTCAGATACGTGGCGCAAGGGAGAATCTTCTTCTCGTCGTGGAGAATCGCCTCAACCATTTCAGCGACAGCGGAGGATGGCGCATAAAACGCGCTGCCTGTCTTGAGCAGCTTGACGATCTCCGCGCCACCGTCGCGGGTCCGCTGGATCAGCGCCGCGATCTTTTCGGCAGGAAGCAGCTCGGTGATCGGGATGCCGGCCACGGTGGAGTATCGTGCCAATGGCACCATCGTGTCGCCGTGCCCTCCCAGGACGAACGCCTGGGTGCTCTCGACCGAGACGCCGAGCTCCTGGGCGATGAACGTCCTGAACCGGGCCGAGTCGAGCACCCCCGCCATGCCGATTACGTGCTCCCGCGGGAAACCCGAGTAGTGGAGGGCCACGTGGCACATCGCATCCAGAGGGTTGCTGACGACCAGGATGATCGCTTGGGGACTGCGCGGAGCGATGTTCTGAGTGACTTCGCGGACGATGGTCGCGTTCTTGAGCAGCAGGTCGTCCCGGCTCATGCCCGGCTTCCGGGCCAGCCCGGCTGTAATGACGACAATGTCAGAATCCTCGCTGGCATCGTACGTGTTCGAACCGGTGAGTTTTGAGTCATAGTCCTCGACCGGGCCCGCCTCCAACAGGTCGAGAGCCTTGCCCTGTGGCATTCCTTCGACGACATCGACCAGAACCACATCGGCGAGCTCCTTCTCAACCAAACGCTGGGCCAGCGTGGCACCTACATTCCCTGCCCCTACAACCGTCACCTTGTTCCGTTCACAACGTTTCATTGGCTGTTCCTCTGAAATGAGAAGTGCCGTTAGGCCTGACCCATGTTTTCGATCACCGCCGAGGCGAACTCACTCGTCTTCAACGTGACCGCACCTTCCATCTGCCGTTCCAGGTCGTAGGTCACCCGACGCTGCTTGATGCTCTTTGCGAGGCCTGAATAAACCAACTCGCCCGCTTCTTTCCATCCCATGTATTCGAGCATCATGACGCCTGACAGGATCAACGACCCGGGGTTGACTTTATCCTGGCCGGCGTATTTCGGAGCCGTTCCGTGGGTCGCTTCGAAGAAAGCAACCTCGTCCCCGATATTTGCACCCGGTGCCATTCCCAGCCCGCCTACCTGTGCGGCGCAGGCGTCCGACAGGTAGTCGCCGTTGAGGTTCGGAGTCGCCAGAACCTCATATTCGTCGGGACGGAGCAAAACCTGCTGGAACATCGCATCCGCGATGCGGTCGTTGATGAGGATTTTGCCGCCCGGGACCTTGCCTCCGAAGTTTTCCCAGAGATCCTTCTCCTCGATGCAGACATCGCCAAACTCCGTGCGAGCCACTTCATAGCCCCAGTCTCGGAACGCACCCTCGGTGTACTTCATGATGTTGCCCTTATGAACAAGGGTCACGCGCTTTCGACCATGGCTCACCGCGTGCTGTAAGGCCATCCGGACCAATCGCTTGCTTCCAAATTCGGAGATCGGCTTGATGCCGATGCCCGAGTCGGAACGGATATTCTTCCCGAAGTGACTGTTCACGAAGTTGGTCACCTCGGTGGCTTCTGTCGATCCGGCTGGCCATTCGATTCCGGCATAAACATCCTCGGTGTTTTCCCGGAAGATGATCACGTTGAGCTTTTCCGGCTCTTTGACCGGAGACGGTACTCCCGCAATGTACCGGCACGGACGAACGCATGCATACAGGTCCAGGACCTGTCGGAGAGTGACGTTCAGACTCCTGATACCGCCGCCGACGGGTGTCGTGAGCGGGCCCTTAATCGCGACCCGGTGAGCGGCCACTTCGTCGATGGTCGCCGATGGGAGCCATTCGCCGGTCTGCTGCTTCGCCTTCTCCCCGGCCAGCACCTCCCGCCAGGCGATCCGTTTCTTGCCCGCGTAGGCGGTCTGGACAGACGCGTCGAGAACCCGCCGGGTAGCCCGCCAGATATCCGGCCCGGTTCCATCGCCTTCGATGAAGGGGATAATCGGGTTATCCGGAACTTGAACCCGTCCCTGTTGAATTTGTATTCTTTCGCCCCGCTCTTCGTTCATGCGTTGACTCCTCCGTTCAACATGACCGCTTCACAAACCGCACGTCTCCGTTTCCCCTAGGAGGTTGCAAGGAGGGACGTTACGCCACGTCCGTTAACCCTACGCCAGAGTCTATTTTAAGAAGTAACCGGAGTCAATCAACCACAGGCGATAAAGCGAGAAGAAGTGTTGAGAACCTCCACACAGCATGTTTGCTACAGGCGTTCCAGAAGCAGAGCCAGGAGTGCGGTCCGGGTGCTCAGGGAATCGATCAGGATGTACTCATCGGGTGAGTGAGCTCCGCCACCTTCGACTCCCAGACCGTCGAGCGTCGGGACGCCCTGGGCTGCCGTGAAGCTGCCGTCGCTTCCGCCCCCGGAGGAACCGCCTTGGAGGTCGAGGCCGATTTCGGAGGCAACCTGGCGGGCCCGTTCAAACAGCTCGCGCGCCCTCGGACCGTGTTCCATCGGCGGCCGGTCGAGCTGACCTTCGACGCCTATTTGGGCCCCGGCGATGGTCGGCGACAACATCCTCAGGGCGGATTCCACACGGGCGCCTTCCTCGATGGTCAGGAAGCGAACGTCGATGGTAGCTTCCGCGCTTTCGGGGATCACGTTTTCGGCCGTGCCACCGTGGACCAGCGTCACCGAGACGGTGGTCCCGGCGCCCCGATTCTCCAATTCCTGAATCCGGCAAATCTGCCCGCTCAACTCGAGGATCGCGTTGATCCCTTTCTCGGGAGCAGCTCCCGCATGCGAGGCCCGGCCGCGCACGCGTATCCTGAAGACGCCGCTTCCCTTCCGGGACAGCTTCAATTCGCCGCCAGCCAGTGGAGGTTCCAGAACCAGGGCAATATCCGAGTCTCGGGCAAATGCTTCAATGATCTGCCGGCTCTCGAAGCTGCCGATCTCTTCGTCGGTTGTATAGAGGAAACGGACGGCCTTCCCGGGACGGATCGCACCCTGTTGGAGGTATCGCTGCACGAACATCGTGGCCGCAACGCTCGCCTTCATGTCGCAGACCCCGGGACCGTACAGCCTGCCCGCGTCCCGGCGGATCGGGTTGCGTTCCAGGGATCCGGCCGGATGGACGGTGTCCAGGTGACACAGCACAAGGATCCTCCCCTGTGAGGGCCCCCCTTGCTCCTTGTCTCCCTCTCTCCTTGTCTCCCTGTCTCCTTGTCTCCCTCTCTCCTTGTCTCCCTGTCTTGTTATCTCAGCCGGCCATTCTCCCCACACGATGTCGCCAACCGAAGACCGCCGTTCCGTGGTCGCCTGAACTCCGCACTGGGCCAGGTTTTCGGACACAATTCGGCCCAGGTCATCTACCAGGGTCTTCGACGAAGATGGGGATTCCAAAAGGACGAGTTTCTCGAGCGTTTTAAGGAGCGGATCCCGGTCGGCCCGCACGCGAGCGAGCAGGTCAGACATCTGCTCTCCAGCAGAATTCGACCTTGGCGATGAACTCCGTCCAGCCGGTGAGAACGATTTGCGAGCCCGGAGTCCACGCGACTTCCTGGACACCGGTCTCGGTGCGCACGTTCACGGGAGAGGTGACTTTTCCGGCCGCCAGCGCGGCCACGGCTGCCCCGCAGGATCCCGTGCCTGACGACAGAGTCGGCCCGACTCCCCGTTCGTAGATCCGGATTCCGATCTCGTGAGAGCCCTCAACACGAACGAAGCTGACGTTCGTACCTTCGGGGAAGAGCGGATGTGTTTGGAGCGCCTTGCCAACCCTGTGAAAGACTTCATCCCCAGGCAAGGGATCGGAGAAAACCACGCATTGGGGATTGCCGACGTATAGCGCGTTGATCGGAACCATTTCGTCACCGACCGGGACCGGATACTCCCTCACACATTCGATCGGCTCCCGAGGAGTAAAGGGGATAACACGGGGCTCAAAGACTGGCTCGCCCATGACGGACCGAAACTTCCAACGCTCTTCGCCCCGCTCGATCAGGGTATAGACTTTGGGACCCGAGCCGGTCTGAATGTCGATCTCGGAAAGCTGGGCGAGACCTTCGCGCACGAGATAACCGCAGACGCAGCGGACACCGTTCCCCGTCATTCCCGTTTCGCTGCCGTCCTGGTTGAAGATGCGAACCGCAAAGACCGATCGCGAGGCATCAACCGGCGAGACGAAAAGACACCCATCGGCTCCCACCCCGAAATGCAGGTCGCATATGGCCTTGGAGAAGTCGGCAAAATGCGCCTCGTCGACCTGTCGGGCATCGACTACCAGAAAATCGTTGCCGTGACCGTGGAGCTTGGTGGCGAGAACTTGTTGCATTGGTACCTATCGTCCAGTGATTGCCAACCGGGCCGAAAAGCGGCGGATTCTGAAAAGTGAATCCGCCGCTTTTCGGCCCGGTTGGCACAGAGAGAACCTAGTGTTGCAGTTTACGGCCTCGGCCGATGACCTGGTCCAGGATCTCCTGCGATATCTCCTCCACGGACTTCCCTGTGACGTCAATGACGGGCCAGATCGGGTTCTGCGCGAAGATGGCGTGGGCGTGTTCCAGTTCGCCCTTGACGCGCTCGACGTCGGCGTAACTGCTGTCGGCCACCCCCAGCTGGCGCAGCCGGACGACCCGGACCTCCGACAGGCGCGACGGGTCGATGGTCAGCCCGACGATTTTGTGCTGATCAATCTCGAAAAGCTCGCGTGGGGGTTTCATCCCAAGGACGGTCGTAACGTTTGCCACTTTCCAACCTTCCTGCGCAAGGTAAATGCTGACCGGCGTCTTCGACACCCGGCTGACACCGATCAACACAAGATCTGCGGTCTCCAGGTCCTTAATAGACCGACCGTCGTCGTGACGGATAGCGTATTCGATAGCATCAATGCGGCTGAAGTACTCCTCGTCGACACGGTGCAGGAGGCCCGGGGTAGCAACCGGTGTCTTCTGGAAGAACTGAGTCAGTTTGTCCATGATAGGCCCGAGCAGGTCGATCGACTCGAATTTCTGCTGTTCGGCGCTGGAGCGCAGCCAGGTCCTCATCTCGCTTTCCACGAACGTGTAAACAACCAGCGTGTCCTCGTGAGCCGCTTTGAAAATTTCGCGAATCTGCTGTTTTTCTCGAATGTTAGCGTACCGCGTGATGACCACATCTTCCTGAAATTGCGCCATGGCGGCCTTGAGCATCCGATAGGCCGTCTCTCCAGTTCCATCGCTCATGATGAGCACGTGATAAGCCTTCATGGCCGCCTTCTTTCTCTAAGAGGATTCTTTCAGTCTGTTCTTCAGTCCTTCGATGGCTTCCACCGGCGTTGGGTCTTCCTGATTCAGGAATGACAGGTACACGCTTGCGTAATCTCCAAGCAGGAGGAGTGTCCAGAGTCTCTCGAGCCAGCTGTCGCTGTCGGTCCAGAACTCCAGGGCGGACCCAGCCTTTTCGCTGAGGATGTCCCTGGTAATTTCGGCCCTGATCTGAATCCGGGGGTGATCCTCCCGGTCCCGGAGAAAAATGGGAAGGATCTGGCGAAGCATAGCGCCGGGGTGCTTCCAACCGACGATTTCGTTGTGGTTCATCTCGGGCAGGGACGCGGAATATGCAAGCTGTTTCCCGTTCTCCGCGAACTGACCGCGCCATCTCGTCGCCAGGATATCGAGCCGATCCTGGCTACCATAAATCACCGGGATTCTGCGGTGCAGCTGGCGCGCAAGCGTCTTGGCAGCATTTTCAGCCAGCGGGCAGGCCGGCCCGTACAATTGAATCTTCCTTCGAACCCAGCTGATTGATTTCTTGACTTCCTCGGTCTGATTGGGTGCCAGACCGAGCTTGCTCAGAGCTGCCAGCACGGGAACTGCCGAATAACCGATCGCTGTACGAGGCGGATAGCCACCCGGGACCGTGATCAGAGGGAAGCCGTGCTCCTCCGCCTCTCTCTGCAGCTGGCCGTTCGAGCTGATACAAAGGACCTTTGCACCGGCCGCCGTGGCTTCCTTCAGCGCCGAGAGTGTCTCCTCGGTGTTACCTGAGTAGCTGGACATCACCGCCAGGGTATTTGCCCCGAGGAAACCGGGCACTGAGTAACCCCGGTTAACAAAAAGCGGAACACGCAGCGACCTGCCCAGGTAACAGCGAATAAAATCTCCGCCAATCGCTGAACCACCCAGTCCGCAAATGACGATGTTGCTGACCGAGCGCCACTCATCCGGCAGGTTGATTGATTGGCCGATATGTACCGCTTCTTCGAGCTGTATGTCGAAGCGGCCCACGACATTGAGCATCCCGTGCTCGTCAAGCTCCCGCATCCCGATCAGGTTGTTCAGCATTTCACTCACTGGTGTACTCCGCCTCTCTGACTATGCTCCGGAAGAAACAATTTAACATGTAGTTGTGGCCACGGAAACGCTTTTAGCAGGGTCCCTGAGCAAAGGATCGAAGATAGACGGCGACGGGGTCACCAGTCCAAGGCTTGGGACGACCAGAAACTAAAGGTAGCGCTTCATCTCCCTGGACCGAAGCTCTTCCACAAGCTTCTTGACGTCTTCAACGCGATCCTGGGGACAGACGAGGGTCACGTCCGGCGTCTCGACAACGACCAGGCCGCGTATTCCAACGGCACAAACCAAGTGGTCAGGGGACGAGTAGAAGATGCAGTCGCTGACGTCGTGGGCCACATAGGCGGCATTGGTGTGGTTACCTGAGGCATCGGGGCACCAGATGTCTCTCAAGGCCTTCCAGTTCCCCACGTCGCTCCAACCCAGCCTGCAGGGCAGAACCGCAACTCGGTCGGCGCGCTCCATTACCCCGTAGTCAATCGAGGTCTTGGGCGCGCGCTCAAACAGGGAATCAATATTCTCCTGGTTGTCCCAACGGCGCTCGATTTCCTCGAGGATCTGCCGAAGATCGGGCATGTGATTGCCAAGCTCCTCCAGGATCCGGTCGGTGGACCAGACAAACATTCCACTATTCCAGTAGTAGTCGCCGCGCTCGAGAAAGCGTTTCGCCTCATCCTCAGGTGGCTTTTCCGCGAACCGGGCGACCCTGAATGCGGGCTTCTCCGCGAATTGGCCAATGCCTTCTCCCCTTTGCAGGTACCCGTAGCCGGTCGCTGGATAGTCAGGCTCGATTCCGAAGGTGACGAGCCATCCTTGCCGGGCCATATCCTCGGCGGCGCTCAAGGCCGCATGAAACTCCGCCACGTCCTTGATGCAGTGATCGGACGGGAGGACTACCATCACCTCGTTGCCGAAATCGCGTTTCAGCTTGACAGCCGTAAGACCTATGCATGGAGCTGTGTTGCGGGGCATCGGCTCCAGGACCAGCTGATCGCGCGCAAGGTCGGGCAATTGATCGCGGACCAATCCCGCGTAAACCGGACTGCACACGACGTAAACATCCTGGATCGGAATCAGCGGGGACAGCCTGCGCACTGTTTCCTGAAGCATTGTTCCAGGGCCGCTGATCTTCAGGAACTGCTTGGGTCGCTCTTCACGACTCAGCGGCCAGAAACGGGTTCCCTGCCCCCCGGCCATGATGACGGCCTTCATTGTGCACCCCCACTCGGACCGACCAGATAGTCTTCAGCAAACGCCTTGATATCCTCGACCTGCACTTCCTTGAGGTCGGACAGCAGGACCGAATTCTGGTCCACCTGTACGCCGGATATCAGCTGCAACGCAATTCCGAAGATGCGGTCTCCGCCGTCCATCTGCTCGATGTAATGGCGCGTGATGGCCCGGGACAATCCGGCCAGAAAGACATCCTCGCGCAGGCCCTGTGTCTGGATTCTTTGAAAGACGCCCCTCAGTGCCTGCTCGGTTGCAGCCTCCTGCCCCAAGCTTTGGACACGCGCGATTATCGTACTTCCCTTCCGACCCTCCACCGCCGAGAAGCTGACCGGGAAAGCGACGTTCGCCTTAACCCACAATTCGTCGGCCAGTTCCCCTCCAGGACCGTCCAGAATTCCTTGCATAACCCGAAGTATGCGACCGTCGCGGGTTCCCTGGCCTGGGCCGCGGAACAAAAACATGCCCCCTCCCTTGGCCTGGCCGAACGACTCCTCCTCTGTCTCCTCCTCTGTCTCCTCCTCGACCTGCTCCTCTGCCAAGGGAGATTTGTAGCGCCGGTCGCTTAGCGTGGAGACGAAACCCTGTAAGAATGAACTGCCTTCGAAGTCCCCGCGGATCACGATGATCGGGTGTCTCTCCGCCATCTGGGCCTTAGTCCACGCCTGGACGCTCTCCAGGGTGAACGACCCGACGCTCTCGGGTGTTCCATAACGAGGTCGCCCATAGGGCTTGTCTTTCCAGAGTTCCGAGAGCAAACCGGCCATCGGGTCCAGACCCTGGTTCGCTCTGACCTGCAGACGCGCAAGCTGGAGCGACTCTTCGGTGATTGCCGGGCCCCGAAGCCAGCCGATGAGCATCCGAAAGACCTGCTCCAGAAAAGGAGAGAGCAATCGCACCTGAACGCCGAACAGATCAGGCTCGTTCACGACCCTAAGATTCGCGCCGGCCCGCTCCAGATCCCCCCATGTCGCCGCTCCTTTTTGCTCGATCGCGTTCAGGAGGATTGCGCGGAGCATGACATCCGTGACGCCGGCGTTTTCCGCAGTCTCTGCGCTTCTGCCCCCGGTGTAGTAGAAGCCAAGATGCACAAGCGGGGCGGCGTGGTCCTCTTCATAGAAAACATCCGGACCTCGCATGACCGAGGTACGGCGCAGCTGCTTCGGCCGGTACCTGGGAACGAATCGCGACACCTGATCGCGTTCTCTGCGGTCTCGCTCGACAGGCGGCAGGATCGACTTCTCCCTGAATTTCGCAACCGCCGGGGGCAGGAGGATCTTCAAGGTATCGAGAAAGGCCTCGGACGTGAAGGTCCGCTCCGGCGCCGATTCCGGGAGTATCTCCACGACCGAGAGGTTTTCCATGGTGAGGTACGTGGCCGCAAGCTGTCGCAGCTTGTCAGCGGTCACCGCCTGGATCCGGGCCGGCGCTTTCCCGAAATCCATCGCTGACCCAGCGAGTTCCTCCTCGGTTATGGCGGTGGAGCGACTTTGCAGGTCCTCCGTCTGGTCGTAGTATTCAGCCAGCGCAAGTGCCGTGAGCCGGTCCAGATCCTCACCCGCTAGACTCTCGGTCGCAAGGATCTGCAGCTGAGCCAGGGCGTTCACCTCGGCGGCTTCCACTTTGTCGTCGGCTGGAACAACTTCCAGAACCAACCGGCCGGCTCGGTCGTCGGCCTCCAGGCGGGCATCGCTCATGACCGCTTCGCCCGAGTTGCTGGCGCCAGCCAGGGAGTGCTGCGCCGTCCCGACGAGCCCGTGAGCGAGAACGCGCAGGGCCCAGTGATCAGCGTGGTCACGCCCGGGCACCTTATAGCTAAACTGCACACGAGCCTGCGTAACGGGTTGTCGGATCAAACGATAGGCGAAGCCATCACTCGTCGCGGCGGTCTGACTCCTGGTCCTTCTGAATGCCTCGGCCTTCCCCTTCCCCCATTTCCCCACGATTCTTTCCAGAACCTGCTCGCGCGTTAAAGAACCGGAAAGAACCAGTATGGTTCGGCTCGGACGGTAGAGCCGGGCATGGAACTTCCTTATACCCGCCTGACTCACCTCCGAAACCGGACGGGGGCTCGCTGCAACACCCGTCGGCGAGACCGCCGCTGATTCGGCCGATGGCTGCTCAGCGAGCTTCCTTTCCTGTCGGAGATCCTCATCTTTGATCTCTTCCGGCAGTTCCAAGAGATTCGCGTGAAGATCGAGCATCCTGGGCAAGTTCTCCGCGGGTCCGGTTGACCAGAACCAAGTCTGCCGAGGCCCCACTTTGAACCGCGCTTCTCCGCTCGCCTTGTGAACTCCTTTCGCGAACCCGGCGCGGTTCAACAGGTAGCTGGCCACGAGGGAGGCGTGCCCCTTTTCAGTCTCCTGCTCGTCGTCCGCGCCCGCCTGAACAACTGTCACGATGGAGACCAGCGGATACATGCCGTGCTCTTCGATCGCGATCGTGGCACCGCTGTTAAGAACCAGCCGAACTTTGTTGCCCACATCCTGCCGATTCTTGATCTGTCGAAAGTACTCGGGAGGCGGTTGCGGCTTTCCTTGAATCCTGGTTCTGCGATCCGTTGTCTGCGGGTTCAGTGCGGCGAGGAGCAGCAACAGCAGGGATACCCTGATCATGTGAGAATCCTACCAACAAAGCTCGCAGGGTGACAACTTGAGACGGCGGGCGTCGAAGACGTGCTTGGGTTTCGTCCGGCTGCGATTTTGTTATATGGTATAAGTCGGTATTAACAAGATGAACACAAGAGAAATGGATCAGCACCAGATCGTCGAGGGGCTGAAGAATCACAACCCGGATACGATCGACGAGTTCGTGCACCACTTTTCTCGGCCATTGTTCGGAGTCATCCTCAACTACACCAAGAACCCGTCGGACGCCGAGGAAATTCTGCAGGATACATTGCTCAAGATCATTCGGAAAATCGAGACGTTCCGCGAAGAGAGCGACATCTGGCCTTGGATCAAACGGATAGCGGTCAACAATTCAATAATGTGGCTGCGCAAGTACCGGGCCGCGCGCGAACGGGAAACGCAACTCGACGACTCGATGCCTCACTTTACCAACGACGGGCAGTATGTCAACCCTCCCTGGGGGTGGTCTGTCGACCCGGAGGAGGTGATGCTCAACCGGGAACTCGCCGGCGAGCTATACGATGCGATCCAGGCCCTTCCGTTTGAGTACCGGATGCCATTGGTTCTGCGGGATATCGAGGGATATTCGATCAAGCAGATCTCCTCGTTGCTTAGCCTCAAAGAGCCAACAACCAAGACTAGAATTCACCGGGCCAGGCTCTCTGTGCGCGAGAAACTTTCGCACTACTTCGAGGACGGTATATGAGAACCACGATTACCTGTAGAGACTGCGTGGATCTTCTAATGGAATACATAGATCACACGCTGGAACCAGCGGCCCAGACCCGGCTGGACGAGCATCTGGCGTCCTGCCCGCCCTGCATACACTTCCTGAAGACCTACAAGAAATGTACTGAGTTTTCCGGACAACTTCGCGACCAGAAGGTCCAGATACCGCAAGAACTCGAGAGCAGACTGCAGAGCTTTCTGAAGCAAGAGATCCAGAAGCCACCCGAAGAACCGGGAACCCAGAAGAAGTCACACGCTCATTCACGTCGATAGAACGCTGTTCAGCCACGGATTGCACGGATCTCGGTCAATAGCTGTGAAATCCGTGGCTCAGACTCCCACCGTTTGCCTCCCCAACTGTTGGCCCTAAAGCTTTTCTTTGAGTACGATGGTTGGAAGACCATCTCAACCCAAAGTCCAAGTTCGGACAGGAGTCTTAAAAAAATGCGCCTTTGGCCCGGTGATCCATATCCGCTCGGAGCGAAATTCGACGGCAGCGGAACGAACTTCTCGGTTTTCTCGGAAATAGCAGAAAAGGTTGAGCTTTGCCTGTTCAACGAGAACGGCGAAGAGACAAGAACGGAGTTACCGGAGGTGACCGGTTACTGCTGGCACGGTTACTTCCCCGAGGTCTTGCCCGGACAAAGGTACGGTTTCCGTGTCCACGGCCCTTGGAATCCGGGCGAGGGGCAACGGTGCTGCGCCTCCAAACTGCTGCTCGACCCGTACTCCATGGCAATTCACGGTCGCGTGCAGTGGAACGAAACCCTGTTCACTTACCGGTTCGGAGATCCGAACGGCGCAAGTGGGCCGCTCAATGACGCGGACAGTGCCCCTTACATGCCCAAATCCGTCGTGGTCAGCCCGTTCTTCGACTGGGACGCGGATCACCTCCTCCACATTCCGATGAATGAGTCGATCATCTACGAAACCCACGTCAGAGGTTTCTCGATGCGTCACCCGGACATACCCGCCGAGATCCGGGGGACATATGCGGCGCTGGGCCATCCGGTCGCGATCAAACACTTCAAGTATCTCGGTATTACCGCAGTCGAGCTTCAGCCGGTACATCATTTCGTCCACGACTCCCATCTCCTCGATAAAGGCCTCTGTAACTACTGGGGTTACAATTCGATCGGATACTTCGCGCCCCACGATGAATACGGTGCCACCAAACAGGTGGGCCGACACGTGCAGGAATTCAAGCAGATGGTCAAGACCCTTCACGAGGAGGGAATCGAGGTAATCCTCGACGTTGTCTACAACCACACCGCCGAAGGCAATCACCTGGGTCCTGTGCTCTCTTTCAAGGGGATCGACAACGCTGCCTACTACCGGCTGGTCCAGAAGGAACGGCAGTACTACATGGACTACACGGGCACCGGTAACAGCCTCAACATGCGCCACCCGCATGTCCTTCAGTTGATTATGGATTCTCTGCGCTACTGGGTGAACGACATGCACGTCGACGGGTTCCGGTTCGATCTGGCCGCCACCCTCGCCAGAGAACTGCATGACGTCGATCGCCTGTCAGCTTTCTTTGACCTGATTCAACAGGATCCAGTGGTCAGCCAGGTGAAACTGATCGCCGAGCCCTGGGACGTCGGTGAAGGAGGGTACCAGGTGGGTAATTTTCCGCCCGCCTGGTCGGAGTGGAACGGCAAATACCGCGACACAGTGCGTGACTATTGGCGAGGTGCGGATGAAACGCTCGGATCCTTCGCCTACCGTCTGACGGGGAGCCCCGACCTTTACGAGATGACCGGTCGTCGTCCATACGCCAGTGTCAATTTCGTGACCGCGCATGACGGCTTTACCCTCCAGGATCTTGTCTCTTATAACGAGAAGCACAACGACGCCAATGGTGAGGAGAACCGGGACGGAGAGAACCACAACCGTTCCTGGAACTGCGGCGCCGAGGGGCCCACGGACAATCCCGAAGTGAGTAAGCTGCGGGAGCGGCAGAAGCGTAACTTCCTCACAACCCTGATCCTCTCCCAAGGCATACCCATGCTGCTTGGAGGCGACGAGATGGGCCGTACCCAGGAAGGGAACAACAACGCGTACTGCCAGGATAACGAAATCTCCTGGTACGACTGGCAAAGCAAGGATCAGGACCTGATCGATTTCGTCAGTGAGTTGATCAACATTCGCAAAGAGCATCCGGTTTTCCACCGCAGACGGTGGTACCACGGCCGCCCGATCCGCGGAATGGCCGACATCGCCTGGCTCAAGCCCAATGCCCAACCAATGAAGGAGCAGGACTGGCAAACGACGATCGCCAAATCGCTGTCCGTGTATTTGAACGGCGACGCTCTGAACACCTATGACGACCGCGGAGAACTGCTCGTGGACGACTCTTTTCTGCTCTTCTTCAACCACCATCACGAGCCGCTCAACTTCACTTTTCCGGCTGAGACCTTCGGAAAGCGGTGGCATCGAGTGGTGGATACCAGCAAGCCGCTCGAAGAGCTCGAGAAACGGGAATACAAGCCGGCGCAGAAAGTCCGCGTCGAGGGTCGTTCAATTGCGGTGTTCTGCTGCCGTATCCAACGCCGCAGCTAGGTCCGCATTCTCACGCCGTGCTCGGGCAACCGCCGTCAGAGCCGCGTAGCGAGGGTGTTAAAAATAGGGTCGAAGAAGTGCGTTCGGCCCACAGGTATTGACCGACTTGTTATGGGCTGATGTCGTGCGGAGGGCGAGATCGAATGGAGCCG
>CAYQYP010000187.1:0-1503 GCA_964421755.1 uncultured Acidobacteriota bacterium
GCTTACGGTTACGGACCGACAGACTCTCATGGACACGATCCAATTGGCCGGTTTCGGTGCCGTTGAAATGTCCCTGTTTCTGGCGCAGCACAGGGTCGACGAGGCGTTAAAGGGAAAACTGACGAGCCTGCTGCAGGCGAAGCAGAGGATCAGCGATGTGGAGTCGCGCCTGAAGAGAATCGACGCCGACATGGGGGAGATATCAAACGATCAGCGACGACTGCGCGACAACATCAAGGCGCTGGAAGGAACCCGGGAAGCGAAACAACTGATTGCACGGTATGTCGCGAAGGTCGACGATCAGGAGGACGAGTTGGAAAGCCTGCGCAAACAGAAAGCCGACCTGGAGGTCGAGCGTCAATCGCGCCAGCAGGAGCTCGAGCAGGCGATTGACGCCATCGACGTCAGCTGACCGTGGGTCCGACTTTAGGGGGAAAACAAGCAGACGGTGACAAACTTCGGGCTGTTTGACGGACTTGTTATGGGCTGATGTCGTGCGGAGGGCGGTGACTGGTCCGCTTACTCTCGACGAACCCCTTTGCCTGTGCACGCTTCCATCCTGACCTTATGCAACACCCTCGCTCCCAGGCTCAGCGGTCGAGCGCGGGGAAGGGGAACGTCTGGGAGCTCCGGTGCTCGGCGCGGACGATTTCCTCGAACCGGGCAACGATCTCCGGACGCTCGCTGGCGAGGTCGCGGCTTTCGGTCGGATCCGCGGCGAGGTTGTACAGCTCGGTCTTCGGCGCCGCAGCCTGGCTGCCACGTGACGCCAGGTCTCTCTTGACGAGCTTCCACTCTCCCGCGAGCAAGCACTGCTGGCCTCCATAAGCCGGGAATTCCCGGTAGAGGAAAGGGCGCGGGTCCTGCCGTTTGCCGACAAGCGTCGGCGCAAAGCTGATCCCGTCCAAGCCGGCCGGAGGTTTCTCCCCGGCGAGCTCGATCAGGGTCGGGATCCAGTCCTCAAAGCCCGTCACGCGGTCGGATTCGCGTCCGGCGCCTATCCGGCCCGCCCAACTGACGACAAGCGGCACACGAATCCCGCCTTCGTAAACCGAGCCCTTGCGTCCATTGAGCCCGGCGTGGGAGTTGAAGAAGTCGGTGTCGGTTCCGCCGTGCTGGTCGTAGACCGGGCCGTTGTCGGACGTGAACACGAAAATCGTGTTCTTCGTGAGCTTCAACTCCTCAACGGTCTGAATCAGCCGGCCCACCTCCCGGTCCATCCGCGTAACCATTGCGGCATAGGCGGAACGGGGTGCGCGGTGCGGAAGGTAGTTCAGGTCACCCAGGTACGGCTTTTCCGGCCAGCGGCCCAGGTACTCCCTCAGTGAATCCTCCGGCACTTGCAGCGCCATGTGAGGGACGGTTGTTGCGAAATACAGGAAGAAAGGACGATCGGCGTTGGCTTTCAGGAACCGGCGGGCCTCTCCGGCGATGACGTCGGGGGCATACTGTTTGCCGGAATAGCGGCCGTAACTTGCGGGATTGGTCGGGTCGAGATCCGCA
>CAYQYP010000188.1:0-4047 GCA_964421755.1 uncultured Acidobacteriota bacterium
AGCGGACCACCTGACTCGCTCCACTGCTTCGTGTTTAAATGTCTCGACTTAGCGAATGATTGGTGGTCCGCTTACTCTCGCTCACTGCCGTTCGCTTTCGTGCGCGGCTCCATTCGATCTCGCCCTCCGCACGACATCAGCCATAGCAAGTCCGTCAATACCTGTGGGCCGAACGCACTTCTCCGACCTTATGCAACCCTCGCTACGTGCGCGGCTCTGAAAGCAGAACAGCGGGCCCGCTGGTTGAAAGGCGGGTCCGGCTGGCTGTCCCCGTGCCTCCCGCTATACCCCCGATACTACTACCTCGCGGAACACCAGGCTCGGCGTTATCCACGAGGAATATGGGAACGGATCGTTTCCGGTCTCCACCAGCTTCGTCCAGAATTTCAGGTGATTGTCGGCGATGTTCATCTCGGCGACCGCCTGAGTCTTCTGCCCGTTCTCGAACAAGAAGCCGCCGATTCCGACCGAGAAGTCACCGCTGGTAAGGTTGGAGTTCCCGCCGATGAACTCGGTGATCAGGATTCCCCGGCCAAAATCCTTCATGATTTCCGCGACGGTCCGTTTGCCGGGCGGAACCACCAGGTTGGTTGGCGACCCGAGCGTGGGCTCCCAGCCGAGCTTACGGCTGTAGTACCAGTCAACGTAGTAGTCCTTCAGCACACCGGCTTCGATGAAGGCCCGCTTGCGGGTGGCCAGGCCGTCTCCGTCCACCAGCGTGCTTCCGAACCCTCCAACGATGTGTGGTTCATCGAGGACGGTCAGGATGTCACTGCCGATTTTCTGCCCTTTCTTATCGAGCAGGAAAGACCGCTTTTGCTGAATACCCGAACCGTACATCCCTGAAAGCAGCCATCGGAGAACGTTGGACGAGACACGGTTCTCGATAATGATCGGGAGGGTCTCGGTCTTGATCTTCTTACCGCCGCGCATTGCCAACGTGCGCTCGGCGGCCTCGCGGCCCACGGCCGCAGGGTCCGGAAGCGATTTGGCATACCGGCTGACAGCAAAGTGATAAGAGGCAGGCCGCCGGTCCCCCGCGTCTTTCGCGGTGAGCTGTGCGACAACAACGAAGGTGGTCGAATCCTGATACGCTTCAAAGCCGTTACTGCTTACGGCAGCCTGCTCTGCAAAACCGTCGCTGCTGCGGGCTTCGACCGAGATGACGGCGTCTCCGCCAGCCGCCAGGCAGGCATTTTCCGCACTCTTGGCCACCTGGTGTCTTTGCTCGGGCGTCACTTTTTCGTAGCCGCCGTCGGTCAGTTTGAGATCTATCGGGGCCCGCCCCTGGTAGTACTTGGGATCGGGCAGCATGCGGTATTCATCCTTCGCGATCAGCCTGGTGGTGTCCACCGCGTTTTTGACGAAGTCCTTCAACGAAGTCTTGCGCAGGTCGGCCGTGCTCTGCGAGGAATAACGTCCGTCGACGTACAGGTCGACGACCAGGGACTGGTTGGTCGCCTCCTTGATCGTTTCGGGCTTCCTTTCCCGATAACCTATGTCAACGGATCGACTGCGGCTGACCCGGGCCTTACATTGGTTTGCGCCGGCCTTTTTCGCCTCATCTATGACCCAAGCGCACAATTCCAGCATGTCTTTCTTCATGGCTAAGCTCCTTGTCGCTTTACTCCGCCAACGGTCATCGAGTTCACCAGAACGGTCGGCAAGCCGAAAGATACGGGAACGGCCTGACCACCCTTACCGCAGGCCCCGGCTCCTCCTTCGGAGAGTTGAAAATCATTCGCCACCATTGCCACGTTCAGGAGCATTTTCGGTCCGTTTCCCATGATGTTCATGTCTTTGATCGGGGCCGTCAGCTTACCGCCCTCGATCATCCGGCCTCGGGAGACATAGAAAGCAAAATCGCCTTCCCCGATCTTGACTTGCCCGTTCGAGACATCCTGGACGTAAATACCCTGCTTGGCGCCTCTGATAACGTCTTCGGGGGTCACTTGCCCGGCCAACATATATGTATTGCGCATGCGCGGTTGGGGATAGTGCCTGTAGCTCTCGCGGCGACCGTTTCCGGTCGGCTTGACCCCGTAGTGCTTCGAAGAGATCCGGTCGTGCAGGTAGGTCGCCAGTGTGCCATTCTCCACCACGACCGTCTTTTGGCTGGCCATTCCCTCGTCGTCGAAGTTGATCGCGCCCAACTGATGCGGATTGGTTCCGTCATCAATAATGGTTACGAAAGGCTCGGCAACCTTCTTGCCGATCATCGTGGAGTACGTGGAGATTTTCTTTCGATTGAAATCGGCCTCCATCCCGTGCCCTATCGCCTCGTGGAGCAGAATTCCGGTCACGCCCGGGCCGAGGACCACCGGCATTTCACCTGCCGGGGCCTGAACGGCCTCGAACAGCGCGACCAGGCGATCAAGGACCTCGGTTACGAGTTGGTCAACTACGCTTTCCTTGTAGTACGCAAAATCTTTGCGTCCGCCGAAGTTGTACCAGGCGGTTTCCTTACGGCCGTCCTTTTCCCCGGTGACGTTCGCAAAGAGATAGCTGCGCGGCTGGAGATCCTCGGCGCGTATGCCATCGCTGGTCACGACCATGATTCGCTTCTGCTGATCGTGGAACCCGCAGTTCACCTTACTGACGAGCTTTGATTTGGCGAAGCACTTGTCGTTGACCGCTTGAACGATCGGCAGCTTCGACGAGACTGGTACGGCGGTAAAGAGACCGCCGACCGGGTAGTAATCCCCGGTCTTCGGGGATACGAATTGCGCCTCGCACTTTGCTGCCTTTGAATCAGCAATGGTGGCGGCGACGGATGCCGCGGCCAGCATCGACTTCTCCGTCAGATCCTGGGTGAATGCATATCCCACCTGATCACCCTTGACGGTCCGGATCCCGACGCCCAGGTCCACATCGCCATACGCGCGGTTCACCTGGCCATCTTCCAGGTTTAGCCAGTTTGATATGGTGTGTTCGAAGTAAAGGTCGGCCAGGTCGCCTCCCTTGCTGAGGGCCTGTTCAAGCAACCTGCGGCACAGGGCATCTGTGATCCCGAACTGGCTGTCAAAATAGCCCTTGCCGTTCGCGCTGACAAAGCCAAGCCAACTGCCGGGGAACACGGAAACGGCCCCCAGCGCTCCGGCAGCCGTGGCACCGGTCTGCACGAACCTGCGTCTTGTGATTTTGGGCATAGCACTCTCCTTAGAGAAAAAAGACAGACTTCCCCTTAGATCGATCAGACACTCGGAAAGTTGTACGAATCGTCAAGGAAAAGGTTCCAACTTTTGTAAACCTGCCCGGGTGGGGGTAAACTGCGAGACGCAAAGCGAGGCGGGAGCACTATTTGCCCGTCCATCCGGTGAGATGCCTATGGCTAACAACTACCAGGTCCCATTCGGAAGTCACCAGCAGCCCGAATCCCTCGTCATCCACTGCAGCGACGGGCGTTTCCAGGCCCACTTTCGGCGATTCGTCGTCGAGCACCTCGGCGTCGAAGAATATGCGCTGATAGCCGTGCCTGGAGGCTGTCACTTCCTGACGCTGCTCGATTACCTTCCGAAGTTTTCGTGGGTTGGGTGGCGTTGGGTGAAGTTCCTCGTCGACGTCGCCAAGCCGAAGAAGGTGATATTGATCGGACACGACGATTGTCTCTGGTACAAGGATTTTCGCTTCTCCCTGGACAGACATGACACGCGGGAGAAGACGATACACGACCTGAAGGGGGTCAAAGCCGGCGTCGAAAGCCGCTTCCAGCTGAGGGCCGAAGCATACTTTGCCCGGTTGGATGGCGGGCAGGTGGTGTTTGAGGCGGTTGGGTAGTCCTTTCGGAACCGCGCACGCAAGCGGAGTAAGCGGGTTCCGCTTCCGGTTCGCGCCAGCGATGTTGCCTAACAGGAGAACCCGCTTACTCCGCTGAAAAGCGCTTTCGTGCGCGGCTCCGAAAAAGCCGACTCCAGCGTGCCTTACTTCAGTTCCACCCAGTCACGACCGACATAAAGGCGCGCGATGTTGTCCTTCCGTACCTGGACCTGTATCGGCTTCGGACGGCCTATCACTTCGTCCCGGACCGCCTTGTACTCGAGCATTTTC
>CAYQYP010000189.1:0-2790 GCA_964421755.1 uncultured Acidobacteriota bacterium
GGGCGCTGCTTCACCAGCACACTACTTGATAGAAAGCAGCTCGACCTCGAAGATGAGTACGGCGTTTGGTCCAATCTCTCGGCCTGCGCCCCGCTCGCCATAACCGAGACCGGACGGGACAAAGAGCTGCCACTTAGAGCCAACCGGCATGAGTTGCAAGGCCTCGGTCCAGCCCTTGATGACTCCCTGGACGCCAAAAGTCTCCGGGGCGTTGCGCTTATATGAGCTGTCGAACTCGGCGCCGTCAAGCAGCGTCCCCCGATAGTGGCAGACGACCGTGTCGCTGAGCTTCGGCTTCTCCCCGGTGCCTTCCTTCAGGATCTTATATTGAAGACCGCTCTCGAGCGAGACGACTCCCTCCGCGGACTTGTTTTGGGCCAGGAAAGCCTCCCCCTCTGTCTTGTTCTTCAAAGCGATCTCCTGGGCCCTCTGGTTCTGCAAGGCGAGTTGCTTGCTTCTCATCTCGTTTTGGAATGTGGTCATGATTTCACGCAGTTCCGCTTCGGTCAGGAGTGTTTTTCCGCCCGACAGGGCATCTTTCAGGCCCTGGCTGTAAACATCCAAGTCCAGATCCAGGGACTGCTGCCGGATCTGGTTCCCCGTCGCTACTCCGAGAGCGTAGCTTAGCCTTTCCTTCTCACTTTTCAGCGTCGAAGCGTCTTGCCCCGAGGCTTCCCCGACGAACCCAAGCATAGCGACGACCAACAAATATCGACTGATCATTTCCGTTCCCTTCTTGCGGTACCCTCTTGCCGTCAACTCATCACCGAAATTCATAACTGACAATTATGCAACATTCGTAGCCTATCTCCGCTCGAACCTTCGTGGAAACCGCCCATAGGGGTACCTGCGTCGGCCGTGTTAACAGCACGATTAACAAGTACTTGCCGATTTTGTCAGCTTGACATAGAATTTTCGCGTTCGACTGATGTCCCGGCGGACATCGCAACGGAAACGCTAATGTTGATGTTCTACCGGGCACTTCAGTTTTTCCGGGCTCGGCTCTGTCTTCGGGCCGGACAGACGGAGCGCACCCGGCGGCCAGCGACTCGGGCCCCGCTTCTTCTGGTTGCTGGCGTCTTGGCATTAACTTCGAATCTGTTCTCAGCCGAGCTTGCAACGGTCCCCGGCGACCTCCAGGCAGCGATTTTCAAGAAGATTTTCGGGTACACGAAGACCTTATCTCCGGACGCCGCGTCTCGTCTCGTGGTGGTTCATGACGGCCGTCAACCGGAGCTCGTCGAGCAACTGCGCAAAGGTTTCGGGCAGCTTGGGATTCAGGCCGTCGCGGTCGGGAAAGACCAGCTGAACGATCAGTTGTCGGAAGGCGGGATCCTTTATGTTGCCGTTCCGGACGGCTCATTTCGCCAAATCTGCAAGGAAAAACACGCACTGTCCATCACTGGCTTGACGGGGCTGGTGGAGAAAGGCGAAGTCGCAATCGGCCTGGCTCTGGTTGAATCCAAACCCAAGATAGTCGTTAACCTTTCCGAACTCAGAGCACAGGGGCACGATTTATCTGCGCAATTGCTCCAGCTGGCCAAAGTCATTCAGTGATGGAGGCATCGTGAAACCCTACCGGCTCATGATCCGGCAGAAACTGTCTCTCGGCGCGGGGGTCCTCCTCTTCTGCGTGGCTCTCTTCATCTCGGTTTACTTTCCGTTACAGCAACAGGCAACCTTCAGGGGAGCCTTGGAGCAAAGAGCAGTTCTGCTCGCCCGCCTGATTGCCCACGGTGCTGAAGCAGGCCTGAATTTCGACGATCGGTCCGCAGTTGACCAGGTCCTCCAGGGACTAAACCAGGTCGAAGATGTAAGTTTTGCGTTTGTCACCGATGCGAAGGGGGCCGTTTTTTCCGAGTACCAGGGCGAGGCCGGCGAGACATACCTGAACCGAGGCGCGCCGGCCGAAAAATCGACCGGCGTGCGTGTCTACGAGGACGACACTCACCTGGTCGTCTCGGTCCCGGTCCAGGCATCGGGGACAACGATCGGTCAAATCATCCTGGGATCGAGTCTGGCGAGTCTTCAAAAGCAGACGAATCGGTCGATCCTCGTGAGCGCCCTGATCGGTCTCGTCATCCTCGCGCTCGGCGCCGTCGCCTTTGCCGTTTTCGCCTCTCGGATCGTAGGACCCCTCAAGTTGCTGGAGCAGACCGCCTCGAAACTGGCGGAAGGTGACGTTGAGACCACCCTGACCATTCGCAGGCAAGATGAGATCGGTGCTCTCGCCGACTCCTTCAGAGAGTTGATCGAGTATTTCAAGGGGGTCGCCGCGGTAAGTGAAGCGATTAACCGGGGGGACCTTTCGGCTGAGGTCCGAATTCGCTCCGAAAGGGACGTTCTGTCAAAGAACTTCCAGTCCTTGCGAGAATTGATGGGTGAAATAAGGAACCTCGTCGCAAAGACGCGAGAAGGCCATCTCCGGGCACGAGGAGAGGCAGCGCGCTTTTCAGGCGTTTATCGCGACATCGTCAACGGAATCAACCAGATGATCGATGCCATGGTGACGCCCGTGAACGATGCGGCTGAGGTACTTCAACTTGTCTCCCAGCGAGATCTGCGGGCCCGGATGAACGGCAATTACGAAGGTGACTACGCCCTGATCAAGGCCGCGTTGGACCAGGCGTTGGATCACCTGAACGAGGGGCTGAGTCAGGTTGCCACCAGTTCCGAGCAGGTGGCCAGCGCTGCGGAAAGCATCAGCCAAACCAGCCAGGAACTCGCCCAGGGTGGCAGCGATCAGGCCGAAGCCTTGCGGGAGGTAGGCGCCATCCTCGAACAAATGAT
>CAYQYP010000190.1:0-4270 GCA_964421755.1 uncultured Acidobacteriota bacterium
TCAAGAACCCGAGCGCGGCTCTCCGGCACAAGGCGGGCTGCGATTCCCACATCTCGTGACCCGCGTCGGGGATTGCGTGGACCTGCGAGTTTGGCACCGCCTCTGCCAACTCTTCGACGACCTTTTTGAACATCGGCCGAGTCCGTTCACCGACGAGGAAAAGCGTGGGAATCCGTAACTCGCGAATCGACTCGGGCAGTCTCGGGAACGGATCCGAAGAGAAAGCCAGGGCCTCCCATTCGCGGATATTCCCGCGCATCACCTGCCTGACCGGCTCCGGCATGCGATCAAACTGACCGTCACCGGAGAAGTAATCGATCGTCATCCGCAGAACATCGGCGGGCCTGCCCGCCGTAAACGCCGCCTTGATCCCTTCCCAAAGCCCAATAAGGTGCTCGTTGTATGCCAGGCGTCCTGCAGCCGTATCGAGCAGAGAGCCGAGGGCGGGCGGTTCCGAAAGAACCATCGAGCGCAGCAGCTCGGGGTGTGAGCCTGCAAGAACCAGCGCCGCGAAGCCGCCGTACGAGTGACCGATGAGGTGCGCCGGGCCGAGTGCCAGTTCCGTAAGGACGCCGCGGAGATCCTCTGCATCGCTGCGGGCGGAGTAGTCCCAGGCAAGCTCGCGGTTTTCGTTTGGATAGCTGTATCGCCGACTGAAGGTCACCACCGTGTACCGCTGCGCGAAGAACTCGAGGTGTCGATCCCAGTACCGATAGTCGGCCAGTGAACCGTGGACCAGAATGACAGGTGGACGACCCGAGTCGGCCCCGGTGATCTGGCAGGTCAGCTCCTGGTCCCGGTGACGGACGACGCGGCACCTCGTTGGCGGAGTGGAGAACATCAGGAGTGAGTATCGCCTCTTGAACCCCCGCCGAACAAGAGCAAGACTGGAATTATGGAGGATGCATGCTGACGGTGATGACGCTGAACCTGTCGTACCTCGGCGACAAACACGGAGACTGGCCTTCTCGACTGCCGCTGATAGTTGCAACGGTTGAAAAACACCGCCCCCACCTGATCGCGCTGCAGGCGGTCAAGAGGGCCCCCGGATCACTCGACCAGGCGGATCAGCTCTCCTGCTGTCTGTCGGATTACCCGCATGTCGTCTTTCTCCCGGCCACTTCGCGTCCGGACGGCAGTGCCGACGGATCGGGGTTTGTCTCTCGTTTTCCGGCGGAGCGGGTGGCTTTCCGCAGGCTCTCTGTCGCGGCCGACGCGGAGGACAAGACCGAGCGATTGGTCGTTCACGCGGCTTTCCGGTTGGCAGGTGACTCGCTTCTCCACTGCTTCAATGGACATTTCTCCTGGGTCCCTCACCAGGCGCTCGGGAACGTGTCGGAAGCGCTCGATTTTGCCGCCTCTGCTTCGGGAAACGCCGTCCTCCTCGGCGATTTCAACGCGATGCCGAATAGTGAAGCGGTGCGGGAAATTTCCCATCGCGGTTGGATCGATGCCTGGTCCGTCCTGAAGCCGCAGGATCCGGGGTTTACTTTCGAATCCGACAAGCCGAGTATCCGGATCGATTACATTTGGGTCAGAGAAGGCATGAAGGACCGGCTGCGCGACGTCGCCACGTTCGGGACTCCCGGCGGCCCGGCGCCTCGGTTGTCCGATCACTTGGGCCTTGTCGCGAAGCTCGATTACCCGGTGCTTTGACGATCCAACGCCGCCTCCAGCTTCTCGACGGTCCATCCGTCAAGGCTGGCGAGGACCAGGTGTGCGCCCGCCAGCTTTTCCGCGGGGTAAGACGTAGTAAGCGCGATGCAGTGCATTCCGGTCGACACCGCCGATGTTACACCTCGATAGGAGTCTTCAAAGACAGCGACATCGGCCGGTCGCAGCTGGGGGACTCGATCCGACAGGATGCCGAAGGCCTTCAAAAAGGCTTCGGGGTGCGGTTTGCTGTGAGCGACATCCCCGGCCGCGATGACGTCCTCGAAACGGTCCCGCAACCCTATCCGCCCGAGCAGGAACTCGATCTCCGCCTTGGCGGCCCCGGACGCGATCACTGCGGGCATTCGCCGCGGCAATCCTCGGATGAAGTCCACGGTTGCCTGGATGACCGGCGTGTCTGCTGTGACGAGCTCGAAATAGTGCTCCGACTTGCGCTTCATCAACACGTGGATTCTCGACTCGTCCGCCGCGACGCCTCGGGAGCGGAAGAATTGGACGAAGAAGTTGTAGTCGTCATAAGGCATGAAGGTCTCGAAGTACTCCTCGGCTGACAACTCCAGATCGTCGCCCCGCAGCACCTCCTGAAACGCGCGGCAATGGAGCGGCTCGTCGTTCACAATCACGCCGTTGAAATCGAACACGAACGCTTTTAAAGCCATTGATATTGCGGTTTTCCGGGCCGTCTTCATGCAGAGCCGCCCACGTAGCGAGGGTGTTGATGTTAACCCTTCTGTCAACAAACGGATAGACCGGCGAGTTCCGGGCGGAGGGCGCGATCGAATCGCGATCGAATGGAGCCGCGCACGACTGCGAGAGAAGCGAGCGAGTAAGCGGACCACCTGACTCGCTCCACTGCTTCGTGTTTAAATATCGACTTAGCGAATGATTGGTGGTCCGCTTACTCTCGCTCACTGCCGTTCGCTTTCGTGCGCGGCTCCATTCGATCTCGCCCTCCGCACGGCATCAGCCCATAACAAATCCGTCAATATCTGTGGTCCGAACGCACTTCTCCGACCTTATTCAACACCCTCGCTGCGTGCGCGGCTCTGAAGGAATCAGCGCGCCGGATTCCCCCCTCACACATTGAGCGGTGGCGGTGGAGGCGGTGGCTCCCCGGGTCCCGGAATTACAGGGGGCGCCGTCGACGACGGCGGGGTGTCGACCCGAACCGGCCCGCCGGGGCCGATTGGCGGAGGAGGAAGCTTCGTCCGCTGACCGAACATAGCCACCCCGATGATCGAGCCGATCGTCGCAAACACGAGGGAGGTGGTCAAAGCTGAAATGACGAGCGCCAGGACCATGATGAGACTTAACCCCCCACCCTGGAAGAGCCCTTCAAGGAACTCTCTTACCCAGGCGGGCATCTCCGGATCGTTCAACACGTCCTCGGGGATTCCCCGTCCCATCATTCCCCCGCCGAGAAAGCGGGCCTGCAACAGCTGTAGCGGTATTCCGACTGCAATCCAAACGGCAGCCCCGATCAGGCCCGTCAGCACTCCGAGGAGTGCTCCGTCGCCGTAAGAGACTGGCGGCAGCGCCTTCGGGTAGTTGCGGATGTAAAAAAAGGAAGCGAGGACCCCGCCCCCTATGACCAGGATGCAACACGCGCAGTTGAGCGCGCCGATGAGCGGAAGGGCTGACGTCACTCCCAGGAAGGCCCCGCCAATGGCGGCAGGAACCAGCATCGATGGCTTATTCTGATCCATTCGTCTCTTCTCTCCTCGGTTGCGTCATTCGACCGTGAAACCGGTCGGACAGTTGTTCAAGCGCGAGCCAGACGAAGAACGCTATCGGGCTGGCGGCCAACAAGCCTGTACTGAAGCGGGACAAGGGGCTATTGGGCAGGAAAACATCGACCACGAGGGGCAGCGCAAAAAGGGTGATGATTCTCGGGCGGGCTGCGAGGAAACTGCGGAAGCGAGCAGCTGAACCGGCGAGCAGAAGGCCGGCCAGAAATCCCACGTACAACCCCGTGCAGCGGTGACAAACCGCCAGGGGATGCCCCAGCCAGTGGAAACTCCGGTCGGGCAACTGGTGGCAAAGGGGTCGGAAAAACGAATAGACCAGTTGAGCCCACCACTCTTCCCGAGCAGCAGCGAACGGGGCCAGAACGACCAGTCCGAGCCAGCAGACGGCTGCCGTCACAAGGATCCCGAATGCGGTCGAGATCTTCATTTTCACTGCACACCAAAATACTAGACAACGAGAGGGGGAGACAAGGAGACAAGGAGAAAGACAAAAGCCGATTACGATTACGATCACGATCACGAGCACGAGCACGAGAGGGAAGACCAACAGAATGCTGGGATGCAGCCACTTGTATGCGTGATTTCGCGCTCGTGATCGTAATCGTAATCGTAATCGGCTTTTTGCCTTGTCTCCTTGTCTCCCGCTCTCCTTGTCTCCTTGTCTCCTTGTCTAGACTTCTTCCGGCTCGGGGTGTACCCACGGCGCGCGGTAGGGACGGGCCAGAAGCTTGTTCGCCTCGTCATCGCCGACCACCCGGCCCTTGCCCGTATCCCACGTCAGGCTTCTGCCGAGCTGAAGCGAGAGATTCGCGAGAATGCAGGCGGCCGTGGAAATGTGCCCCTGCTCG
>CAYQYP010000191.1:0-63864 GCA_964421755.1 uncultured Acidobacteriota bacterium
CTCTCTCCCGCCCTTTCAGGGCTTGAAGCTCGTTGCTGACCTGGCCCGGGGCTGCGCAAAAAGCGCTCCGCCCCGGGCTGTTATGTCTCGGCCTTTCAGGCCGAAGGCGGTCGCAGCCGGCTGAAAATGTAAAAACTCCACTGTCCGACTTCCAAGTCGGACATTCGGCATGCGGCCAGCTGGCTCGGTGTTGCTGGCGGTGTGTAGTGTCCGACTTGGAAGTCGGACCAACGTGACACCGGCAAGCGCTGCTGCCCCCCGCTGGCGGTGTATCGGGGCACGGACAGGTAGGGCCGGATGGCGCACTACTCGTCCGTGGCCATCCGTTTTGGTCCGTGTCGGTCCGTGTTCCCCACGAAGATCGGGTTGCTGATGATCCACGGTTTGCCGGCCAGCAGGGCCGGAGGGTCGATTGGGTAGACTTCGACCCGGTACACCCCTTTATCGGTCGTTCGCAATTCCAACCGCGCACCCGTCTCCCTCCGATAGACCCGCCCATCGCGGTAAACCACGATATCGGAGCGGATGGGCGTCCGGCATATCAGATCACTGCCAGTCGAAACCGTAGAGCCCATCCGGTGATCGCGCCCATTGCTCTCCGCGTGGAAAGTGAAACCCGACGAGTCGGCGATTCTTTCGAAGGCAACGTAAGCCGCTCCCGATCGAAGCGCGTCCAGGATCGAGCGCTCCGAGACCTCGTCGGTGCTATTGAGCACCACATGGGTGCTCACCGCGCGGAAACTGTCCTCGTAGGGATCGACCAGTACGGCGAAGATCCTCTGCCCGGCGCTTGTTTGCAGGATCAGCCCTATGTTCTGATGGGCGTCGCAGCCGCCGACGCCAGTGACCATCCTGCGCTCGAGCAGGGCCTGGTCCCAGGCGGCGAGGTGGTCGCGGTTGATCTCCCAGAGCCGAAGGACAAAGAGGTCTTCGAATGCCAGTTGGTGGTAGAGGAAAAGTGCGCGGTTGTACCACGAATCCAGCGACGCGGCACTTTCGTGCAGATTGAAAACCTCCACACCGGTAGCGTCCCGGGGAATCGGGCCTCGCCGATCGGTCAGCAGGCGGACGTCGCGAGTCTCGTTCACCAGGAAGTGTGCCCCTTCGCCACGCTCCTCGTAGCCATAGATGACGACCAGGCGCGGATCGCGGATTCGTTCGAACAGGCGCTGCGGCCGCGGGTGCTCGGTGATGAACAGGAATCGATATCCGGCTTTCTTCGCATCTTCGAACATATCCTCATAAGTGCCGAGGCTATGACCGCCTTGAGCGCTGTGGACGTGGATTCCGCCTCGGATGTCTTGAAACGGCGCGGCCGGGTGTTTGACGCGCTCGAGCGAATCCAGATACCGCTGGGTCCGGTAAGTGCCGAAGAGCGAGTAGATGAACGGGATCTGCAGGACGATCGTGGCTAGGATGATCCAGCGGAGGATGCGCACGTGCCTATTATATGGCCGAACTGGCAGGCGGCCGGGAAACCGTAAGGTCCTGCAGCGCATTTGTCCTATAATGACCCAATGGCTTGGTTCCGGAGAGAAAGGACTCCCCTACAGCTGCCGTCGGACGAGGAGCGCCGTGTTCGGACCGAAGGCCTTTTCACGAAGTGCGAAGGCTGTCGGAACGTCATCTGGAAAAAGGAGCTCGAGAAGAACTTCCAAGTCTGCACGAAGTGCGGCTATCACTTCAAAATCGACGCGCGTACCCGCCTGGCGCTCCTGCTCGATGAGGGGAGCTACCAGGAGTTCGAGACCACAATCCAATCCACCGATCCGCTGAATTTCACCGATCGGAAGAGTTACCTGGATCGGGTCCGGCAGGCAGTCAAATCGACCGGGCTCAACGAAGCGGTGATGAACGTCGAGGGCGCACTGCACGGGCACAGGGTTGTCTGCGCCTGCATGGAGTACAACTTCATCGGTGGCAGCATGGGCTCGGTGGTTGGCGAGAAGATCACGCGGGCGATCGAGAGAGCGCTGGAGACCGGGAAGCCGCTGATTATCGTCTCAGCCAGTGGCGGCGCCCGCATGATGGAGGGTGCGCTGTCACTCATGCAGATGGCCAAGATCAGCGCGGCACTGGCGCGGTTGCACGAGAAGGCCATTCCCTACGTCTCGCTGATGACAGATCCGACGACCGGGGGAGTCACGGCCAGTTTCGCCATGCTCGGTGACCTGAACGTCGCAGAACCTGGGGCACTGATCGGTTTCGCGGGCCCGAGGGTGATCGAGCAAACCATCCGGCAGAAGCTGCCCGAAGGATTTCAGCGCTCCGAATTCCTACTGGAGCACGGCATGCTGGACGCGGTCGTGCAGCGCAAGGATCTCAAGGCCTTTCTGGCCGACTGGCTGGTCTTTGCGGCTGTCCGCTGATATGGACTACCCGGAGTGTCTGGAGTATTTGAACCGGCTCGGGAATGAAGTCCTGACGATGAAGTTCGGATTGGACTCAATCCGCCGCCTGGCTGATTCGCTCGGTAAACCCCACGAAAAGTTCAAATCGGTGCTGGTTGCGGGCACCAACGGAAAGGGCTCGGTCGCCCGCATGTTGAGTGGCATCCTGCAGGCCGGCGGCCTGCGGGTCGGACTGTACACCTCGCCCCATGTCGTCTGGCTGCGCGAACGTTTCGCGGTGAATGGACAGTCGATAGACGAGCGCACCTTCGCTCGGCATTTCAGCCGGGTCGTGTCGGTTATCGCGCAGGGAGGGCTTCCTCAACACCCAACCTACTTCGAGACCCTCACCGCTGTCGCCTTCCAGTACTTCGAGGAGGCCGGAGTGGATGTAGCGGTCCTCGAAATCGGCATGGGTGGCCGGCTCGACTCGACAAACATCGTCGATCCGCTGCTCTCGATTATCATGCCGATTGGCTTGGATCATCAGGCACAGCTGGGCAACACTCTGACGGAGATTGCCGGCGAAAAGGCAGGGATCATACATCCCGGACGTCCGGTCCTGGCTGCCCCCCAGCACGAAGAAGCGCTTCGCGTCATCGAGGCAAGGGCCTCGCAGCACGACAGCCCCCTCACGGTCTTCGACCCGGACCTGGTCCAGATACGCGGGTCAGACGAGGGCCGCTACAGGTTCGCGCTTCGGGGGACGGAGTACCAGCTGCGCATGTTTGGAAAACACCAGGTGCTGAACGCGGCAGTGGCCATCGAGGCAGCCCGGTCCATCGATGGAATCCGTGTCACGGAGCAAGCGTGTCGGGAGGGCGTTCAGGGAGCCTGGATGCCAGGCCGGATCGACCGGATAGCGCGCGATCCCGACGTCTTCCTCGATGGGGGACATAACCGCGACGCCGCGCTGGTACTGGCAGAATTTGTCGTCGAAAACACCAAACAGCCGCGGGCGCTGGTCTTTGGAATGATGAGAGACAAGGATGCGGTCGAAGTTGCGTCGATCCTGCGACCGTTGTTCAAGACCGTTTTCCTGACACCCATCGGCTCGCCCCGTGCCGCTCCACTCGAGATGCTCAAGCGGGCGTTCCCTGAAGGCGTCGCCGTATGCGACGCGGCTGAGGGAATCGAGCGGGCAAGGCAAGGGGCCGCGACAGTCGTGGTCGCCGGGTCGTTTTACCTGGTGGGAGAAGTGCTGCGCTCGGCGTAGATCCGACTTCCAAGCCGGACTTACGCACCGCCAGCAGTATCGAGCCAGCTGGCCGCATGCCGAATGTCCGACTTGGAAGTCGGACCAACGACAGCCGGACTCGGAATCAACTCGTCGGCTTCATGACAACATCCACCAGGCATTCGCGCGATACGACGACGTCTATTTCCCGCTGTTCCACGCCACTTCCTGCCACTATCTTGAGCGTATAACGACCCGGTGCGACGTGGCGGACGCAAAAGGCACCCTCGGCCGAGTCGATCAGGCTTTGGGACAGGTAGAGTTTCGGGCCCTGGAGGAGCAGAAAGCTGAATCGCCTGACAGGCAAACCGTTTTCGTCCAGGACCCGGCCTCGCACCGTTCCGCCCGGTTCCATCTTCAGCATGACCTCCGGTTCGTAGGACGCCAGCGAGACCACTTCGCTGTTCCCGTAACCCAATTCCGTCGCCGTTGCCTGTATTTCGACCGGGTAGTCGGTAGCGTGGTAGCGTCCATCCGGGAAGCGGTGAATCTTCGAAATCGATGAGCCGACTCCGGTCACACGAAAGCCCTTGGTGAGCAATTCACCCTCGGGCGTGACGAGCGTGACCGAAAAGCCGTTGTACGGCTCGAGGGAATACTCCCGGTGAAGGTCGCCCGTGAGCGAAACTGTCTCCTCGATTGTCTGGTATCCGTCGAGTTGGATCCGGACTTGGGCGCTGGATAGAGGGACGGTGGACAGGGCGAAGGTGCCGTCGTCCTGCACCGTCAGCGAGTCTCCTGATGCAGGTGGAGGCCCCTCGGCAACTAGGGTCTTGACCGTAACTTTTGCCCCTTCTGCCGGCTCGGACTTCTCGTTCAAGACACGTCCCGAGAAGGTGACACTCGCCCAAGTGACTGGAAGAATGAGGTTGAGCGTTCGCGTGTAGGGTGTAATATCGGCCTGGAATCCGGTTGTATCCGCCCCCTTGGTGATTGCTCCTTCCAGGCGCCCAGGGCCAACGGTGCACTCAAACTTCCCGTCGAACCCGGTCATGATCGGTCGATCGCGCGTAGAACCGGGGAACCGAATCGTCGCCCCCGAGACCACCCGGCCGTTCTGGTCCCGGACGACCCCCGTCAGGCGAACCTGGCGGACCAATTCGACCACCTGCTGGCTTGACTGAACGCCGCCACTGCTGAATTCAAGCCAAAGGCCACGTTCCCGGTAGTCCGGGTGTTCGATGCTCAACCGCAAGGCAGCCGTCGGAAGTTGGATCGTGCCTCGTCCTTCGGGAAGCTGTTGTTCCGTCACCGTGTCACCGGTTGCCCGGTTCACCGCGGTCACCTTCACGTCTTTCACGAGTTGGCGGGTTGCCCCGTCAAGGACGGTGATGTCCAGCCGGGCTGGCATCGAGTTGTCGGACGGCCCTCGTTGTTTCACAGGGAAAGGGCGTGCTGATCGGCCGGGGAGTCCTCGCTCCGCCTCCGCCTGAGTTTGCGCCTCGTGTGGGGATGGGCTCACCGGCGTCCGGTTGTCGGAAGCTTGGCGGATCCCAACGAAGTGCGCCTCCTCGGACGCAGAAGAGTCCGGTTGGCCGCCCTGACGGTCAAACAGGAGCCAGCAAATGAGGATGGCGGCGATGACAGCACCCGCCACGATCTTTTCCGACCGCCGCATGCGCCCCCCGCTCGGAAACTCGGACAACTGCGCTCTCCATTATTAGATGCCGTCCCGGCCCGACGGGTCCACGTTTTTTTGGAACAGGGGCTTCAGGACAGTGGTGCCGCAGGTCCTATTCGCCTATTCCCGCTCTATGACTGTGCTAAACTTATCTACTTCAATGACGAGGCAGATTCTCAGGGGATTGCTGGTACTCTCGCTCATCGCCGCTCTGGTTCCGGGCGTGACTGTGCTTTGCGTGTCACGCGGCCACATGCAGATCGAGAGCCTGTTTGCGTCATGCTGCCACAGCTTACCCACCGCCGACAAAACCGGTGGGAATCCGGGGGACTGTGCCGATTGCAGTGATGTTCCCCTGCTTTGTCAGGTCGCACCAGCGAATCCGCGACTCACCGTCGTCGATGACCAGGGTGTCCTGCTGCCGACGGATAATTTGATCGACGCCGTCACAGTTGGTTTCGGATCCGTCATTGTCTCCCCGTCTGCCTCACTTGGCTTAATTCCTACCCAGCCGACTTCCAGCCAACTGCGCTGTTGAGACCGGCCATCGGCTGAGTACCGTCCGGCCGAGCGCCGTTCCCGGCTGCAACACTCAATTCTTCGTCAACGTTTCGAGGAGTCCGATCATGCGCATCCCGCATCCGGCACACGGCCGGTTCATACCTGTCACCGTCATGTGGCTGGTGTTGACCGGCATCGGATATGGTCAAACAGAGTCAGCACCTGAGCAGGGCGGCGGCACAACCGTCCAGCAACTGGTTCATCTCGCACTGAGCCGAAACGCGGGGCTACTGGCGGCCCGCGAGCGTCTCGCCGAAGCCCAGGGATTGCTCCGTCAGGCCGGGCTGCGGCCGAATCCCGCGGTCGACATTTCCTTTGCGAACGGCGATGCGCTGAACAGTTCCGGGGAACGGGAGCTGTCCGTCGGTTACTCACATACCTTCGAGCTGGGCGGAAAAAGGGAGCACCGCGTTGATGTGGCCCAGCGAGGTGTGGAGCTAGCGAGAAGCGAAATCGCCAATCGAGAACGGCTTTTGGCCTCCGAGGTGCGAATCAGGTACGCGGAAGCCTTGGCCGCTATCCGAAACCTGCGGAATGCGGACGAGTTGCTCCGGCTCACCGAACAGAGCTTCAATCTCGCCAAAGCCCGAGCCGAAGCGGGTGAAGCGGCTCCGCTCGAACGGGGGCTGCTCCAAGTGGAGATGAACCGTATCAACTCGGACCGGCTGATGTTTGCCAGTCAGGTGGAACGATCATTGCTCGAGGCGAAGCTTCTTGCCGACCTCCCGCTCGACCAAGAGCTGCGACTATCGGACCCGTTGGAGAAACGACCCGAAGTGCCCGAGCCGCAGAAGGCAGTGGAGATCGCGCTCTCCGGGCGACCGGACCTCGCCGCCGCGCGAGTCAGGGAGCGGCTGGCCGATGCGGAGCTTCAGCTTGCGAGATCCGACGCAACGCCCGACATCGTGGCGCGGGGCGGCTACTCCCACGTGCAGTCGCGCTTTGACCAGTTGGGGTTCTCCCAGCCCGGCGGGAGCCTGGTTCTCCTCAGGGACAAAGACAACATGATTACGGGCGGCATTTCCATCCTGCTGCCCTTCGCGAACCGAAATCAGGGAAACATCGACGCCGCCATCGCGCGGCAACGAGCGGCGCGCCTCGAGCGCGAATCGCTCGAACGGATGGTTCGGCAGGAGGTGCTGGTCGCCTCGAGCCGTCTTGGCGCCGCGAGCGGCGCTCTAGAACTTTTCAACTCCGGGGTGATCGGGCAGTCACAAGAGAATTTGCAGATCGTCCGAGGAGCCTACGACCTTGGTGAATTGCGGCTGCTGGACGTGATCCAGGAACAGCGGCGGCAGATCGAAATCCAGCGGGCTTATACGGACTTGCTGCGCGAAGCTTTGGTGGCGACCGTGGAACTTGAGCGGGCTGTTGGCGCACCGGTGAGGTAAAGGGTACAAGAATGACAAGAATCACGACGATCGGAATAATTTTGCTCTTAGTCGGTGCGTTGGCCCTCGGCTTCTATCTCGGTCGAAGTTCAACAGGTACCGCGCCGGCGGGGGAGTCGGCCCATGAAGGGGAGTCTGACCACGGGGACAGTGACGCCTCGGAATCTTCCACGCTGATCTTGAGTCCTGCAGCGCAGGCAAAGCTTGATATCAAGGTGGCCGAAGTCCAGACCCGTGCTGCCCAGCGGATGATCGAGGCAACCGGCAGCATCCAGGCAAACCAGACGAGGATGGCCCATGTCCGTCCGCTCGCGCGTGGGCGAATCGACGAAGTATATGTTCGCCTGGGTGACCGGGTTCGGGCGGGCCAGCCGCTGCTGCGTTACGACAACGTCGAGCTCGGAGAGGCCGTGGGACAGTACGTTGCCGCGCTTGCCGCGATCGAACGAAGTAACTCGGAAACGGATGTAGCCAAGCGGGCGCTTGAGCGGGCTCGCAGTCTCGTGGATCTCGGGGCAGTGGCCAGAGCCGAGCTTCAACGGCGCGAAGCCGAATACCGGAACGCCTTGGCGGAGACCGAGAAGCAGAAGGTGGAAGCCGCTCAGGTCGAGGAGAAGCTGCACCGCTTCGGAATGACCCACCCGGAGATCAACAAGCTTATCGCGAGCGCGGACGCCGATTACCACCGGGAAGCATCTCACAGCATCATGAAGGCTCCATTTGCGGGTGTTGTAACGCAGTTCAACGTCTCGCCCGGCGAGAGCATTGACACGGAAGATGAGGTGATGACGGTGTCCGACCTGGCGGTGGTCTGGGTGCAGGCGGACCTCTACGAGAAGGACATCCGCTTCGTTCGAGAGGGAAACACGGCCGAGGTCCGAGTGGGTGCTCAGCCTGACCGGGTGTTTAAGGGACAGATCACTTACGTCGGGGACATTTTGGACCCCCAGACTCGCACCGCCAAGGTTCGCGTGGAAGTCCCCAACCCCGACGGCCTGCTAAAAGTCGAGATGTTCGCAATGGTCCGCATCCCGACCGCGACAACCGCGCCTACCCTCATGGTTCCGTTCCAAGCCGTCACTAAGGTGGAAGACCACATGGTTGCTTTCGTGAAGCGAGAGAACGGATTTGAAAAGCGTCCGGTCCATCTCGGTCAGAGAGTTGGCGACTGGGTGGAAGTCACGGAAGGGCTCGAAGAAGGAGAGGCGGTCGTGACTGAAGGCGCGTTTATTCTGAAATCCGAGCTCAAGAAGGCCGAACTGGGGCATCACGAGGACTAGTCACATGATTGAACGGATCGTGGATTTCAGCATTCAGTGGCGAAGCCTCGTCGTCCTGCTTGCGCTCGGACTTGTGGCGCTGGGCATTTACTCGGCACTCCAAATACCTATCGATGCGGTGCCCGATATTACGACAAACCAGGTCCAGATCAACGCGGTCGCTCCATCCTTCACTCCGCTCGAGATGGAGAAGTATGTCACTTTCCCCATCGAGGTGGCGATGGCGGGACTGCCCGAAACCGAAGACGTCCGTTCGCTCTCCAAGTTCGGGCTCTCCCAGGTGTCAGTGACCTTCAAGGAGGGGGTGGACATCTATTGGGCCCGTCAGTTGGTTTTGGAGAGGCTCAATTCCGCCGAAAAGGAACTCCCGGCGGGGATCAGCCCGGAACTGGCCCCGGTCAGCACCGGCCTGGGAGAGATCTACCAGTTTACAGTCGAGTCGGATCCCGGCTCGGCCCGAAAATACTCCCTGATGGAGCTGCGAACGATTCTCGATTGGTTCATCAAGCCGCAGCTCAGAACCGTGCCCGGTATCATCGAAGTCAATTCTTTCGGGGGACAGGAAAAGCAGTACCAGGTCTTGGTGGACCCGAACCGCCTGGTCAGCTACGGCCTGAGTCTCAATCATGTCATCGAAGCCGTGGCAAAGAACAATTCCAACGCCGGTGGGGCTTACATCGAACAAGGCGGCGAGCAGCAGCTCCTGCGCGGGGTCGGGCTGATCCAGGACGAACGCGATATCGAGAATATAGTCGTGGCATCCGTCCGCGGAACGCCCATCTATGTCCGGAGCATCGGCGAGGTGAGTCTGGGCGCCGAAGTCCGCCAGGGCGCCGCCACCCGGGACGGCAAGGGCGAGACCGTCATGGGCATCGCCATGATGCTTAAGGGCGAAAACCCCCGATCCGTCGCCCAACGAGTCGATACCAGGGTCAAGGAGATATCCAAAGCCCTGCCTCCTGGGGTCACCATCAGGCCATTCTATAACCGAAAGGACCTGGTCGACCGGACGGTCAAAACCGCTGCCGGTAACCTTGTTGAAGGCGGCCTCGTGGTCATGGCAGTCCTCTTCCTGTTCCTGCTGCAGTTAAGGGCTGGCCTGATCGTCTCCTCGGCCATTCCCCTCTCGATGTTGGTCGCAATCATAGCCATGCGGTATTTCGGCGTGTCTGCCAACCTGATGAGTCTGGGGGCAATTGACTTCGGCCTGATCGTGGATGCCGCCGTCATCATCATCGAGAACTGCGTCAGGCAACTTGCCGCAAAAAAGCGGGAAGTGAGGCGCACCTTAAGCCAGGGTGAACGGATCACCACGATCCGGACGGCAATCCTGGAAGTGCGAAGGGCAAGCCAATTCGGGGAACTGATTATCATCTCCGCTTACCTCCCGATTCTTACGCTGGTCGGCATCGAAGGGAAAATGTTTCGACCGATGGCGTTGACGGTTGTTTTTGCGCTCGCCGGCGCGCTGATTCTCAGCCTGACTGTTATTCCGGCACTGGCAGCCCTGTTTCTCCGCGAGCCCAAACGCATACATGAGCCGGAGGCGGACGAGAGACACCTCGAGGAGAACCCGGTCGTCCGGTGGCTGATGAAAGTGTACGAGAAAGTGCTGCGAATCGCGCTGGCGAAGCCTGCGCCGGTCTGGGGAGCGGCGATTGTCTTCGTGACCTTCTCATCGCTGCTGTTCTTCCGACTCGGGGGCGAGTTCATCCCGGATCTCTCCGAAGGCGCGATCGCAGTCAACACCGCCCGCCTGCCCAGCGTCTCACTGACTCAATCCGTCAAGATGATATCCGCAATGGAGCAAACTCTCAGGGAGGTGCCGGAGGTCGAGACCGTGACCAGCCGCATCGGGCGACCGGAGATCGCCACCGATCCGATGGGCCCTGAACACTCGGACACTTATGTTTTTCTCAAACCGAGATCAGAGTGGAAGAACGCTCGCAGCCAGGAGGAAATCGTGGAGAAGCTGGCTGAGCGCCTGAAGTCCATTCCAGGCATGAGTTTCGCTTTCTCACAACCGATCAAGTTCCGCATGATGGAGCTGTTGGAAGGGGTTGGCGCAAGATCCGACGTCGTGATCAAGATCTTCGGCGACGACGTCGACCTTATGAGGGCAACCGCCGAAAAAACCTCTCGTGTCATCGGAGGAATCCCCGGCGCGGCAGACCCACGGGTGCAGGAAGTGACCGGGCTGCCGGTCCTGGAAATCAGGATCGACCGGGACAAGATCGCGCGGTACGGAATGAATGTCTCCGACGTACAACAGATCGTCGAGAGCGCCATCGCAGGCACGCACGCTTCCACGGTCCTCGAGGGTTTCATGAGGTTTGACCTGGTTGTACGTCTGCCTGAGTGGGCGCGCCGCGATGCGGCAACAATAGGCAACCTGCTGGTCAGTGCTCCGACCGGGCAGAAGATCCCCTTGAGTGAGTTGACAGATATCGTGAGCGAAGAAGGCCCGGCCGAGATCTCCCGGGAAAATGGGTCCAGACGGATCTCGCTTGAGGTCAACGTGCGGGGACGCGATATCGGTAGTTTCGTGGAGGAGGCCCGGCGCAAAGTCGAGGCTGAAATAGCACTACCACCGGGGTATGTCATGACCTGGGGAGGAACGTTCGAACACATGGAAAGCGGTCGTCTTCGCCTGATGGTTGCCGTTCCAGCGACCTTTGCGGTTATCTTCCTGCTCCTTTTCATGACATTCAAATCAATCAGGCAGGCCGCGTTGATTTTTACCGGAATTCCATTCGCAATGACTGGCGGCATCCTGTCGCTGTGGCTGCGTGACATGCATTTTTCGATGAGCGCCGGAGTGGGCTTCATAGCCGTCTCGGGGGTGGCCGTGCTGAATGGAGTTGTCATGGTGGCCTTCATCAACCAGTTGCGGGAGCAACGGCACCCGCTGTACCAGGCGGTTTTGGAAGGGGCGATCACTCGTTTGCGGCCGGTGCTGATGACGGCTACGGTCGCAAGCCTCGGCTTTGTCCCGATGGCTCTGTCGACCGGCGCCGGGGCCGAGGTGCAGAAGCCTTTGGCGACCGTGGTCATCGGGGGGCTGGTGACCTCCACGCTGCTAACCTTGTTGATTCTGCCGGCCACGTATCGGTGGGTGGAGAAAGAACGCGTCGAGGAGAAATCTGACGCCTGATCAATGCCAAAGCACTGCTTGGCCAAGGCCTGGAAGCGACCACCCCAGTTGCTGGTCATTTTCAAGCCCTGGGCCTGCTGCGAATGGGAACGAACGGTAGTTACGTGCTGCGATTGGAACTCGGCCCGATTCTCGGATACGTTGTATGAGAAAGAAATAAGGAGCTAACCAGTTTCGGCAACCGGGACACCGGCAAGCGGCCCCGCCCGGCAAGAAACTGGCCGGGACAATATGGCACGTCGGCTGATCGCCTCTCTCATCATCGGGATCCTGCTGGGGTTCACGGCGGCGCCACTGTTTTCCATCCCAGTCAGCGAAGAGAGTTGCGGGTGTGGTTGCACCGATAATGGCGGCGTTTGCCGGTGCGCATGCAGCTCGAAGCATTTTGATCCGGAAGCTGAGCAATATCGGGCATTCGTACAGGATACCGCGCACAAGTGCCCGTGCACGGCCGCCGGGCTGTCCTTCCTTGCCCTGAAGCTCCACGCAATTCTTCGGCATCCGGTGGATATCACCAGCCTGATGCCAACCCGCCTTGACCAGCTGGATCCGGGCGGTCAACTCCTCTCCGGCCCCCTGCAGTCCAGACATCAGCGGGCTCCTCCCTGCTAACCCTTCGTCGTTTGCAGTTCCCCGAGGTCAGTGTCTTGGTGTGTCGTCTCGACGCGCGCCTGGAGTGCTCCGGCCAAGTGAGGCCGGGCACATCCGCCGGACTCGAGCCCAACGTACGAGCATGAAGCGGGAACACTCGGCCTCTTATCAGGACTCTGAATCTTCAAGCGAAGGGTGCTTCCATGAAGCGAGTATTGTTGTCTCTTTTAGTCGCGATACCCGTTGTGCAGACGACACAGACAATCGCCGTATCGGCTCAAGCGGTCGAGCAGATTAAGGTCACCAGGGATACCGGGCAAATCCTCGGAACTCTGAAGGACCCCACCGGCGCCATCGTCCAAGCGGGAAGAGTCGAGCTCAAGAACCTGGATTCGGGCCTTGCTTTGTCGACCGTTACGGACCAGGCAGGGAGATACGTTTTCGAATCGGTACCGGCGGGCCGCTATCAGGTTTCAGGCGCATCACCCGGATTCGAGACTGTCATCCGGCGCGAAATCGTGATCGCCGCCGGGGCGGAAGTCCGGGTCGACCTGGCGATGAGCCTCGAACGGAAGGAAACGGTTGTTGTAGTGACGGCGCCGGCGATGGACAGGCCGCTGGTTGTGGAAACCGATCCGCGCGCGCCCCGACAGCCAATTCCCGCCCATGACGGCGCCGACTATCTCAAGACTATTCCCGGTTTTTCGGTCATTCGCAAGGGTGGCGCGGACGGAGACCCGGTTTTTCGGGGGATGTCAGGCTCCCGCCTGGGCATCGTGGTCGACGGATCCCACATTTTCGGGGGATGCGGAGGACGGATGGACCCCCCAACCGCGTACGTGTTTCCCGGCGCCTACGATCGCATAACCGTAATCAAAGGTCCCCAAAGCGTGCAGTACGGTCCGGACATCTCGGCCGGCGCCGTGCTTTTCGAGCGGGACCTGAAACGAGTGGAGACCACAAAGATTGAGCTCCACACCTCCTTGACGGTCGGCAGCTTCGGACGCCATGACGAAATGATTGATGTCCGCGCGCTCACGCCCCGTGGCTACGCTCAGGCCGTCGGCACTCGCTCGCATACCAGCGACTACCGGGACGGGAACAACTCCGCCGTGCATTCGCTTTATACGCGCTGGAGCGGTAACGCGGCCTTCGGTTGGACTCCCGGCGAAAACACTCGCCTCGAACTCTCGTTGGCTCAGAGCGATGGGCGCGCGGCTTACGCCGACCGAGCCATGGATGGCCCTCGTTTCGCTCGTGACAATATCGGCCTCCGGTTCGAAAGGCAAAACCTTACTTCCTGGATCGGCAAGATCGAGGCCCAGTCTTACTACAACTATGTCGACCATGTAATGGATAACTACAGCCTCCGCACTCCCGGCACCACGTTTTCGGGCATGAACCCCGACCGCCGGACCATGGGAGGCCGCTTTGCCGTCACGCTGCAGGTCGGGAATCCAACCCTGATTGTCCTGGGAGGGGACACCCGGCACGACTTCCACCGCGGCCGCAGCGCGATGGCGAAAGCGTCGGCTGATCTCGCCACCGATGCTTATCTTGGCTCCCCCCGGATGGAAGACATGCGGTTCAGCCAGTTCGGGTTTTTCGCAGAAGCCACCCGATTCCTGAGTCCTCGCAGTCGTCTGATCGGCGGTTTTCGGGCGGACGAACATGAGTCCGTGGATAGCCGCGCCTGCGTCGCGACCACGATGTGCCCGGGAGCCTCGCCCCTTCGGAATGACACGAGCGGCGCAATCGACCGAAGGACGCTCGCGACCGGCTTCGGCCGGCTCGAGGTCGACCTGCACGGTGGATCGAGCACCTTGTTTGCCGGAGTGGGGCACGCAGAACGATTTCCCGACTACTGGGAGAGGCTGAAGCAGGACCCCATTACTCTGAAGAGCTCCTTCCTGACCACCCGGCCCGAAAAGACCACCCAGCTCGACACAGGTCTGCTCTGGAGATCCAGGGGTTGGACCGGCTCCGTCTCCACGTTCTACGGCAAGGTGCAGGACTATATCCTGATACGGTGGAAACCGTCGCCAACGGTCACGCGCAACGTCGACGTGACAACCATGGGGTTGGAAGCGGAAATCGCCCGCCGGTTTAGGGAGCATCTGCGGGCAGACGCGACGGTCGCATTCGTGCGGTCAAACAACGACACCGACGGCACCCCGCTCGCTCAGCAGCCACCGATCGAAGCGCGGTTGGGACTCATCTACGAAGACGACCGGTTCTCCACTGGTGCTCTGGCGCGGTTCGTGGGACCGCAGGATCGCGTCGCAATCGGGTTTGGGAACATCGTCGTGAATGGGATGGACCTTGGCCCCACCGGTGGGTTCTGTATCTTCTCGCTCAACGGAGGTTATCGCGTCAGGAGGGATCTCCTCGTCAGCGGGGGAATCGACAACCTGCTGGATCGAGCCTACGCAGAGCACATCAGTCAAGCCGGGGTGATGCTCCCCGGTTTCATACAGACGACTCGCGTCAACGAACCGGGCCGGACCCTGTGGCTCAAGGTCGGCTTTGACATCTACTGATCCAGGAGTGTAGGAAGATCTACACCGAGGAGCCTGTCGTGCAGACGTAGGTCCGACTTCCAAGTCGGACCTACGAAAAGCAGCCGGGCTTTGTGGGTGGCCTCCGCTCCTATGACGGGCTAGACGCGATCTCGCGCCGCGGCAACGCCGGCATGTTTCGCGCAGTTCGCGCAGCAGAAGAACGAATCTTCCGATTCGATTCCGTGCCCGATGATCCTGCAGCCGCAGTGGTCGCATTGCGGCGCAAGACCGTGGATTGCGCACTCGAAGCTGTCGAAGATGTGAGACTTGCCGCGGTATCGTACCTCGAAGCTTTTATCGTAATCGTTTCCACAAACTTCACACTTTGCCATGTCGTCCTCCTTTCCTTGGCAGAACTGCAAGCAAATACGCTTCCGACCGTTGGGACAAGGCAAGGTCGACGTAGGTCCGACTGCCAAGTCGGACATCCTGATCGCGCTCAGGGCACGATGCAGCCTCTGCCGAGCGGTACAGAACCGCAAACGGAGCGCTTTTCGCGAAGTGCGCGGATTGTAGCCGTAAGCAACGCCTGGCCCGGAGCTGGTTGCTTCCGGTGACGATCCGCGCACTTCGCGAACGACGCTCCGTTTGCGGTTCTGTTCTGCTCGACGACCCGGATGGGCAGAGTCCCGTTGATCCGACTTCCAAGTCGGACACAATAGGAAATGTAAAAACTCCAGAGTCCCGCTTGGAAGTGGGACCTACGAAAGCCGAGTCGTCCGGGGAAAAGTTCCCTGTAACCCCTGGATAAGAAACAGGTGACAATACACCCATGAGAATAAGTGACGCATCCTCGGCCCTTTACCTGTGCGCTCCCGTGAATGCCTTGGTTGAGGGGCTCTACGATCTGCCTGTCCGGATGTCGGCTGTCAAGGAGCACGGTGATTTTGGCTTGGGGACGTTCAGTCACCTCGACGGCGAGATGATCCTGATCGAAGGTCAGACTTTCCGAGTCGACGATATTGGTGCGGTGACGCTTGTCGAGGAAGACGTCCTCACTCCATTCGCCTGCGTCACGCACTACCGGCCGCTTAGTTTTGACACGATCGCGCAGCCGATGGATTACACGGAATTCGGACAGTTCATCGAGCGGCTGCTGCCATCCCCGAATATTTTTTATGCGATGCGAATCGACGGATATTTTTCATACGTGAGGACCCGGTCGGTCCCTCGTCAGGAGAACTATCGGCCATTGGCCGAGGTGGCGAAGGAACAGCCGACCTTTGAGTTTCAAAACCTGGAGGGCAGCCTCGTCGGTTTCTACACACCGAGCTTCCTGAGCTCCCTGAGTGTCCCCGGCCTCCACCTGCACTTTCTGTCGTCGGACCGGACTCGAGGCGGCCACCTGCTCGAGTGTAGACCTGTGCGGGCAACCGCAGGCGTCCAGCTCATCAGCCGTCTGGAGCTGTCTCTCCCGATCGCGTTCGATTACCTGACCCTCGACTTCAAGAGAGACACCGAAGCAGACTTGGGCAAAGCGGAGAAATGACCTGCTTCGAATCGTCCGGCCTACGGCCCGACTACCGTGGATGCAACGGGCACCACCAGAAGGGAGCCGTTGCCCCTGTTCTGGATGAGAGAAGCGACTGAAATCGGTCCTCCGTTGATCACGGTCAACTTGAGAGTCCCTTCGAAACTCCCACCGACCCCGCCAAGATGAGATTGAAAGAGCGTCGGATCGTCAACAAAGATCGACGTCTGGTGTCGTGCGGCCAGGTCGACTATCTGGGGTCCCGTGGCCGAGGTGCCGGCCTTGCTGTACAGCTCGGCACGGACTTGGACCGCGGTCGTGAGACTGGGATTGTACATTGCCAGCGCGGTGTTCTCGGTCGTTGACCAGCTCACAAAAGCGACGTGAATTTTGGAAAGGGGCGCCTCCTGGACCGATGCACTGTATCCGAGAAGGTCGAAAATCTCCGTCCCTCGAATCTCGCTGTCGACCACGTCCGATCGCACTTCGAGCGGGCCAAAACGCAGCGCACCGGTGCCGTCCGTGAGCAGCTGGAATGTGCCTCCCGCGGGTATGGAATAGGGCGCCTCGGATTTCGTCTCGCCGCCAATCCAGATGGGGTTGGGGGCGCCGGTACCGTCCAAAAAACGGAGTGAGCCGCTTGTCTGTGCGGAGCCCTCATTGCGCAGGATTATGCGTGAGCGGTTGCGCGTATCACCCGTGAGGCCGTTTGCGTACTGAGGAAAGACGAGCGTCGGAGGAGTCGTGAGGACGAGCACTCGGCTCTGTTGGCCGATAAAGAAAAAGTCCGCGTTGCCCGCTGCGCCGAAGGGAAAACCGTCGCCCTGTGATCCTCCTGCCGTGAAGGTCGAGAAGTCCTCCAGCAAGGGACCATGCAGCTTGAGAACGCGACCGTTCGTGATCAACAAATTTCGCCACCGAAGCGCCGCACGCCCGGCTGCCGGTTTCTCGAGCACCATGACAGGTCGGGCGGGATCGGCAAGGCTCCAGGTGCGCACTCCGTGTCCATCGGTGTCAATGAGATACGATCCGAGCACGAAAAGATGGTAAGGAGCTCGTTCCGTGGCCTGTTCGAAGACGCTTGTCAGCGTACTACCTCCATTCCAGGCGAAAACCCGCAATCCTTGGTACTTCGGTTCGGATGACACGAGCTCCCCGACGTAAACATGCTCGCCTTGATTTGTAACAGCGAAACCATACCTCCCCCCAAGCGTTGTCGTGGCGACGAGGGAGGGGTTAGAAGGATTCGAAATCGAGTAGACCACCAACCTGTCGGCGCCGACGCCAAACAGGTAGTCACCGCTTCGCACGAGGTTCGCGAGACTGTAGTCGGTCAGGTGGACGCCAGCGACCGGGTTGGCCGGGTTTGTTATATCGAAGACCCTGATCCCCCATCCGAAGACGTACAGAAAGTTGCCGTAGCGCACGACGCCGTCCGTTTCGTCCAGATTCTGGCGACTCAACGGGGAGTTGAAAGTCCTAAAGGGTCCCTCGATGCTTAACGACCGGACGTCAAAAACGGCAAAGTCCCCATAACTGGTTGCGACATACGCGAATCCGTCCTTTTCCGCCACTCCTCGGAAACTGCCGCCGCTCGGGTTCAGCGTAATCTCGCCCACTGGATCAATCTGGGCCACCAGGGCAGTTGCGAACGGGAAAACTAATAGAACGAACAAAACAGAGAGAATAAGGCGGGTTCTTGGGCTCACAAGACACCTCCCCTGGACCTGCGCGCGTAACAGCGAGGCCCTCGGTTGCTGGCGGTATTGTGTCGCACAATTGCTGAAAAGGCAACGAGTTATCCGCGACACCAAAAGCGTTTAGCTTGGCCGTTTCTATCCTGAGATCGCACAGGCAAGTCAGCCCGGGGTACCGATTTTCAGGTACCCCGGGCTGCCCTGCCTGCCTAGTCCTTTCAGGACAAGTCTGAATGACCTTGAAACCCCTTCTCCGAACGTGCATGATCGGCGTCAAGATGTTCGATTCTGGAGGGCGGATTGGTTTGGCTTCTTTGCTCCTTTTGGTCATCCTCGCATTCATTCCGAGTCCTTCCGATTCGCTGGCCGCCACCGGTCCGGCGCGAGCAACGCAGGTAAGTCTCCCATCTGAGCAGGCGACCGCAGCCGTCAAGGGAATTGCCTGGCTCGGCCGCGCCGTCCCGTACCCGGCCCCGACCGCCACTGAGGACAAGTCCACACTCGGAGACACCTATAAGATCTGGTTCGCCGGTGCGGGGCCGGCCAAGCGTGGGGACACGTTCCCGATGACCTGGGCGGATGACGGCGGTATCTACACCTCTTCGGGAGACCCGCACTGGGGCCAGAAAGCGACCGGCTTGGACGTGGAAAGGTTCACCGGCGAGCCGCCGAACTACTCCATCAGCAAGGTCAACGAGATGCAGGACTATATCGGCAACGGCGGAGAAGGGCCAAAGCCGAGCGGCATGATATGTGTCGATGGTGTCCTTTACCTTGCTTTTCAGAATCTTCTGGGGAAGAAACCGCCGGTTCACGGGTCCAAGAGTCAGCATGGCAGCGACGCGGTCATCGTGGCGTCGCCCGACCACGGCCTGACGTGGCAGCCCGAAAAGCGCGTTATTCAAAGCCCAATGTTCCCCGGCTCTCTGTTTGGCGGTCCTGCCTTCGTAAATTTCGGCCAGAACAACCGGGATGCCCGGGACGACTTCGTCTACGCCGTGTCGGCCGACCAATGGGACAACGGATCGAACCTTAGGTTGGGCCGCGTGCCCAAGGGTCGAATTCTGGATGCCGGGGCTTGGCAGTGGGTCTCCGGTTTTTCGGCAGCTGGAGAACCAGCCTGGACCAGCGATCTCGAGCAGTCCAAACCGGTACTGACACGCGAACGACAGATCAGCCTGCCGGAAATGGTTTACCTGCTGTCGATCAAGAGATACCTGCTGCTGACCTGGCGCCTCAAGAAGGATTTCTCGCCGGAAGATGGGAGCGAGTTGTTTGTTTACGAAGCAAAGGAGCCGTGGGGGCCTTTTTTTCTGGTCCACCACGAGGTGAACTGGGAGGATGCCCAGACTAGTCCTTACTGCCCGAGGCTCCCGCTCAAATGGGTGAAGCAGGCAGACGGGACCATCACCGGCTGGCTCCAGTTTTCCGGCAGCTGGCGCGAGAACGGCGCCCATTACAGATCGCACGTTCGTCCATTTAGGCTTCTGCTTCACTGAGCCCTGTTTTCGAGAGGAGTTACCCATGCGTCTCTGCTTGGTTCTAACTGTGCTGCTGCTGACTGTGTCGCCGGCGTCTGGCCAGCGCAAACAGGCAAACCCACTCGACGCGCTGCCAGCTAACATCGAAGTGCTGACCCACTTTGGGGAGCGGGCCGATTTCTCGCCGGACAACCAGCGAGTGGCCTTTATGGCCAAGAGCTTCGGCGACGCCTTCGTCATCGATCTGAAAACGCGCGCCATCCGTTGCTTGACCTGCAACATCCCTGGCGCGGCGTTCCTGCGTGTCATGCATCTTCCTACCGGGGATTACATCCTGATTGGCCCTGAGCGTTTTCAGGACATCCGGACCAGCCGCTCGCGAGACAACGAGCTCTGGTACCTTAGCCAAAAGCCGGGATCCAAGCCGGTGAAGCTCGGTCAGAAGATGAGCGAAGGCGCCGCGATCTCGAAGACGTCGATGAAGATCGGATTCTCGATCGGGCGGGCACAGGACCCATCCATCCCCGAGGGTGCAACGCGCCTGTTTGTTGCCGAGGTGGACCCGACCGGTGACAAGCCCGGCCTGAAGAATCTTGAACTGGTCTACGACAGCAAAGGGCCGGAATGCTTTCTGGAGGCACAGGACTTCTTCGACAAGGATCGGAAGATGACCTTCAGCTGCTATGAGCGAGAGGGAAAAGCGAGTGCCTGGACGCTCGATCTTGCCACTCGCAAGGCGGAGAACCAGTCGGGGGCGATCGGTTTCTACAACGAGGCGGAAGGCATTTTCCCCGATGGAATCCACACCTGCATCGAAAGCGATCACCAGTCACGGGTTTTTGGCGACGGGCCCAGCTTTCGCAACATCGACATCTGGAAACTGCGGATGGATGGGACCGGGAAAAGCCTCACAAGGCTGACGACATTCAACGACCACGAGGGATGGAAGGCGTCCAACCCGGTTGTAGCCACCAACGGTCGATTCATGGCGTTTCAGGTGGGGCGCACTGCTGACGAGGCGGGCGTCGGCTACGGGATTCTTTTGTACCACTTCCAGGCCGGGGTGGCGGAAAAGGACAAGTGCCTTCCCGTCGGTCCGACTTCCAGGTCGGACACTGCCTTGTTTGACAATACCTGGCCGAATCGGCAGAGTCCGACCTGGAACTCGGACCTACCGGAAGAGACCCTCGAGTCAGGGAGGACGAGATGAGAGTCAACCGACGACGAATGCTCGCCGCTTCTGCGGGACTGGTCGGATCGGGCTTGAGCGGGAATGCCGGCCTGGCTGCCCGCCAGTCTGGTGCCAAACGAGCGGCGGCGCTCGAGGATCTGGATCGAGCTGCAGCCCGGCCGGTTCTGAAGCGCGACGGCCTGCCGAATGCCGTCGTTATCGATTCGATCCGGCTGCTCATTAAGGGAGACGAAGTGCTGGTCCACGTCCGCTCGAAGGACGGCGCGGAAGGAATTTCGCTTCCCCAGCCCGGACGCGCGAAGGTGTTCTACCCGATTCTCGCCGATCACGTGATTCCATTCTTCATCGGTAAAGACGCCCGTGACCTCGAGAACCTCCTCTGGGAGCTCTATCGATGGCAGTCGAACTATAAGCTGTACGGGCTTGCTTTCTGGAGCGCACAGGCGTGGGTCGAGTTCGCGATTCTCGACATGCTGGGCCGGATCGCCAATAAGCCGATGGGGGCCTTGCTCGGTGATGTCCTCCGAAAAGAGGTCGCGTTTTACATTGCGAGCGGGCGTCGCGACAGCACGCCGGAACAGGAGGTCGAGTACCTGCGGACGCTTCTGGAGAAGTCGGGGGCGCTCGCCGTAAAATTCCGCATCGGGGGGCGGATGAGTCGAAACGCAGATGCGATGCCGGGCCGGACGCGCGCTTTGATTCCGCTCGCGCGCAAGACTCTTGGTAGTCGGATCGACATTCATGCCGATTCGAACAGTTCCTACGATCCCCCGCAGGCGATCGAAATCGGACGCATGCTCGAGGACATCAACGCGGTCTACTACGAAGAGCCGTGTCCCTTCGATCACCTCGAAGATACGAAGAAGGTGGCTGATACCCTGGCGATTCCGGTCGCCGGGGGCGAACAGGAATACAGCGACTGGCGGTTCCGGTGGATGATCGCCAATCGGGGTGTCGACATCGTTCAGCCGGACCTCCAGTACTATGGGGGCCTGATCCGCTCGGTCCGAGTCGCGCGAATGGCAGACGTGGCAGCCATGTCGACAACGGTCCATATCTCCGGGGGGTTCGGATTTGTCTACATGCTGCACTTCGCGTCCTGCATCAAGGATCCCGGTCGGTACCAGGAATACAAGCTGGGGACCGAGAAATACGGCGCCTGGTTTGACCCCGCGATCGCAATCAAGGACGGAAAGATGACGATCCCCTCGGGGCCCGGTGTCGGCATCAGGGACCTCCAGGGCTTACTGGCGGACGCAAAGCCGTGGAGCTGAGGGAACTTCTCTCGCGCTTCGGCCACTAAGTAGCCAGCCGGAGGGATAGATATGAAGAATGCTTTGGCTTGGGTGTTAGTGGTGTTGGTCGTTTGTCCGTTAGCCGGTATTTTGAATCCTGCTTATGCCTGCACGATCGTCATGGTTTCCAAGGACGGGCTGCACCTGGCGGGTAACAACGAAGACTGGCGCGATATCGACACGTGGATCTGGTTCTACCCGCCGGCAGCCGGCGAATATGGTCGCGTGTGTTGGGGCCACGGCTCGGGCTTCAGCCTCGCTCAAGGAGGCATGAATGACCAGGGACTCTTTGTGGACGGCAATGGCCTGGCGGAAACCGGCTGGACGGAAGACCCTTCCAAGCCCACGTTCCAGGGAGCCGTCCTCGATCATCTGCTGGCTCATTGTGCCACGGTGGACGAGGCGCTGAAATTCTTCGAGTCGAACAACGTCCCGTCGCTTGAAAAAGGGAAGATCCCGATTGCCGATGCGGCCGGGAACTCAGCCGTCGTCGAGTGGGGTCAGGGGAAACTCCAGTTGCTGCGGCGAACAGGCAATTACCAGATCAGCACGAATTTCGTCCAGTCGAATTTCGCAAAGTTCGAGGATTACCCCTGTCTGCGCTACAAGATGGTCGACCAGATGATCCGGGCAAGCCAAGGTGTCTCGCTGGATCTCGTTCGCGCCACGTTGTCCGCCACCCACGTGGAGACCGTCAATCCGACGACCTATTCCACGATCTGCGATCTCGGGAAGCGTCGCGTTTACCTTTACAACTTCCACAATTTTGAAGACCCGGTCGTATTTGACCTTGTCGAGGAGCTCAAGAAAGGGCGGCAGGAGCATGCGATACCGTCGCTGTTCAAAATCGAGACGACGGCCGCGCGAGTGTTCAAACAGCAGGCCACCCAGATGTCCGGGTTCGAGGTCTTCTACAGGATGATCGACCGGGAGGGTATCGACTACTTCACCAAGAGGTTCTACGAGATCAAGGGCAGCCTTCGACGCGCGCATCCGATAGACATCAGCGAGGATGAAATGATCCGTCTCGGCCGAAGATTGCTCTCCGATGGCCGCATGGAAGACGGGATCCGAGTGCTGGAGGTCAATGCCGCCGAGGACCCGCGATCCTGGAAGGCGCGTCAGGAACTGGGTGAGGCTCATGAGCGGTCCGGAAACCCCGATCGCGCAATCGCGGCGTTCCAGGAGGCGATCAAGCTGGCCCCCGACAATCCCGAGTTGATACGCAAAGTAGAGTTCCTTCAATCGCTAAAAAAGGCTGAATCTGGACAGGATTAACAGGATTCTCAGGATTTTCAGACAACAATCCTGTCAATCCTGTTAATCCTGTTAATCCTGTCTAAAATACTGTCTATGACCAGCCGCGAGCGCGTACTGACTACCCTCGGGCACCTCCCCCCGGATCGGGTGCCCGTTGATTTTGGCGGCTCGGCTGTCACAGGAATGCACGCGAGCAGCGTGGCCGCCCTCAGGGACTATTACGGGCTCGAAAAGAGGCCGGTTCGGGTCGTAGATCCCGGGCAGATGCTGGGCGAGGTGGACGAGGACTTGAAACGGATCGTCGGGATCGACACCGAGAGCGTTTTCCGTCGCGTGAACCGCTTTGGTTTCGCGAACGAGGGGTGGAAACCGTGGCGGATGGACGACGGACTCGACGTCCTCGTCCCCGGCGGTTTCAACGTGACCCGCGACCCGAACGGCGACACCCTGATGCATCCTCGGGGCGATCCAACCCTGCCTCCCAGCGCCCGGATGCCCGCCGGCGGCTATTTCTTCGACGCAATTATCCGGCAGGATCCCATCGATGAAGATGCGCTGGACCCGGCCGACAATCTCGAAGAATTCACGGTTCTGGGCGAAGCGGATCTCGTTTACCTCGAAAACGAGGCACGCAGGGCTCGCGCAACCGGACGGGCAGTAGTGGCGAGTCTCGGCGGAACCGCTTTCGGCGATATCGCCTGGGTGCCGGGCGTCGGCCTGCCTCATCCAAAGGGGATACGCGACGTCGCCGAGTGGTATATGTCGATAGTTACCCGGCGGGACTACATCGAGAAGGTTTTCGCAGGTCAATGCGATGTCGCGCTCGCAAATCTGGCGGCGATCGCTGAGAGAGTCAAGGACCTCGTCGATGTGGCCGTGATCTGCGGTACGGATTTTGGCACCCAGACTGGTCAATTCTGCTCGATCGCGACGTTTAAGGAGCTTTGGATGCCGTACTACCGGCGAATCAACGACTGGATCCACGCGAATACGCCGTGGAAGACCTTCAAACACTCGTGCGGGGCGGTGGAGAACTTGATTTCGTCTTTCCTTGAGGCCGGATTCGACATTCTGAACCCAGTCCAGTGCTCGGCCGCCGGAATGGATCCCCGGGTGCTCAAGGAGAGGTACGGCAGGCAGGTCGTGTTCTGGGGAGGAGGCGTGGAGACCCAGACAGTGCTCGCATTCGGGCGCCCTGAAGACGTGCGGAAACAGGTACTCGAAAGATGCGAGACGTTTGCGCAGGACGGAGGCTTCGTTTTTACGTCCGTGCACAACGTGCAAGCTCGGACACCCGTCGAGAACCTGGTCGCGCTGATCGACGCGATCAAGGAATTCAATGGATAATAGAAGAGTTGACTTTTCAACACCCTCGCAGCACTTTCCAGCGGAGTAAGCGGGTTCTTTTTGACTGCCAAATTCGCGGAAAGTGTGTAGTGTCCGACCCGTCGGCTGGCTCGGTGTAGCAGCTTCTGGGAATCTCTCGTTGGTCCGACTTGGAAGTCGGACATTCGGCATGCGGCCAGCTGGCTCGGTGTTGCTGGCGGTCTGTAGTGTCCGACTTGGAAGTCGGACCTACGTTTACCGGCAAGCGCTGCTGCCCCCCGCTGGCGGCAGAACCCGCTTACTCCGCTGAAAAGCGCTGCGTGCGCGGCTCTGACGGCGGTTGCCCGAGCACGGCGCGAGGATATGCTCTCGGTCGGGCATCGTAAATGAGCTTGACCACCCGCAGCAGGCGGGTACGTGCTCGCTATTTGAAGACCGCGTCGATTGGAGCGCCTGCCATCGGGTTGAAGTCCTTCGAGTCGAGTTCGAGCAGACGCAGGATCGTTGCGGCTGTCTGGTCCTGGTAGTAGGAGCCGGAGCTCAGTTCGCCGATGCCTGGCGTATCGGGACCAAGCGTTGCCAGCCAGACAAATTCCGCTCCCTTGACGTCCTTGCCGTGACTCTTCCACGACTTGCGGCTGGTGCCCCGGCCGTGGTCCGTGGTAACGATGAGCGTGGTGTTCCCGCGATACTCGGGAAGGCTCTGAAGCGTGGTCCACAGGGTTTGCAGGCAGCGGTCGAGATGCTCGATCGATTGCAGTGCCCGGTCGTACCGCCCGTCGTGTGACCAATCGTCGGGTTGCCCGAGAGCGATGTACAGTAACCGGGGCTTGTGGAGCTTCAGGTACTCGAGCGCCAGGTTAAAAGTGACCGCGTCATCGCGAACGGAGTCCCAGGGAGTAAGGATATCGAACTGGAGACGGTCCCACTCTGCAAGGGGGCTGCCCTCGAAAGAAGGCGGGAGCCGCTTATAGCCGGAATTCGCGGTTATGGCTCCCTCGGTCTTGGCGGCCGCGTAGTGGAGGATGTCCCACGCGCCAAACAGCGCAACACCGGTCGGAGGCAAGGACAGCTGCCGAGCGACGTATTCGAGCACGGTTTCTCGCGGGATCCTCACCGGATCGTTGCTCGAAATGGCCTCGAGATACTGTCCGGTCAGGATCTCGGCGTACCCGGGGTACGAGAACCGGTGAGGGTTCCTCAGCCTGAATGTGCTTCCTTTGGACCGGTTTCCGATGATGACCCCGTTTGTCCCGAACTCTCGCCAGAAAAAGGGGAGTAGCCGCGTGCGTCGCTGCTCGGGCGTCGCGAGGTGATATTTCTTCACGAGTGGCGAGTCAGGTTTTTCAACCAGGCTTCGATCGAACCCTGCAAAGAGCTCTTCCGAGCGCAGCCCGTCGGCTGAAACAAGGATGACGTTCTTCGTCTCGCCGGCGTGAAGCAGCGCCAAAGAGCAGAACCAGACGGAAGTAACTGTGGCAAGCCGCGAAAACCGCATGGGTGCGCCTCCAGCCGCGAAGTATGACAGCTTCGCCGGATTTTCGCACCGCCCCTGTCCCGGGGTCCTATGTTGTCTCCCTTCGGGAGCACCCGCGAATTAACTTCGAAGCCTTCTTAGCTGCGCAGTCCTCGCCACATTTCGTAGCGATACCGCTTGTTCAGCGCGAAACTCTCTTCCGGGTCATAAAAGACCAGGAAACTCATCTCCTGCCAAGGGACCAGCAGCCTGGTGTCGGAAATCGGAGATGGAACCAAGTTTATCGTCTGCCTCCACGCCCCGCTATTGAAGTAAACCTGGGGCCGGTTTCCGTTGGTTGACAGGGGAACGTGGCGTGCGTTGTGGGTGTGCCCGTGAACCACGAATTCAACGGTCCCCGGCCGCCGGCTGATCTCCTCTTCCGCAGACCGGATGTGTGCATCGTCGCTTTCCACCAGCATCCTCTGGACGTTGCGGTCCTCCAGGAGCGAAGGTCCTGCCTGGACGAGTTGACTGAGCAGCCACATGACCTGCGGGTCGGGCGTAAGGCCTGATTTCTCGAAATCCACGGCGAGGAATTCGTTCAGGGCGCGCTTCCAAGACTGCAGGAGCGCGTGTTGTATGCGGTTGTCCTCAATCCGGCTGATGAGGTCCTGCAACCAAACCACGGTTGCCCACTTCGGACGCACAAAGTCCACCTCCTCGACCGCGTGCAGAATCCAGTCGTCCGCTTGAAGGTTCATTTCCTTCAAGGATTCCCGGAAATAGAGGAAGAAGTTGTTGATCACGAAGATGAGGAAAGCATCTCCGAAGCAGGAGTGGTTCTTCGGTCCTTCGCAGTTGAAAGGATCCATCCGGTCGCCGTGCTCGACGAGGAGGTTGTACCGGGGAAAGACGGCGCAGAGTTCGAAGGGGAAGGCCGGATCGTGATTCAGCTTGAGGCGGCGGACCAACTTCTCCCGGGTACCGGGAAACTTGTTGAGAGCCCGATCGTGGTTGCCCGGCAGGTAACGCAGCGACACCTCTCTGCCGAGTTGAGCTCCCATGTTGCTCATGACGTTGACCGCCTCGGCGTTCTTCTCGAGCACGGCTTCCAATATGCTATCGATCCTGCTTTCAAGAGGTTGCTCGAGCGGCGACCAGGGCATGGGGTCAGACGGGCTGGTCGGGGTCCACTTCTCACTGCGGAGCAGGTCAAAGATGTCCCCGAGCAGGACAATCTCGACGTCCTTGATGCGACTGACCGGACGTTCCAGGATAGCCCTCAAATGGTCGACGACGATGCGAAAGGCGTAGGCGGGTACGTTGAAAGGATCAAGGGTACCGTCGCTGAAGTGAATGTCACTGAAAATCACCAGCATTGAAAAAACTCCCGCGTTAAGGAGGTTCAGTGAAGAGTAGGTCCCCGGTTCGAATGCCCGGGAGCCGGAACATCCGGTTCTATTCTCCGAAGAGTGGCTGGGTAAACTTGTTCAAGAACTTCCCGGTTGGGTCTTGAGCTTTGCGCACCCTCTTGAACTGCTTGAACCGCTCTCCGTAAATAGTCTGCAGGTCTTGCTCCTTCAGGTACGTTTTCTTCCCGAGGTGCGGCTGCCCGCCATACTTGACGAAGATCTGTTCGGCGCGGCTGAAGACGAGGTCGCGATTGAGCGACATCGTCGGAGCAAGCTCGATGTAACAGGTGCGGCGCCCGACTCCCGGCCCGAGGAGCGCGAGGGAGCGGTCTGGAGTAAAGCGCACTTCGACGACGCTCAGGTAACGGTGTGATTCGAGCAACTGGAGTATCTCGTTGATGCAGGCACGCCAGTTCTCGTAGGGGACGCCGAACTCTATCTCGTCATGCGAGAAGAACAGCTTTCGCGGAAAACTGCGGTGCCACTCCGCGACAAAGCCCGGGCTCTTGTAGGCAACCGGCACGAGGCGTGCGGCCAGCCTGTGTGCGCTGTCCTGCATGTGAACAGAATGTGCGAAGCCAAAGATGTAACCGGAGTACAGCATGTCGCCCAATTCGGTGGAGAGCTTGTTCAGGGTCTTCGATCGGGAGCAGGGCTCGGAAGTCCGGTTCCAACAATTCATGCGCACCGAATCTGCCTTCACCGAACCGACGTAGTAGAAACTGACGTGGTCATTCTCCGCAATCAGCTGATCCGTGCAGTTCTCAGCCTGTTGGCGGCTGATGATCTTGACGGTCTTGCAGAGATGAAAGGCGTCCACGCATTGCAGTTCGACTTCCGTTATGACGCCGGCACAGCCGATGCCACCGAAGGCTGCCCGGAAAACCGGAGAGTCCTTCTGATATGTCTGGGCTTTTCCGGAAGCGTCAACGATTCGCAGGGAATTGACCTGTTCTGAAAGGAAACCGTGGTCTCTTCCGGTGCCATGAAGATCGGTCGAGACAAGTCCCGCGATGCTTTGCGCATTTGTCGACCCGAGACAGGGAAGTGCGAGCCCCAGACCGGTTAATTTTTCGCCCAGGTCCCGAAGCCGGATGCCGGCCTGCACTTTGACTACTTTTCGATCCTTCTCGACATTCAGGATCCGGTCGTACCTGTCGAGCGAGAGCAGCATTTCCTCGGAAATCGGCGAAGAGTTGAAAGAATGTCCGCCTCCCACTACGCGCAGATGCCTGGCCTTGGCGACGGCCTCACAAATCTCCTGTTCCGAAGTAGGTTGTACGTAACTCTCGGGGCAACAGGTGTACTCGCGGTTCCAGTTCGTCCACCTCTTCCTGGTCCTGCTGTACCGGCCCTCGTGAAGCGTCTTTCTAGACCCTGAGAACAGGAACAGCAAGGCATTGGCTGTATTGAAGTAGAAGGTGTGGGCAACACGGCCTGCTCTACCTGGATTGGGCATGTCAAACCTCTCGAAAGCTAGAGGCGGAGGGCATTTCGGTTTGTTGTCGATCAAGTGGGCCTGGACGCGCGGGCGCCGCCGCCGCCCTTCCTCAGGAAGTCATCCAATCCTCTTCCCTGCGCAAGCCCGCACTCGTCACCTCGCTTGTACTAAGTAAGCCACAAATCCGGCGCAACTTCACATATAAGACAACAACAAATTGATTATTGACTTCTTGGCTGTAGAATCGCATCATTGGTTCAAATGGCCGTATTCACGGCCTTTCGCTTCGTGGTCACCCGAAAACGAACGAGGGGGGGCGGCATGGAGAACGGCGCGGGCAGTCCCGGGAAATTAGTCTTGTCGCAGGCTGGAAAGCCTGACGAGGAATTTGTTCTGCGCCCTGGGCAACTAATCGTCGGGCGCTCTCAAGTCAACGACATTGTCATTCCAGACAGCACGATCTCCCGTTCCCACGCTCGCCTCGAGTGCAACGGCGATCGCTGCATCCTTGCGGATCTTGGCTCGGCCAATGGCTCCTGGGTAAACGGCCGCAGGGTCACCGAAGTCCAACTGAATCACGGAGACTTGGTTCGACTGGGGGACAGGGTTCTGCGTTTTGAGGCGGTCGCGGAGGATCCGACGCCGGAAATGAGCCTGACCGTCGTCGGGTCGAGCGTCGAGGAAGTTGAAGGAGTCGAGAGCGAGGCGCTGCCGATTGAAGTGAGCGATACGCGCGAATCGCGCCTGGTTGTTCATACACCGAACGGCACAAGCGAAGTGAGCCTGGAAGATGGCACGACCCGGATCGGGAGGGACCCGAAAAACGAGGTGGTTCTGAATACTTCGGGTTCGTCCCGGCGGCACGCTTTGATCGAGTGCCGCGGCGATTCCTTCGTGCTTCGCGACCTGAACAGCACAAACGGCACCTGGTTCCGGGGGCAGAGGGTCACCGAGCATGTCCTGGACGACGGCGACACATTCCGAATCGGTGGCGTTCGGATGGTTTTCAAGAAGGGCTTCGAGCCGCAAGACATGACCGTTATGGCAGGGAGTGGTCAATTGCCCTCCCCATCGGACGTCGCCAACCGGAACCCGGTAGTCCTCGTGCCGGGCATGATGGGCTCGGAACTGTGGGCGGGGAACGAGAAGATCTGGCCCAATCCTCGGTATATCCTGACAAATCCGGAAATCGCAAAACTGTCGGACAACTGTCCCCTCGAGGCAAGGCAGTTGGTGAGCGAGGTTGTGGTGGTCCAGGGTGTCATCAAGCTCGCCCAGTACAACCGTCTGACCGAGCACCTGGAGGAGACGCTTGGTTACGAGCGGGGCAAGACGCTCCTCGAGTTCCCGTACGACTGGAGGCGGGACAACAGGATTTCGGCCGTCAAGCTCGGCCAGGCGATCGAAGCCTGGCAGTCCCGGGTTCCCGAGGCGCGAGGCCCGATCACACTGATCGCCCACAGCCTGGGTTGCCTGGTCAGTCGGTACTATGTCGATTGTCTGGGAGGGAAGTCGAAGGTCAAGCGAATCGTGTTCCTGGGCGGGCCGCACTACGGAGTCCCGAAGGCGGTCAGCAGCCTCATGCTCGGACCTGACCTTCTCCCGTTCGGCCTCATGGGTGAACGAATTCGCAATGTGCTGGCGACCTTCCCGTCCGCCTATCAGATTTTGCCCACTTACCCCTGCGTGGTGGACCGCAGAGGGCAGAAGGTCAATGTACTTACTCAAAACGGTTGGCTGTCCGAGACCCAGCGGGCGCTGGTGCAGGATGCCGATCGCTTCCGCCGTGAGCTCGGCCCCACCTGCTCGGTTCCCTCCGTGTCGATCTTCGGCTACGGTCTGAAGACCCTCACCGAAATGACGATCCGGGACGAACAGGACGGCATGTGGAAGAAGGCGGACCTGCTCTTCGAGATGAAGGGCGACTCCACGATTCCGGAAAGGAGCACCGTGCTGGAAGGGTCCGAGATCCACCCGGTCAAGCAACACCACGGGTCGCTCTACGTGGACAATGACGTGAAGATGCGGCTCAAATTGGAGCTCCTCCGTGCATAGAAAAACATCTCAATCCGAAAAACGTGGGCCGAAGACAAGGACTCACCGTTCTCCTGTCCCTCCAGTTCCCGTCCGGTTTCTTCTCACGCTGTTGACGCTTTGGCTTCAGGTGGGGGGCTCCGCCAGCGATCTGCATGGCCAAGGCTTGGCGCCGGAGATGCCCCTGTCTGAGGCGCTACGGCAAGCTTCTGAAGCGAACCCGGCAATCGTCCGGATTCGCTTGGAAGGCGCCAAGCTGGCAGAGAAAATGGCGGGCGCCAGGACCCGGCGGCTTCCTTTTTTCGAGGTCAGTGTCCTCGCCGCTCAGCAGCTCAGGGATATTGACTTCCTTTTCAGCCGCGGCCTGTTCGGCCAATATCCAGGAATTGGCCCGGTTCCTGCAGTCGACACGCACGTTGTGACCGGGCAGAGCCCGACGGCGCTGGTTGTCGCCCAGGTGGTCCAACCGCTCACGCAGCAGCACGCGATCGGGTTGAACCTGGACCAGCTTCAGCTCCAGAGGCAGATCAACGAGCAGAAACTGCGGGCCGAGCACCAAAGGGTCATTGCGGACGTGAAGAAGGCGTATTTCGCGGTCCTGCTTACGCAGAGCGGGCTGGACGCGACCCGGCAGGGAATCGAGCTCTATCGCGAACTGGACAGGATTACCCAGGAATACTTCGTGCAGAAAGTCGCCCTGAAATCCGACCGTCTGGACGTGGAGACGAGATTGGCGAAGACCGAGTATGACGCGCTGGTGCTCGAGGACCAACTGGCTACGCAGAAACAGCAGCTCAACCTGCTGCTCGGACGGGCGGTCGATACACAGTTTTCGGTGTCGGCGGCCGACGACCCCGGTCTTCCGGGTGTGGAACTTACTCAGCTCCGGGAAAGGGCGCTCGAACAGCGACCCGAAATTCGCGAAGCTGTGCTGAAGGGAAAACAGGCGGAGCTGGACCGTCGGATCAAGCGTTCCGAGGCCATCCCGGAAGTGAGCCTGGCTCTCACTTACTTTTCTCCGCTCAACTTCAACGAGATGCTGCCGACCCACATCACGAGCGTAGGAATCCTCTTCAAGTGGGAAGTGTTTGACTGGGGACGACGAGGAAGAGAGCTGGCGGAAAAGAGCCTGACCATCGAGCAGGCGCAAAGCGGTCTGGAAGAAGCGCGCAGCCTGGTAGCGATTGACGTCGAGGCAAGATACCGCAAGCTGCAGCAGACCAGGCAACTCCTCAAAATCGCGCAGTTGGGTCAGGAGCGGTCGGCTGAAAATGTCCGCGTCGTCTCAAATAAGTACCAGCAACAATCCTCGCTTCTCAAAGAAGTACTCCAGGCTCAGACCGAGCTGGAGCGGTCGCGTTTCGAGCGTGAACAGGCCCTGTTGTCTTTCTGGATGGCCCAGGCAGATCTGGAAAAGGCTGTTGGAGAAGACCAATGAAAAACCATCGATTGCGGGTTCGTGCTCTCGTGCAGGTTACTTCCGCAGCAATCGCAGCTGTGATTGACCGGCCCCGAGGCCAAAGGGCACACCTGATGTTGATCGGACTGCTGCCTCTCCTGGTCTCCGCCGGATGCCAGAAGGCTGGGGCGGATTCCGAGAAGCAACCGGTACCGGTGAGCATTCAAGCCGTGGAACTCCAGGCGCCGGACCAAGCCGCCCGCTACACAGCCTCGATCACGCCGGCTTCCCAGGTAGAGACCAGTTTCAGGATCGCGGGCTACGTGACCCGGCTTCACCAGGTGGCCGGGATAGACGGGCGGCTTCGCCCGCTGCAGGCCGGCGATGTCGTTCCCCGGGGAACACGCCTGGCGGAGCTGCGCTCTGATGAGTATTCCGTCAAGGTCACGCAGGCCGAAGCGCAGCTGTCGGAGGCCCAGTCCGCCCACGCAGCGGCCAACGCTCAACTGCGCGAGGCGCGGGCTGCCCTGGACCGGGCTCGCGAAGAGCTGACAAGGTCGAAGAACCTCTTCGAGACCGAGAGCATCACCAAGCGTGATTACGAAGCGGCCCAGACGCAGCATGAGGTCGGCGAGGCACGTGTCCAGGCAGTCGAGTCTCAAATAGCCGCCATTCAGGCCAAACTCAACGGCGCCCAAGCGCTCGTCCACGAAGCACAGCTGGCCAGGGACGATACCCTGCTGGTCGCTCCGATCACGGGCACAGTACTCAAACGACTGGTTGAAATTGGCAGCTTCGTTGGCCCCGGCAGGCCGGCATTCGTAATTGCCGACACTCAGTCGCTTCGCGCCGCGTTCGGCGTTCCGGATCTGGACCTTGCCCAGCTGCGGATCGGCTCCTCGGTGTCTCTGACAGCCGATGCGGCGCCCGGGAGAAGATTCGACGGGCGGGTGATCTCGATTTCGCCGGCCGCCGACCCCAGGACCAGGATCTTCGATGTCGAGGTGGCCCTGGTGAACCAGGATCGGCTGTTGCGGATCGGGATGATCTGTTCACTGACTCTCGCCGGCCAAAAGAACCCCGCGCGCCTCCCGGTCATACCGATTAACTCGGTAGTCCGATCCAAGTCGGATCCCGGTAAGTACGCGGTCTTTGTGGTTGAAGCCGACGCCGCGAAGAAGGTCTGCAGGATGCGTGAAGTGTCTCTTGGCGAGACCTATGGAAACCGTGTGGCGGTGACCCAGGGTTTGAGCTCGGGCGAACAGGTCGTCACGGCCGGCTCGACCGTGGTTCAAGACGGCGACACGGTACAGGTCGTCGCCTGGTAGCGCGGAAGACTGACAACTGACTACTTGACGACTGACGACTGACGACTGACCACTGACCACTGACGACTGGCGACTGACCACAGCCGGCTGAACGTTGAGGGGCTTTCCGCTATGACCAAATCGAGCCATGATGCCGAAACGATCGCCAAGACGCGCAACACCTCCCGCTTCTTCGTTGAATCCCGCCAGATTTCCTGGGTCCTCCTCCTGATGACCTGCATCTGGGGCCTGTACAGCTATGTGAGCATGCCTCAGCGCAAGGACCCCGAAACCCAAGTACGAACGGCGGTTGCGGTCACCCCCTGGCCTGGTGCCCAGGCGGAGAAGATAGAGCAACTGGTTACCAGCAAGATCGAGGCGCAGGTTGCTTCGAACTCCAAGGTTACCAAGATCGAATCGATCTCGCGTGGGAGCCTCTCAATTGTCTACGTCGAGCTGGACGAGCAGATTAAGGAGACCGGCAAGGAGTTTGACGACATCCGGCTGAGGCTCGATTCCATTCGGGACCTTCCGGAAGGGGCGGGCCCGATCCACTTCATCAAGGACTTTGGAGACACGGCGGCCCTGATGCTCACCGTGGCCAGCCCCGGAGCGAATGACATCGACGTCTCCCTCCGGGCCTCGGCCATCCGTTCAGCCATCGAGCGACAGCGTGAGGCGGCAGGCGAAGGGAAGACGGCGGACCGAGTGACCGTGGTCCAGTGTTTCCCGATCACCGTTTCGCCCGAAGCGCTCCACGATCGGCTGACCATGCTGGTGAGCGACCTCAAAGGGGTTGAGTGGGCGCGCGACGTCCGGCTGCTGGAAGGCTCAGGGTTCGTCGGAATGGACTTCCAGACAGCGCTTGATGAACGGACCACCCTTGGCCGGGTCGAGCGCTTCCTGGCCGACCGGTTCCTCAGGACCGACCAAATTCCCGACATTTGGAAACCCGTAGTGATTCGTGACCCTGCTGACACCGAAGCCCGGCTGGCGGAAGCGGCTGGTGCGAAGTACAGCTATCGCGAGTTGGACCAGTTCACGGACCTGATTGCCCGTACGTTGAAGACCCTGCCACAGGTGTCCAAGATCAGCCGCTCGGGTGTTCTCGACGAAAAGATCTTCCTGGTGTACTCGCAGGAGCGGCTCGCCTCTTACGGCCTGACACCCAGTGTTCTGCCCCGCGTGCTGGGAGCGCGGAACATCACCCTGGCAGGTGGGCTTCTGGACGTCGATGGAAAGAACGTCTCGATTCAGCCTTCGGGTGAATTCACCTCGGAGCGCGAAATCGGCGACGTGATTGTGGCCTCTTCGCCGACCGGGTCTCCGGTCTACTTGCGCGACATCGCCGATATTTTCCGAAGCTATAACGCCCCGCCGCGTTACCTCAATTTTTACAACTGGCGGGACACGAAGGGCGAGTGGCATCGCACCCGTGCCGTGACTCTGTCGATCCAGATGCGTTCTGGAGAGATGATCGATGAGTTCGGTCAGGCCGTAGATCGGGCCCTGGCCGAGCTGGGGACGAGGCTTCCGCCGGATCTCATCCTTGCTCGCACCTCGGATCAGCCGCTTCAGGTTCGAGAGAACATCGGTCTTTTCATGAAGAGCCTGTACGAGGCGATCATTCTGGTCATCCTCGTCTCGCTGATCGGGTTCTGGGAGTGGAGGTCGGCTCTGTTGATGGCCCTTTCGATCCCGATTACGCTGGCTATGACGTTCGGGATGATGCACGTCCTGGGGATCGATCTCCAGCAAGTGTCGATCGCGACGTTGATTATCGCCCTTGGTTTGCTGGTCGATGACCCGGTCGTGGCCGGCGACGCCATCAAACGGGGTCTGGCGCGCGGGCAGCCCCGAGAGGTGGCGGCCTGGCTCGGGCCCACCAAGCTGGCAACCGCGATCATGTTCGCCACGGTCACGAATATCGTCGCCTATCTGCCGTTTCTGCTCCTGAAGGGTTCGACCGGCGAGTTTCTTTACAGCCTCCCGATCGTCTTGACGTGTTCCCTTGTGGCCTCGCGGATCGTCTCGATGACATTCATCCCGTTTCTGGGCTACTACATCTTGCGACCCCAGAAATCGGGGGGGGTCGAGGACACGCAGATCATGAGGTCCGGCAAGTTCGCCACACTTTACTATAGAGCGGGGAAGTGGGCGATCGGACACCGGTGGCTGGTCGTCGCCGGCTCGCTCGCCTTTTTAGCCCTGGGCGTTGGTTTCATGTCCCGCCTCAAGATGCAGTTCTTCCCCAAGGATTTGTCTTACTTGTCCTTTGTGGATGTCTGGTTACCCGAGGATGCGCCGTTTTCCTCAACGGACCGAGCCGCAGAGCGTGCCGAGCACATCATACGGGAGGTTGTTGAAGATTTCGGTCGGGAGCACTCCCACGAATCCGGAGGCCCCCTGCTGAAATCTCTCACGACGTTCGTCGGAGGCGGCGGACCGCGTTTCTGGTTTTCGGTCAGCCCGGAGTTGCAGCAGTTGAATTACGCTCAGATCATCATCCAGGTCCAGGACAAGCACGCGACCGCACACCTGATCGAGCCGTTGCAGAGGGCGCTGTCTGCGCAGATTCCGGGGACGCGCGTGGACGTACGACAGCTCGAATCGGGCAAAGCTATCGGTCTTCCGATCGCCGTCCGGATCTCCGGCACCGATATGGCCACTCTGAGGCAGATGTCCGAGGGGTTGAAGACCATCTTCAGGTCCAGCCCGATGGCCGCAAGGGTCCGCGACGACTGGGGGGATGAAGCGTTCACGGTCGCGCTTCATACCGATCCCGACCGTGCGAACCTGTCCGGTATCAGCAACCTCGACGTTGCCTTGGCCTCCGCTACCGGAATCAGCGGCTTTCCGCTCACGGTTCTGCGCGAGGGTGACAAACAGATACCGGTCGCGGCCAGGCTCCAGATGGACGAGCGGGCCGGACTGGACGCCATCAAGAATCTGTACGTTTACTCGTCCCAGGGCCCGCAGAAACTGCCCCTCCGGCAGATCTCTCAGTTTTCCTATTCGATGCAAACCGAGAAACTCAGGCGCAGGAACCAGTTCAGAACGATCACGGTGTCCTGCATGCCGGGAGAGGGCACGCTTCCGTCGGAGGTGATGGCCGACGTGCGACCGGCGCTCGAACGGTTCGAAGAATCGCTTCCCCCGGGATACCGCATGGAAATCGGAGGCGAAGAAGAGGCGCGCCGGGAAGGGTTCCTGGACCTCGCACTGGTCTTGCTCATCTCGGTAGTCGCGATTTTCCTGGCGTTGGTTTTTCAGTTCAAGCACGCGATCAAGCCCTTGATCGTTTTCGCGGCGATTCCTTTCGGAATGGTGGGCGCCGTCGGGGCTTTGTGGGTGATGGGCGCGCCGTTCGGTTTCATGGCGTTTCTTGGGATCATCAGTCTCATCGGCGTAATCGTCAGCCATATCATCGTGCTGTTCGATTTCATCGAGGAGAAACATGCCGAGGGAGCGTCCTTTCAGCGCGCGCTTCTTGACGCCGGGATCATGCGACTGCGGCCGGTTCTCATCACCGTCGGGGCCACCATTACGGCGCTGATTCCTCTGGCCCTGCACGGAGGACCCCTCTGGGAGCCCATGTGCTACGCGCAGATCGGAGGGCTGAGTCTCGCCACGGTTGTCACCCTGCTGCTGGTGCCCGTCATCTATGCGATATTCGTCCTCGATCTGAAGATCGTGAAATGGGAAGGGGAATAGACCCGGGGCCGGCGGGCCTTCGGGAGCGCGGACGTCCCGTCCGCACTGGGTTCGCGGGCATCCTGCCCGCCCGCCGGGCATCTTGCCCGGCGTTCTCGGAGATCGCAGCAGATCGAACAACGTCAACGGCGGGCAAGATGCCCGCCGCGCGGACGAGACGTCCGCCCCAGTGCGGACAAGATGTCCGCGCTCCAGAAGGCCGGAAGTCCGTGCTCGATGGGCGAACGAGCTTGCGCAGGCCAAAGCGGCGTCGCCGGGCGTCCGCAAACCGCTGCCCGCTGCCCGCTGCCAGCTGGTCAGCTGGTCAGCCGGTTTCAGCCGTCGACCTTGCGGAAGGGCAGCGAGGCGGGCTCGTAAGGCAGGCCAAGCAGGTTTCCGAGTCGGGCCATGATCTCGTCCGTCAGTTGACGACAGAGACGGGGGTCATCGGCCGCCCGCGCATCCCGGGTGACCGTGACCGGGTCGCCGACGACAATCCCGGTCGGGGTGAAGAGGCGTGGCAGCTTCCTTCTGACCGGCCAAGCGCGAAAAGTGCCTTCGATTGCCACCGGGTAAACCGGGGTGCCGGTGCGGAAGGCGAACATCGCGACACCGGTTCTGCCGCGCATCAGCCTGCCGTCCGGACTGCGGGTTCCCTCGGGGCAGATTCCGAGCGCGAATCCTCGGCTCAACACGCGCAGGCCCGCCTGCAGGGCGTCCAGGTTGCCGCCGGTTTGGGCGTCGACCGGGATCCCCCCGCCCAGCCTTTTCAAGAAGAAGGAGCCAAAAGAACTGTTCAAAATCGTGTGTTTCCCAAGGTAGAAGACCGGACGGCGGACGCAGGCGACAACCAGCGGTGCATCCAGGTAACTCGGGTGGTTCGAGGCGAGAATGACGGGTCCTCTTGACGGTATCTTCTCCACGCCGTCACGCCTCGTCAGAAATGCGAAGCGGAGGGTCCAACCGAGCAGGAGCTGAACCGCGCGGTAGAGTTTCACGGGCGGTTCTCCGTTATGCCAAACCGTCTTGACTGCTTCGCTGTTATTCATAAGTCCGGGCATCACTTCGAGAGAGCGCTACAGAATAAGCGTACTCGATAGACCGCAGTCAAGTTGAATGACCTGCCCCGTAATCTTGCGGGAAAGATCGCTGCCGAGAAACAGTGCACAGTTGGCGACATCTTCCTTGCAGACCAGCTCCGGAAGCGGACAAAATTGCAGGGCAAGGGCCTGCTGGAGACGGCTCCACACCAGCCGGGCCCACGCCAGCTCGTCGGAGTCTCTTAGACCAGGCTGCTCTCTCGTAACTGATTCTATACTGTCTTTCAAGAGGCGTCCGCGGTGCTGTTCGAGAGCCGCGGGATCGCGGCTGAAGGCGATGATGATGCCGAGAGCCGCGAGAGTCTCGACTGGCCCGGGCGAGATCGCATTGACCCGAATTTTCCGTTCACCAAGCTCGAGAGCCAGGTAACGCACCAGGCCTTCCAGCGCCGACTTGGCCACGCCCATCATCCCGTAAAGGGGCCAGGCGCGCAAAGCGGCTTGGAAGGATAACGCCACCACGCTCGACCAGTCAGCCAGCCGACCTTTTGCACACCGCACAACCAGCGGCAGAGAATCAGCTGAGATCCTCATCGCCTCAGTAATCGCTTCGACGCTCACTTCGGACGGCGGTTTCGTGAAGATTTCCGGAGGGCCGAAGGCGATGGAATGGACAAGAACATCGATCTGCCGTTCGCCCAGGGATTCAAAGAAGTCGCGCAGTTCGGTCTCGTTCTGGACGTCACAGCGCTGTGCCTGGAGCTCCCGGTGCTTCTGGCAAAGGAGGCGAACGCGACTGAAGAACTTCTGCTGGAAGCCGATTCGAACATGTGCGCCGCAGTTTAGAAAGGCTTCCGTGATCCCCCAGGCGATGCTGGTTTCGTCCGCCACTCCGAGGACGACGACATGCTTTCCCTGGAGGCCCAGCTCAACATCGGAAGCCGTGACCGGATTCATGCTTCTCTTCTCCTTGCTTCGCCTCTTCGAGCCTGGTCCCCCGGTTGAGATGGGGCAGCTAACGAGAGAACGTAGCCACCAATCTGATGGGTGTGTACTGTGAACAGCGCGTGGTCGACACGAGAGCCCGCTCGAACACGGGCCAACAGACAGTCCGGGATGGTTTCGGTCGGTCGCGCCCCCACGGGCAAGGAAAGCGCGATGTCGTGCAGGCTGGTGGTGAGGCCCGTGCCAAGGGCCTTGCTGACTGCCTCTTTGGCGGTCCAGAAGGCGTGGATCCAGGAGGTCCGCACGGGAACCGGGACCGAATCGATCGCTTGAATCTCCGTCGGCAGAAAAGCCAGGGAATAAAGGGCCGGCTCGACTGGTTCGACGCATTCCATGTCAAAGCCGATCCTTCCATCCTCCCTGCAGCAGGCCACCGCCCCGGCAAGTTGTCCGGAGTGCGAAATCGACACCTGCAACTGGCTCGGATCCCGGGAGCCCGGGGCCTGAACGTGCGGTTCGCGAGTGGGACCAGGTAGGATTTCGACGGCCCGGGGCGATTTCGGGCACCAGCCACAAGCGCCTGATCCGGCGGCCAGCCTCAGCACCGCCCGTTTTGCGGCCAGGCGTCCTCCGAGCCAGTCGCGTCGCCGTTTCTCAAACCGAAGCGCCGCCAGGAGGTCGTTCTCGGCCTGGGTCAGCTCGGCATGCCCGGCGGAAACCGGGTCAAGATCGCGGAGGTTGACAAAAGCAGAACGCAGTCGGCCACCCGGGAACAACTCTTCAAAGACGCCATCTGTCGGCTGTTCTTCCATGTCCATCGACGATCCTACAAAAAGAGCACGCTGGAGAGGCCGCAGTCCACGTGAATTACCTGCCCGGTGATCTTGCTGGAGAGGCGGCTGCCGAGGAAAAGAGCGCAGCCGGCAACATCCTCTTTGCTCACCGTTTCCTGGATAGCGCATTGCGCGGCGACGGCATTCTGCACATTCCTGGCGACGGCCTGCAACCATTCCGGCCCACGGGAGTGAGCCATACCGGCCGTCTGTTCATCGGCCTTTCTGAAAGCTTCCATGGCGCTCCCTCGCTGTCTCTTCAGGGATTCCGGGTCCCCGCTGACCGCCATGATCTCCCCGTATCCCGCCAATGTCTCGACCGGACCGGGGGAGATGGCGTTGACACGTATACGGTCTCTCCCCAACTCCAAAGCCAGGTAACGGACCAGGCTCTCCAGGGCGGACTTGGCAACGCCCATCATCCCGTAGGCCGGGACCGCCCGGCTGGATGCCTGGAAGGACATGGTGATGACACTCGACCAGGGGGCGAGGGCGGGCTTGGCGAAACGGATGACTCGAGACAGCGACAAGGCCGAAACCGCCATGGTTCGTTCCCTCGCCTCCGCACTCACCTCGGAAGGCAGCTTGGTGAATACTTCCGGCGGGGCGTAGGCGATGGAGTGGACCAGGACGTCGATAGGGTCGCCACTGAAGGGCTCGAAAAACGTGCCCAGTTCCGCCTCATTCGTCACGTCACACCGACACCCCCGAATCGCCGGAGAACGTTCGAGGAGCAACCGCACCCGACTGAAGAACCTCTGTTGATAGCCGATCATGACTCGTGCGCGGTGCGCCGCGAAGGCCTTGGCAATCCCCCAGGCGATACTCGACTCGTCCGCGACTCCCAGCACGACTACGTTTTTGCCATCCAGCGCGAGCGCATCTTGAAGTTGTTCCATGATCACTCCTGGGGAACACGCGCCACCGAAACCGCGTAATACCCTTCCATTCGATCGTAAACGGTGCCGTCCTCGCTGACGATCTCCAGATCGCACTCGATGGCATTCTCGCTCACCGCCAGGTTCGTGGTTCGGGCGAATAGTCGGGCATTCTCAGGAGGAGATCCAAAGTGCCGCAAACGGCGGCAGCCGTGGGGAAGGCTTAGAATCCCCGGTTTCAGGATGCCCCAGAGGCCGGCGACCTGGAAACCAGCTTCCCGGGCCAAGGGCAATGTGGAGAAACGGTGCCCGTTGAGCGCGGAGCACAGGAGGTTCTCGCTGATCTGCGCCACAGAGCCGATCGCCGATCTATCCGTTAAGGTGCGCATCGTTCGAAGCACCCGGAATACGGGGCCGTGGGGAAGCAACTTGCCGTTGCCGTAAATATCGGCGTCTCCCAGTTCCTGTCCCCCACTGGCTTCGACGACTGACAGGCTGGTTTTCGTGGGAGAGGGTTTCACGCGACTGAGAAGCACCGTCGCTTCGTAATGCCGCCTGGTCTCTCCCAGGGGTCTGCCCTGCGGGTCGATGAAATCGGACTCGATGCGAACCAGCGCCAGCCGATCATCCGGCCGCCGCGAGCTGTGAGCCTGGGCGCTTATTTTCAGCGTCGCGGGGCGGTTCTTCAGTATCTTCACCGCGAGGAGAATCCGCAGGTCATCGATGCCGACGAAGTGGAAGTCCGGGAAAAGGAGCCGAGCGGCCTCGACCATCATCTCGACACCCAGGACACCTGGGACCAGGGGGACGCCCTCGATCACATGGTCCGCCAGCCAAGGATCGGTCTGCGGATGGATAGTTCGGCGTGCAATGAGCCAGGCGCCTTTTTTGTACTCGCGAATATCCTCGAGCAGTGGAGCGAGACCGGGCGGTGGCTCATGCGACGAGGCTTCCGACGTCGTTGGCGCGAATGTATCGGTAAAGCCGGGCAGGCGGCCCGCGTACACAACTTCGCTGCCGCTCCCATAGCACAGCTCGTCAATGAACTTTCTCGCCCCCTCGAGCGGACGGATCAAATCCAGCCCGCTTTCCTTCATCATGTCGGCCAGCCCGGAGCGAGCGGGAAGACCAACCTCCGCCCATGCGGTCCAATCGATCGCGAAGCAGCGTACGCCGGGCAGCAGACGACCCAATTCGCGCGTAAACTTGGCCAGGGTCTCGTTCCCCGCCGAATAGTCGGTCTGTCCGCGGTTGCCGAAACGACCGGCCACGGACGAGAACGCGGCGATAAACCTGGGCCGTAGGCTCGGATGGCTTTTCAACCCGCGATACAGGTTGAAAATCCCGTCGGCCTTAACGTCAAAAACCCGGCTGAACGACTCTTCCGTCTTGTCTTCCAGGAGTTTGTCCTCAATCACTCCGGCTCCGTAGACCACTCCGTCCAGCCGGCCGAAGCGAGCGGACAGATCGGCAAGCAGCCTCGTCATCCGGTCAGGATCGCGGACGTCGCAGACCTCGTAGCGTGCTTCGGTACCGTTTTCCCGCAAGCACTCCAGGGTCCGGTGGATTTCGGCCGCGCGTAGCAGTTTCTGAACTTCGGCTTCCGCTCGCGCCGGAGTCGCCTTGGGATCCTGCTTCCGCAGCTCTTCCAGGATCCGCTTCCGGCACCGACCCAGACCTTCGCCGGTGAGATCCTCCACATGGTCAGCCTCGGGAGGAAGCTCGGTCGTACCGACCAGCACCAGACGGCATCCGAAACGGTAAGACAACCCTTGCGCGATCTGGCCTGTGACTCCTCGCCCGCCCCCGAAAAGCAGAACGACAGATCGCTCGTCCAGCTGGATCCGGGGGGCGTTGGATAAATCCGCCGGGGCGTAAGAGATGACTGGAACGGCACGAACGCTCCGTCTGATACCGACTTCGACCGCCGGATCAGCCGAGAGAATCTCACCGAGCAGAGCGTCGGCCACCGTCCCGGGCTGGGTGAGGACTTCCGCTCGGTCGAAATCCACGGCCTTGGCCACCCATCCTTCAGTCTCCTTTGAAAACGCCTTCACGAAGCCCACGGCACCTGCGTGGCTTGGTGAGTTTGATGCCGAGTCAGCCGCGTTCGCGTCGATGTCGAATCCGAAGCGCCCACCGAGTGTCGTAGCGACCACCAGAAAGCGCCGGCTCTTTTGGGCCGGCTGACTGGCGATTGCTTTCGCCAGCACGAAAAGACTCTTGGTATCCCGTGTTGTCGCCTTCCGCCAATCGGCGAGGTCCAGCTGGTCAATCGGGGGACACCCGGCAAGCGGAAGCAGATGGATCAGCCCATCGATGGCCCCGTGCCTTTTCTGGATGTCCTTAACAACCTCCGGCAGGCGGGACAGGTCCTGAAAGTTCACGGAGAGATCGCTCCCGCCGGTTCGTCGGAGATCGGTCAACAAGATCGCGTTCGCGCCACGCCTGGCAAGCTGCTTCTGCAGCGCGACGGCCACCCCTCTGCCGTCGTCAGTCAGGAGGACAAGACCTTTGGATCGCAACTGCAGCTGGTCCTTTTGGTGGGCAGCGACCGGGGTGGGGGGGCAGCTCACCTCCCAGCGGCGGATGTCGCTCCATTCCACCGGAAGCTCCGGCACGTCGTCTCTGTTGACGGTCGTCGTCCCGGCTTTTGGCTCCACGGCCGGGCCGGCGTTGGCCTCCAACCTTCGACTGATGTACCCGATCACATGGCGCAGGGTCGGGAAGTCCTTAAGGCGGATGCCCTCTTCGCGCGGCAGGTTGTAGTGGTCTCGAATCGAGACGAGGATCTGGGCCTGCTTGATGGTGTCAATGCCGAGATCGGCTTCCAGGTCGAGGTCGAGCTCCAGGAACTGCCTCTCGTAGCCGGTCTTCTCCTCGACCAGCGAGAGGATCGTCTCTCGAACCTCGTCCGACCGGTCAGGCGCCGTGGCTGGCGCTTCGGGCGCGGCTGGTGTGGCGGCGGGATGTCGGACCGGCGCCGAGTCAAACTCATCCTTGGCGCGGCCTGCGGTTTCCTCGCCTGGGCCCGCGGAGCGAGGTTTTGGCGGAACCGCGGGCTCGGCGCTTCTCGTCCCTGTAAGCGGGTTGTCGGCGGCGTAATTTCCGGTCGAAGCGGGGGCCGGGAGCTGCGAAGGCGCAGATTTGGCAACGCGGCTGGAGATATACCCTACAACATGGCGCAGCGTCGGGAAGTCCTTGAGGCGGATGCCTTCTTCGCGAGGCAAATCGTACTGCTCCCGGATCGAGCCTAGAATCTGTGCTTGCTTGATAGTGTCGATCCCCAGGTCCGCCTCGAGATCAAGGTCGAGATCGAGGAGCTCCCGTTCGTAGCCGGTCTTCTCCTCAACGAGGCGAAGCACCGTGTCAAGCACCTGGTCCCCTGACGGAACGGCCGAGGTGACCTTCTCGGGAGCGAGATTCTTCGGAGATTCGTACAGCGAAGGCTGAATCTCGCCAGACACTCGCCCTGCTGTCGTTGGCCCCGGGCTGGTTTCCCGTGGGTCCGACTTCCAAGTCGGACATTGCCCAGGGGGCAGCGGGGTCGGAGTGTTCCCGACGGGTGCGGCAGGCGTCGGTTGAGCCTCCAGGGCTGGCTCTTCCGCTGTGTGCGAGTCGCCCGTAGCGGAACCCCGGGTCACACGACTGGCGATATAGTCCATCACATGACGCAGGGTTGGAAAGTCCTTGAGACGAACTCCCTCTTCCCTGGCCAGCCCATACTTGTCCCGCATGGCGGCAAAAATCTGCGCCTGCTTGATGGTGTCGATGCCGAGGTCGGCCTCGAGATCGAGATCGAGGTCCAGCAGCTCTCGCTCGTAACCGGTTTTTTCCTCAAATAGAGTGAGAACCATTTCCCGGACGTCTGCCTCTGTCGGTCCGGCGGGTGGTTGCGGCACGGGAGAAGGCTCCGGCGCCTGAACAGGGACGACACGCGCGCCCCGAAGCTCCTCGCTCTCTACGCCTGCGTCTTTGATGACGCGGACCTCGGACTTCGCGTCTTGGACCCTCTGCCCGGCTGTTTCTGTCGAAGTCGTCTGGGATGCCACCTGCGCCATCTCGGACAGCGGCGTTTCGGTCACCGCTGCGGTCGTGTCGCCGTTTTCCACCCGCAGGGTCCGCTGGGCGACGACTACTTTAGGATCGGCCAGGCCGGTTACGTCGACCAGCCAGCGCCGGTATTGCGCCGGGTCACCGATTCGTTCGCCTCCGCGGGCAATTGCACGCGCGAGGAACATCGATACATGGGAACCGAACCCGGCGGCAAAACCGAGTGCGAAATCCAATTCCTGACGGCCTCCCCGGCTCAGGTTGAGTCCCTGCAGCTCCGGGTCTTGCTCCTGGAAGTTCACTATTGGAGGGACTGTTCCGAATTGCAGTGATTTCAGGGCGACGACGTCCTCGATCCCCGCACCCTGGCAGTGCCCGGTCATGCCTTTTGTATTGGCGACGACCACCTGCTGCCAGCTGGCGCCGAAGGCCGCCTTGAGGGCCTCGACCTCCGCCTGGGCGCTTCCGCCGCGAGCCGGAGTATAGGTCTCGTGAGACATGAAGAGCGTTTTTGCCGCGAGCTCCTGTCTCGTGAGCCCGTGCACGTCGTTAAGGCGGTTCAGGAAGCTGTCCATTTCACCGGCGATGTGAGCCGGATCGAGTCTGGTCATGTGGAAAGCACTGTTCGAGATGTGGACACCGAGGAGCTCGGCAATGGGCTCAATTCCGCGCTCCCGGGCGGCGCTTTCCGTTTCCACCACAATTGCTGAGGCGCCCATGCCGAGGACCAGTCCGTGTCGCCGGCGATCGAACGGCAGTGCGGCATCGCAGACATCCGAGTCGGTCGCGGCGGCCCCAAGAGCCAGGAAGCCCGCCCCCATCCACTCGAGCAGCCGATCCGATGTGATGTCGTCAGCTGCGAGAACGATCACCCGCCGCGCTCGACCTGCCCGGATCATGTCCTCAGCCAGCCCGAGTGCCACGGTGTGCGATGCGCAGGCTGAGTTCACGTGCAGATTCGGTCCCCGCGCGCCAATCGCCTGCGCGAACAGACTGTTGCCCTTGCACGTGTAGGCCCTCGTCAGTTCCCGGTTGTATTCGTATGGTCCGTTTGACGCAGGGAGCCGGAGCCGGCGTATCTCTTCGCTGAACCACTGGTCGGCCGCCAATCTCTGCTCGGGGCTGTCGGCTGCCTGGAGCTTCTGCTGGTAGCTGGCTCGAAGTCCTTCAGCCGCGAGCGGCCCGAGGGTTGACTTGTAGTACCGGGACACTTCGCCGAGTACCTTGTCCAAGCCGGAATAGATCGATGCGAGTATTACGCCGGTGTCGGCGCGCAACCGCTCGGGGAGGAGCCAGCCCGTCGGCATAGAGCGCCCCGTCGTGGCCGTCCGATACGATCTTTGAAGAGGGATACCCGCATCCTTCAGGCCTTCCATCCCGACCGCGACGGCAATCTGATCGGTTACATCGGCCTCTTGCAGCCAATCCTGATCGAGTCCGAACTCGGCCAGCCGAAATTCACCGCGGCGCGCAGCGAGCTTGATCGACCCTTTCCGATCATCGATTCTTTGGAAGTAGCTGTCTCCGTTCTCGCCCTTGACAACGCGGAGGATGTTTTTCTCGACAACCAGGTCCTGTTCCTCAGGATCCAGGGAATCGATAAACGAGTGCCCGGCAAGCAGCCGGAAGATTCCCTGATCGGAAAACACCTGCTGGTTCCGGCCGGGAACGCCCACAGACGCGCCCGAAATCACGATAGGCTCTGCGGTCGATTCCCGGACCGCGCCTCGCGCGCGAGGCTCGGACGCCTTGGGCGCTGGTTCCTTGCTGTTGAATCCGCCTGATATCGGCATATCGTTTTGTACCTGTCTCCCACGTATTTCACGCGGGGTAGCTGTTTCTTGCGCCGGTGGCGTGACCAGGGAGGGAGCCGTGGATAGGAGATCCGGAGTGCGATTCCGTCCGCTAAGCTCTATCGGATACCCCAGTGCAAAGAGCTGCGCCAGGGCTCGGTTCAACTGGTTCCTCTCGCCGACCTTTGGGTGATTGCAGAACAGACCTGTCTGAGCCTTGCCCGCCAGGATGTCATCGACAAAACCGGCGAGGGCCTTTTTGGGCCCAACCTCGAGAAATGTCCGGGCGCCGTCCGAGTAGAGACGGTTGACCAGCCCGATGAAGTCCACCGGACCGGAAAGCTGCGCAATCAGGTTGCCGATCGCCTGCCGGCTGATGCCGTCAGCGACGTAATACTCGCCGGTCACGCTGGAAAGGACGGGGATCTGCGGAGCGCTGTACCTGAGGCTCTTAAGTATCTCCTCCATGGCTGGGACTATCGCCCGGGCAACAGCAGAGTGAAAAGCGCCGGCGATCGGCAAAATCCGGCATTCCAAGCCTTTCCGCTCAAGCGCAGTGACCGCCTCCCGTACGGATGGCGAGACTCCGGAGATCACAGTCTGTAGCGCGCAGTTCCGATTGGCGATGACCACGTAGCCCTTGACCCGGTTGAGCACGGGTTCGACCTCGGAAACGGGAGCGGTGATCATCGCCATCAACCCGGGATCCTGTTTCCCTTCTGAAAGTCGCCGAAACTCCCGGCCCCGCACATGAACCGCCCGGAGGGCCGAAGCGAAGTCGAGGACCCCGCTCGCCACCAGGGCGGAATACTCTCCGAGGCTGTGGCCGGCGACCACGTCCGGCCGGAGCCCTCGACCGCGAAGCAGGCGGTACATCGCGATATTCGCGGTCAGGAGCGCCGGTTGTACCAACTCGCTGTTGAGCAGGCGCTGTTCGACCTCACCGCTGTTTCCGTTGCTGGTGAAGATCAGATCCTCGAGACGGGCGCCGAGCAAGGAGAGAAGCGTCACGTTCGCTTCTTTGAACGTCTCTTCTACCTCAGTGTGCTCGTGAAGCAACTGCCGCCACATATCGGGATACTGCGGACCTTGTCCGGGGAACAGGAAGCATAGCTTGCCGGAATTCTGAGCTGGAGAACGGCCCAGGTAAATCCCCTGCGCCTCCAGCACCGGCGGAGTTTTCTCGTCCCCGAGCCGACCGTACACAAGTCCTATTTTGGTGCGCAGTTCCTTGGCGTTTGCGGCCACAATTGTCAGGCGGACAGCCGAATCGGCTCTTTCGGTGGTCTTGCCACCACTGGGGTCTTCGATTTCGTGTTGGATAATCTGCCCGCTCGTTTCCAACCGGTCGAGAAAAGCATCAAGGTCATGTTTGAGCTGCTCGGATGATCTCGCCCGAAAAGCGAAGATCCGCGTTTCGGCCGGCGTTGGGGTCGGCGGCATCTGCGGGGGGAGGCTCGGCGTCGGCGAGTCGCCAGGTGCAGGTTCATCGACGACGTGGAGGTCGACCGGTTCAGCTCTTTTAGCCATCGAGGCGAGGAGATTCCGGTGGTAAACCGAATCGAACTCCTCGAGGGTCAGATGCCAGTTGGTCCCTCCGAACCCGAAGGAACTAACCCCGGCCCGGCGTGGCACGTCGGTTTGAGTCCTCGCCCATTCCCGCGACTCTTTCAGCAGGTAGAACGGGCTGTCCTGGAGTTGCAGCGCGGGGTTGGTCTCGGTAACGTTGATCGTCGGGGGCATGACCCGGTGGTGAAGGGCCAGGACCGCTTTGAGGAGTCCGGCCGCGCCCGCCGCTCCGATCAGGTGCCCGAACTGGGACTTTACGGAGCCGATCCCGACTCGGCCCTTCTCGACATCTCCGAAGACCTGACGCAGTGCCTCGACCTCGGCCGGGTCACCGACGGAAGTGGCGGTGGCATGGCATTCCACGAGGTCGACCGTTTCATTTCCATAACCGGCATCCTCGTACGCCTTTCGCAGGCAAGCCGCCTGCCCCTCGGCCCGCGGGGCCATCATCGAGCGGCCCTTCCCGTCGCTCGAGGCCCCCACCCCGCGGATGACGGCGTAGATCCGGTCGTCGTCCTTCATCGCTTCACTCAGCCGCTTTAACACGAATACGACCGAGCCTTCGGCTGGAACGAAGCCGTCGGCGGAGGTGTCGAAAGGGCAACTTCGGTGATGGGAGATCACACCGGCCAGGGAGAACGTGACCAGAGGCAGAGGAGTTATGCCCTCTGAGACGCCTCCGACAACAACCGTGTCCCACTTGCCGGCCTGCAAACCGCGAACCGCCAGAACCACTGCAGCCAGCGAAGACGCGCAAGCGGCGTCGACGTTGCAGTGGGTGCCCATAAGGTCCAGCGCTTTTGCGAAGCGGGCGGCCCCTATCTGCGTGCAAACCTGCAGCACACTGTCCTCGGAGACAGGCGGGCAGCTGATCAGCGCCTGGTCGACCTGATCCGACAGCTTTTCGATGTCCTCGCCCGTGAGGCCGAGAGATGCGGCTGCATCACATTGCTTCAGATAATGGCGAGCGCGCAGGGAGTTGGGTCGAAACTGGCCGTCCCAGAAAGAATAGTGACATCCCGCGGCGCCGCCGAGGAGGACGGCGGTGCGCCGCCGATCGAAAGGACGTCCGTCCGCGTAACCCGCGTCGTCCAACGCGGCCAGCGCGGTCTGCATGAACAGTCTCTGCATGGGATCCATGCGTTGGGCCGTGGCCGGAGGGATTCGAAAGCGCTTGGAATCGAAAACGGGATGGTCGATGAAGCCGCCCAGGAGCGAAGTCGCTTTGGGTCCGTCGCCCTCGCTGTCGGGTGAATAGAATTGAGCTTTTCCGTTCCAGCGATCCTCCGGGACCGGACGGATCATGTCGCGGCATTTCAAAATCGCATCCCAAACAGCGTCGATCCCCAGACACTGTGGCAGATTTGCGCCCATGCCGATGACGGCAATCGGCTCTCGTTTGACCTCGTTGTTTGACTTCTTGCCCGCCGGAAACCGGTTGACGGCGACTATGCCGCCTCTTGCGGTGCCGACAAGTCTCCCGTTGTCTCGTTCACGGATCAACCGGTCGTGGAAAGGCGGAAGGTACTCCTCGAAACACGCGTGGAAGTTGTTTCCACCAAATCCGAACGACGAAACGTTGGCGCGGCGGGGGAGCCTGTGCGAGTTCTCCGGCCATGGCTCGCATTTCGTCACCACCCGGAAACCGGTCTCTTGCCAAGGCAGCTCTTTTCTCGGATTGACATGGTTAATGGTGGGCGGGAGCAGCTTGTGGTGGAGAGCCAGCACGGTTTTCAGGGCACCGGCTGCGCCGGCCGCGCCCATGACGTGCCCGATTTGAGACTTTACCGCCGTCAGCCAGAGACCCTGATCCCGGCTTCGGCACCCAAAGACATCCCGCATCGCCTCAAATTCGGAAAGGTCACCGAGTTGCGTTCCGGCGCCGTGAGTCTCGACCAGCTGAACGGTGTCGGGTGCGTAGCCCGCTTGCTCGAAGGCCCGTTGCATCGCCAGCGCTTGGGCGGCCGGGTTGGGGGCCCCAATGCCCTTCTCCCTCCCGTCACTCGAGGAACCCATCCCGCGGAGCACAGCATAGATCCTGTCGTCATCCCTGACCGCGTCCGCCAGCCGCTTCAGAACGAAAATACAAGCGGCTTCCCCTCCCACGAATCCGTCCGCATCGGTGTCAAAGGGTTTCACCTTGTCTCGCGAAAGCCCGCGAAACTTGCTGAAACCGACAAAAAAGAGCGGATCGAGCAAGGCCCAAAAAGCTCCGGAGAGTGCCAGGTCATATTCGTGCTCAATCAAGCCGTCGGCCGCAAAATCTAGAGCGGCCAAGCCGGAGGCGCAAGCTGCGTCCACCACGAAACTCGGTCCCTGGAGGTCGAAGTGACCTGCCACCCTCCCGGCTGCCACATTGCGCACGACGGACGGCAGGGTGTCCTCGGTGAGCTCGGGCAGCCCTTCGAGCATCCGGGACCTGAACTCCTTGACGAGCTTCCGGACGCCCTCAGGCGGGTACCCGTCCTTGAGCAGTTTTGCCTTTATCGTCTCCTCGAACTGAGGCAGCTGAATAGTCCAGGCGGCCGCTCTCTCGTTCTCAGTCCGGCCGCCGGCATTCCCGAGGACCACCGCGGCTCGGGTCTTGTCGAAGGCCTTCTTGTCATATCCCGAATCACGCATCGCTTCCAGCGCAGCCATCAGGACCATCATCTGCGACCGATCCATTACAGCGAGCGTGCGGGGCGGCATCCGGAATTCGCGGGTGTCGAACGGCAGATCGAGGACGAACCCCCCGTTCTTGCCATAGGTCTTGTCGGTCGCCTCGGGATCAGGGTCATAGAAAATGTCTGGGTCCCATCGGTCCTTCGGAACCTCGACGACGCTGTCTTTGCCCTCCCGGACGTTCTGCCAAAACTCTGGCACGTTGCGAGCGCCGGGCAGGATCGCCCCCAGTCCAATAACAGCGATCAGGCGGTGGGCCACTCCGGGCACGGTTCCCCATTCGCCTGCTTCAGGTGCTTGTTCAAACATACGTGGACTCCGACAGAGGAAGGTTCACCAACGCGGTCGATGATTTTCATGATTGGAGCAAGAGACCTCTGCAAGCGGTTCGCCGCCTGTATGAGCCGGACCCTTGACGCCCTTGGATTCGAAACCAGTGATCCTCGTTGCGAAGGTCTCAGGAAAGAGTCCCTCTCAATGATAATAGACACTCGCTGGTTTTTACAGATCAAGCCCCGATGTGTTCTTAATCGCTGAATTTACCACTTCAAAATGATCCTTCCTTTGCGGGGCTTGGACAAGCCCTTTCCTGTGGGTCCGACTTCCAAGTCGGACATCCGGATCGACGTTTGGAGCACAATGCAGCTGGTGGCGAGCGGAACAGAACCGCAAACGAAGCGCTTTTCGCGAAGTGCGCGGATTCCATGCGTGAGCGACCCTTGGTTGGGGGCTGGCTGCTTTCGCGAACAATCCGCGCACTGCGCAGACGACCCTCCGTTTGCGGTTCCGTGCCGCTTGACGACCCGGTTGGCGCAGTCCCGTGGGAACCCCCTCTGCCCCTCGGTCCTCTCTCGCCTTCTTAGGGCAGCGTGTAGAACTGGTACCTGATCTGCCAGGTCGTCTCCTGGCCCGGCGCTACCCGGATGTCGATGTAGGGTTCCGGGCACAGGGTCGTGCGGATTGACCAAAAAACCAATTTGGACAGGGGTCGGTCGCCGGTAATCCTGACGCCTGCACCCGCCTTGCGGTTCTCTATCTTGAAATCGTAGTCGGCTGCCGTGGCGCCGAAGCCTTCGATCTCGGTGAAGACGCTTTCTCCTCCTCCTCGGAGCTCCCTCAGATATTTCAGCTGCTTTCCGGATACCTCTGCCTTGCCCGCCAATTCCCGTGTTGCACGAGCCTCGAACGGGAAAGTGACAGTTGCGTCAGGTCCCGTCGGCTGCCCGTCAATCACGAAGAAATTGTGGTTGTACTGCGAGGTCTCGAGCGGAAGCGTTCCGGTGTTCTTCAGCCGGTGCTCGATCAGCATTTCCGGCCGGCCGGCTTCGAGCCGAACGACCTTCGTATAGACGTAGCCGTAACCGGCGGGGTGCGTAAGCTGATGCGTGAACGTAACTCGGTCTGACCTGGGCTCTACCGTCCACTTGCCGGGATCAACGATTTCGTAGGTTCCGAATGCGCGATAGGCCTTCTCGTCTGGCTTGCGCAGGGCGCCCACGCCGATCCGGACGAACGTCTCACCCGGCTTGGCCTGCGCGTAGCCCACGCTTGCTTCGCCGGTGCGAAACTCCTCGACCGGACCGGTGATCGCGTCGTGCAGCTGAGGGTCATATCGAGGGAACCAGACCCCGAAGTACTCGTGTCCTTTGTACTGCAGGCTGCTGATTACTCCCGACCAATCGAACCGGGTCCCACGGTAGTAACCGTTCTTGGGATCCGGCAGGTGGAACCTGGCGCGAATCTCTCCATTGGAGATTTCTGCCTGTGGAGAATCACCCGCGCGAAGACTGCAAAACAGTGGCAGAAGGATAGCGGCGAACAGAACGTATTTCATCGAACCTCCAATTGAGAGTCTTACTATTTGGTCACCGTCGCCGGCTGGCAGGGCGGCATGGCTCCGTGCGCGGAAACGTGAGAACCGTTGCGTGCAGTCTCCTCGTCGAGAGTCAACTCCACGCGAAGCCACCAGCGAGGTTTGTCCACGATTTTCACGGGGATCCCGCGCATGCGACCTTTCATCGGAAACCATATCGAGAAGTCGTGTTCGCCGCCGTCGGTCAAGTTGGTAGTCGTAATCCCGGCCTCGGCTACATCTGTGAAGTTTACGACCGGTCGGCCTTCGGGGACCGGCAAGTCGAACTTGCGATGGAGTTTCAGGCCGGTAAGGGCAAGGCGATAGGACTTGCCGTTGTAGAAATACGGGATCTGTGTTCGGTACCGCGCCCAGGGACGTTTCGGGTCCTCGTACTGGGTCGCCACCATTCCGGTCAATAAACGCATCGCGGTAAGGAAGCCATAGGCTTCGCGCGCTTTCTTGGCGTTTCCCTCGAGCTTGCGCGAACGATCGGCGGGTCGGCCGCCTAGTCTTTGCTGGTAGGCGCATTCAACATCTGCCGGCTGGGTGTAATCGAAATCCCGGTTCTGCGAGAAGAAGTGGATAGTGGACGACGCTTGGGTCGCGGTCACTTCGCTTCGGATTGCGTCGTACCAGAATTCGGTCTGGTTTTTCCCAGACTTCGACCTGACTTCCGAGAGAGACTCTTCATCGGAATGCCGAATGAAGCCGATGAAGGTGGACGACAACAGCCGTGGGCCCGGGTTTTCCCGCAGCTCCCAGGAGGCCCATTCCCTGCCGTAGCCCCATCGGTTGATCTTTCCCGGGACCCTCCCCGGGATCGAGCCGAAAAGGATTTCCACCGCCTCGGTCTTCGGCCCCGAAGCCGACTCCGGTTCCGGCTTCAAAAGAGCGATACTCCCGCCTCCGACGTCGTCTCGCCCGACCCAGAAGAGTAACAGGCGCACTTTGCCGGCCATCCGGTATCGGTAGACATCCCACTGGGCCTCGGAAGATGGGTCGGGTGCGGCGACGACGGAGGCGAGAACGAAACACAGGGTAGCGACCGCTGTCGTTACCCGGCGAGACACACGTCCTAAGGAGGAAAAATGGTCCATATTTGTCAGTCCGTTTAACTTGATTGGTTCCGTCCTTCTCGTAGGTCCGACTTCCAAGTCGGACACGTCCCACTGGGAATGGACCAACATTTGTTCACGGCCGAAAGGGAACATCTGCCTCGGTCTTCCGCTGACCAGGGTTTGGAATTGTCCCCGGTTTCCAGTTTGTCGCGATCTCGATGTCAGCTTCAACTTTAGCGATCAGTTGTTTCAAGTCGACATAGCCGACGCGGTTCAGCAGCTGAGGCTTGTATTGGCGGCCGGCGACTGCTGCGTATCTGTTCCAGTGCGCGAGCGCGGAACGCAGGTGGTTCAGTGCCTCTTCCCTGTCCCGCGCTTCTCCGGTTGCGTCGAAGACTGCGAGAGCGGTGGCTCCTCTGATCTTCTCGGCGTAGTGATTACCGAGGTGAGCCATCGCCTCGATATCGCCCAAGGTGAGACGCAGTTCTTTGTCTTCCCGATAGTTAAGTAAGGCCAGCAGCTGCAGCGCCCTGCTGGCATCGCGGGCAAGATTGTCTGCAACTTCCAGCGGCGTGATCCCGTCCGGCTGTTGTCCGGCTGTTTTCTGCGAGCGGTACGTCAAGATATCCAGAATCCCGCTTTCGGGCATCGTGTGCCCTTCGATGAAGTGCCTGACCGTGTAAAAACCCTTGTGCCTCTTGTGGCTGAGCGACGCCTCTGGGAACCACTTCAGGTCGATGTCTCCCCAGAAGAACCGGGTAATCTGCGGGAATACCCGCGACGCGGCGGACCAAGCCTCGGAAAGCGTCTCTGATCGTACTTCGGGAAAGCGGACGGACAGGGTTTTCAAGAACAGCTCCTCCGGCAAGTCCGGCTGGAAACTCAATCGTCCCCAGAGCATGAAGCTGTACCACTGCTTCTTCATGACCAGTTGCCTGGGGGTTTCGGGCTCCGTGCTCAGGAACTCGCGGCCCCAGTTGTACCCGTCCGGGCCCATGTAGAAACCGGCGATCTTGTCGGGTCCGGGGATCGCCCGTATGAATGCACGGGCGAAGTCCGGGTCTCCCCAGCGGAAGCTGTAAATATCGTCGTTGCGGATTGTCAGCCAGGTTTTCATCCCCGGCGGGAGCTGACCGAGAACCGGCTTGATGAACGGGGGAGCCGGGGTCGAGTACATGTGGGCGATCGCGTACTTGAAACTGAAATCAAACGGGTCGGTGTACTGCTTCCATTGTTCGAGGATCTCGCCCATTCCCGTCATGTGGAAGCGATGGATGAGCCTTACCTGGCGGCTCGGCTGGAGCTTCTTCGCGTCCATAATTCCGAGGCCGTACGTTTTCCAGAGCCACTTCTCCTTCGAGAACTCGTCCTTGCGGTTCTCCATGTGTTCGCCCGACGTTATGCCCATGCCGGCAAGCAGCGGGTAGGAGAGGATCGTTTCGCGGACGCTCGCGCGAAAATAAGCGATCGTGGTCGGATTGGTCTGCTCGGATGTTATTCCGTACTTTCCTTCCGCCCCGTGGGTGAAAATGTTCCATGTGAACAGGTAGACGTCGATCCCCCGGTCCTTCGCGTACTGCATGACATCCCGCCAGAACTGGACCTTTTCGGCGATGGTGATCTTCTTGACGGTCTCGAGATTGGCCAACATCTCGGGGCGCACCATATCGTCGCCGGTATGGGAGAAGCTGTCATCCAATCTGATGGTGGTGCGCTTGACGTCGTCCAAGGCTACGTCGGGATATTCGGGCACCTTCACGATCGATGGAAACGGATGCAGGCTCCAGAGGCTCAGGACGTTGTAGCGGTGCCGTGCCATCTCGTCCAAAAATTCGCGCCAGAAATCGAAACTCCACATTTCGGGAATGTTTGCCTGGGCCGAATCGCTGTTATCCGAATAGCTGGGCGTGCGTGCATCGAGCGGAATGTTGAACTTGATACCCCGCTGGGCGATGTGCGGTGAACGCGCCCGTTCGTCGAGCCGACCTGTGTCCAGAGGTCCCAGCCTGATTGCCTCAGCCACGTCCAGCCCGCCATACATGGCGCCATTTGCGTCGGCGCCAAGAACCGCAATGATCGTCGCCTCGGGCCCTGATTTCCGCCGGATGACGTAGGACTGTTCGGCCGTTGCTGCCAGCGGCGTGAGGTTGTATTGCCTTGCCACCCCCCCCACCTCATCGGGCCCGGCGGCGAGAATGATGAGTGTCCCGGTCCCCACTGGGATCTGCGCAGTGTCGAGCCGGAGTTCCGCGATCGTTGTCGCTTTTCCGGCGAGCGCGGCGCGAACCTCCGCAGCTGCGAACCGTAGCTGCGGGACCTCCCCGGAGTAAAGCAGGGTGACGATGTCTGACGCGTAAAGCGTGGTCGACAGGAGGAAACAGGCTGTGACACAAAGAAAGGACCTTGTTGATTGCATGATGTATGACTCCGTCCAAACTACTTGTCCTAGGTTCCCGTGACTTCGACCTGCACCCCTAAGGTGGTGCTCTTGTCCACGAACAGCGCCCGTTGTCCGCGTGTTCCCTGGTGCATCGCCTGCGCCGTTTTCATTCCTCGGGTGGTAAGCTCGGCGGAGGCCGCCTCGACGTTTGCAACCTTGAAGCACAGGTGGTGCAGTCCCGGCCCGTTTCGGCCCAGCCATTCACGCAACGGATGATCCGGAGTCAGGGGCTCTACGAGCTGTAGATGTACATTCCCTAGGTCCAGATGGGTGACCCGTACCGTCCCGCCATTCACATCCTCGGCGAACAGTACCGGAATCCCCAGCTTGTCCCGCCAGAAGGCCAGAGCTTCTTCGGTGTCCGGAACCACGACAGCCACGTGATCCAACGCTTCGAACATTTCAGTCCCTCCCCGCATCCCCGATCACTACTGGCAGACCGGTTTCCGCCGACCGGTAGACCGACTCCTGGACTTCCAGGGTTTTCACGTAATCGTCTCCGCTCGTCTCAAAAGGCTTCCCGTCAATGAGCCGGTCGACAAAATGGCGTTGGGTGAAGTAGCAACAGTCTCCTGCAAATCCCCGTGCCTCGTGCGAATAGTGGATTTGGCTCTCGGGTCTCCCGAGACGCTGCAGGGTCAGCCGACCATCCGGATACAGGCGCAGCGTGCCGCTGCTCCCTTCGACGAGGAATTCACCGAAGGTATAGCGGGGGTCGGAAAAGTTCGGTTCGTTGTAGCGGTTGGCATCCCATTGCCCGAGGGCGCCGCTGGCAAACTCGAACACCAGGAGCCCGCAGTCTTCCCCTTTGATGACCGGGTTAAGCCGGCGCAGCCAGGCCGAGACCCGGGTGATCTCGCCGGCCAGGAAGCGAAAGGTATCGATGAAATGCACTCCCGTCTCGTAGACGAGCAGCCTCGGATAGTCTCGGAAGTACGGTTGCCGGGGAATGTAGGCGTTTTCACCCCAGCCGTCGCCCATCCGGCAACGAAACGTCAGCGAGTGAAGGCGGTCCCCGATCGCTCCAGACTCCAGTTGGCGCTTGATCTCCCGGTGCCACGGCTGAAACCGGAAGTTCTCATGAACCATGAAGCGAACGCCGGCCTGCTGCGCGTCCTGCACGATTTCCCGGGCTTCTTCGAGGCTGGGGGCCAGCGGTTTCTGGCAGACGATGTGGATACCGCGCCGGGCCGCTTCCCTGCAGATTTCGCGGTGTGACGGGGGTGGCGTGATTACATCGACGAAATCGGGCTGCTCACGGTCGAACATCTCCCGGTAGTCGACATAGCACGCGAGGCCGAACCGGTCTCTGACAACCTGGGCGCGGCTCTCGTCCCGGTTGCTGAAAGCCGAAATATGGACCTCCGGAATCCTTTGCCACGCCTCGTATTGGAAGTGGCTGAAGTACCCTGCCCCGATACAAACACCCTTGAGTGTTTTCATTCGTAGCTCCAAAGCGTTAAATTACCTTCTGCTCGTTGGCTGCTGCTCCGTCGCTGCCGCCCTGTCCGCTGTCACCGCCTCTCGCAACTGCATTGGAAACCAGCACGCGGCAGCGATCAGGTTCAATCCCGCTGCCACAGCGAAGTAAGAGTTAGCCGAGCCGGTCAGACCATATAGCCACGGGAAAGCATTGGCGCTCACAAACGACCCGATATTCCCGGCCATGTTCATCGAGCCGGAGACCGTCCCGGCCCTTTTTCCTCCGATGTCCAGGCAATAGACCCAGCTGGGACTCAGACTCAGGTCGGCACCAAACGTCGCGACCGCGAAACACGCAACCGCGGCCTCCGGACTGGCTGCAAAACGAATCGCGATCATCCCCCCGGCTGCCAGCCCAAAACCCGCGATCGCGGGAAGCCGGCGCGACCAACTGCGGAGCCGCGATTTGAACAGCAAATCAATCGAGAAGCCAGCCACCCAAAGAGCGCATGCGCCACACAGAAGCGGAATCATCGCATAGGAAGCCGCTTTTACAGGCGACAATTGGTAGTGCTCCTGCAGAAACGGCAACATCCATGACAGACAGATAAAGAAGGTGAAGTTGCTGGCGAAGTACTGGACCATCGCAAGCACCAGGTCACGCCGCACAATGACCGTCGGTTCGACCGCCGCTGGTCGCCCAGCCGGCGTCGATGTGTGGACTTGCCTCGCCGGGTGATCCCTGAAGAACACCAACCAGACAAGAGCCCAGGCGATACCGAGGACACCGAGCCAGAAAAAAGAGGTTCTCCATTGGAACCGGTCCAGCATCCACGCCAGCAGCGGAAACGCGAGTGCAGCACCAATCCGCGAGCCGGAGAAGAGGATCCCGTTAGCGCGCCCGCGCTCTCCCGGCGCAAGCCAGTTGTAAATGGCCCGGGCGCTGCCCGGGAAAGCGCCTGCTTCAGCGATCCCGAAAAGGAACCGGACGGACAAGAGCGCGGTCAGGCTGCGGACTGCCCCCGTTAACGCGGTCAGAACGCTCCAGGCGGAGACGATTCCGGCCAAGGCCAGACGGGGGCCGAAACGATCAGCCAACCACCCGGAGGGCACCTGCGCCAGGGCATACCCGAGCGCGAAAGCACCGAAGGCCAGGCCCATCGCCTGATCGGAAAGAGCAAGATCGGCCGCTATTGCGCTCTTTGCCGAGGAAATGCAAACGCGATCGATGTACGTGATCAGGGACAGGATGAAGAGGCCGAAAACAACCAGTTGTCGGCTCATTCCCGATCTCCGAATATCCCGGCGGCGGTATTCCAGAGGATATCCTGCTTGGCTGTATCCGAATCGCACGATTCGAAAATCTTGTCGATCTCCACGGCAGCGTTTTCAGGCAAATCGGAGCCGATCATGACCCTTGAGCTCCCAACATGCGACAAAACAAGTCGAACATGGTTCGGCATGAGCGTTGACAGCTCGAGGTAGATATTGGGGCAGAACTTCGCGGCAACAATCACTTCGCCGACAAGCATCCCCCCGCCACCGGCGTGGGCAAGAATGAACTTTAGCTGCGGAAACTTACGCGCCGGGACCATGAAGAGCGACGGGAGCGTTGCCGGGATTCCGTTGCCCGTGTGGCAGATGACGGGCAATCGGTGTTCCAGGGCGGTCTCGAAAACATAATCGAACCGCTCATGAAGCGGGTTAATCGGCTGGTACTGAGGCTGAAGTTTCAGAGCCCTGGCACCCCACTGTTCCACGCACCGATTTACCTCTTCGCGGAAAGCTTTTTCACTGATCGCCGGGTAAACATAGGCCACGCCGATGAGACGGTCCGGGTGAGCGGCCACAGCTCGCCCCACCGTGTCGTTCGCCTCCCGGCAGTTTTCGAGTACGGGAAACGGAATGACTGCCGCCCGGTCGACTCCGTTCTTGTCCATCGAAGCAAGCAGCTGGTCTGCCGAATAGCGGTTACCGCTGTGGGCGGCGACTCCGATGTGCGTGTGGGTGTCAAAAACGCGAAATCGGTTTCTCATAGCTGCGCTTCCGCCTCGCGGCTGATCAGGTCGCCCAGCTCGCTTGTGGACAAGCTGCCGCCCAGATCCCGGGTTGCGTGGCACTGTGCGAGGACGTTCTCGACTGCCCGCCTGATGCTTTTGGCGGCCTTGACGGTTTGTTCGTGCCCGAGCCAATCGAGCATCAGAGCGACGGACAGGATCGTCGCAACGGGATTTGCAACGCCCCGGCCGGCGATGTCCGGTGCAGAGCCATGGGCCGGCTGAAAGACTGCATGGCGGTCTCCGATATCGCCCGACGGCGCCATGCCCATACCACCGACGAGTCCCGCTCCGAGGTCCGACAGAATGTCGCCAAACATGTTTTCGGTCACGATTACATCGAAGCTCTCCGGTTTCTGAACCAGGCGTAGTGCAGCCGCGTCGACGTAGACGGTCTCGACCTCGACGTCCGGGTAGCTCTCCGCAACCTGCTTGAAGATCGCGCGAAAGAAAGCCATTGACGGGAGGACATTCGCCTTGTCGACCAGCGTCAACAAACCTCGCCGCACGCGTGCCTCTCGAAAAGCCGCGTGAAAGAGCCTCTCGCTGCCCTTTCTCGAGATGCGCATGGTGTCAGTCGCACACTCGGTATCGGCCGGTGGCCTTCCGGACCGGGAGGAGAAAAGCCCCTCGGTGCTCTCCCGGACGAGAACGAAATCAATCTGCCCGGCCTCGTGCCTCTTCAAAGGCGTGTGATTACGATGGTAGAGCCGGAGCGGCCTCAAGCCGCAGTAAAGATCAAGGCGCTCGCGAAGGTCCAGCTGCGGGCTGATCTCGGTTCCGTTGGGCAGACGGACGTCAGGGAGGCCGATGGCGCCGAGCAGGATCGCGTCGCAGGTTTTGAGCGCTTCGAAAGTTCGCTCCGAGAGCGCCTCGCCGCAACGCAGGTACTCGCCCGCCCCGACCCCAAAATGCGGGACCTCGAACGAAACGTCGTCCAGACGCAGGGCCAGCGCGTTCAGGACCTTCAGGCCTTCCGCGATCACTTCCGGACCGATTCCATCCCCCGGTACGACTCCGATCTTAAAGCTCTGGGGGCTCATTGGCATGTTCGCTGGCGTCACGGCCTACCTCCGGAAATCGTCGCTTTTGAAGGTGTAAACCCGGCCGGCCGAGGTCCGAAACTCGCGGACCGTATCGCCGAATCTCAGGCGGCACGGCTTGCCCAAATTCGACTTGACCTTAGCCACCTCGACCTTTCCGTCCTTCCACTCGACGTCGACCTCAAATCCGCCTCGCGCTCTCAACCCTCTGAAACTCCCGGTATTCCAGGCGGCAGGCAAAGCAGGAAGGAGCGTGACATCCCCGTCGTGGCTCTGGAGCAACATTTCCGCAATTCCCGCCGTGCCACCGAAGTTCCCGTCGATCTGAAACGGCGGATGGGTGTCGAAGAGGTTCTTCAGGGTGGACTTTTGCAGGAGCAGTTGCACGTTTTCGTATGCCTTCGCGGCATCGCGGAAGCGGGCCCAGAAGTTGATGATCCAGGCACGGCTCCACCCCGTGTGTCCTCCGCCGTTCGCCAGGCGGTGGTCGATCGTCTTGCGGGCGGCAGCCATGTGGTCCGGTGTCTTGATTGCCGTGAACTGCGCGCCCGGGTGCAGGCCAAACAGGTGGGAGATGTGGCGGTGCCCGGGCTCTGGCTCCTTGAACTCCTGGGCCCACTCCATTAGCCGCCCGTCCGATCCGATCCCAGGCCAGGCAAGCTTTTCACGTGCCGTCTGGACCGCAGCGGTCAGTTCGTCCTTGATTCCAAGACCGCGAGCGGCAATCAGGAAGTTCGTGAAGGTATCCCAGGCGATCTCCTGATCCATTGCGTTGCCCATCGAGACGCTGTGAACCTTTCCGTCCGGGCCGAAAAAGGTGTTCTCCGGTGAGGCACTGGGGCCGGAGACCAGCTTTCCGGTCTTCGGATCGGGCACCAGCCAATCGAGCAGAAAGAGGGTTGCCTCTCGAAGGATCGGATAGGCGCGCTTCCTCAGGAAAACCTTGTCCCCTGTATAGAGGTAGCGTTCGATGAAGTGGCGGGAACACCAGGCGCCGCCCATCTGCCACAATGCCCACTTCGGGTCCCCGGCGGTCGGCGTGTAAAGCCAGGCATCGGTCGTGTAATGGCCGACGAATCCGCGCGCACCGTAGAAATCGTTGGCCGCCTGCCTGCCTGAGTTGGCGGCGAGCGCTTCAATGAAGTCGAAAAACGGCTCGTGGCACTCCGAGAGGTTGCAGACCTCGGCCAGCCAGTAATTCATCTGGATGTTTATGTTGATGTGATAGTCGGCACCCCAGGGGGCGTTGATGTCCTTGTTCCAGAGACCCTGGAGATTCGCCGGCATATCCCCGGGTCGCGAGGAGCCCATAAGGAGATAGCGGCCGTATTGGAAGTACAGCTCCACGAGATTGGGATCCTCAGCTCCCTTTTGGACCGCAGCCAGACGCTCGTCGGTTGGCAGGTCAGGGACCGGAGCCAGCGAAAGATCCAGGTCGACCCGCCGGAAAAGCCGCTGGTGATCGGCAACGCTGCGTTGCTTTAACTCGCTAAAGCTGTTTGCGGCGAGCTTGGCAAGCCGGTCGAGCACAAACGCCCGATTGTCGCGTGCCAAAGGGGCCGAAGGCCTTTCGAGGTTGTAGTCCGAGGCGGCGGTGAGCAGAAGCGTCACCGAATCGGCCTCCTTCGCGACGATCCGGTTTCCTTCCACGGCGAGCGTCCCGCCCTGGTTCACAGCCTTCAGTGCCGCTGCGAACTTGACGCCGTTCGGTTTGTCGCCGTTCATCGCCTGCCCTGTGATCAACAGGCCGTTGTTTCCCTGAGGTTCAATCGTAACGTTCGGGCGCTCGAGCGCGACAGCGAAGCTGAGACGGGCGCGGGTATCCGCCGACAGGTGAACGACGATCGCCTGGTCGGGCACGCTTGCGAACACTTCGCGTTGCCAGGCGACGCCGTCGGCTTTGAAGCGGGTAACCGCGACGCCGGTATCCAGGTCGAGCGAGCGGCGGTAACCCGTCGGCTGACCGCCGAGATCGGCTGTAATTATCAGGTCCCCGAGAGTCTGATGGCTGTTTCGGTCTCCCCGTGGACCGTTCAGCAGAACGCTGCGGACCAGCGCCTCCCCTTCGGCATACTTCCCATCGAAGAGCAGTTGGCGGATCTCCGGGAGCCGCTTGTGCGCACCGACCGGTATCGGCCAGCCGCCTCCGCCGGACCAGATCGTGTCTTCGTTCAGCTGGATCTGTTCACGATTCGTGCCACCGTAGACCATCGCGCCGAGACGCCCGTTACCCACCGGCAGTGCTTCCAGCCATTCGGCGGCAGGCTGGCGGTACCAGAGGGTGAGACCACTTTCGAGCGTTGGAGGGGTTACGGCGCAGACGGTCAGAATGAGTGAAGAAAGCGTGAAAATAACGGCCAGCGCCTTTGTCATGGCAGCATTGTCGCTATTTTTCGACAGGATGAACAGGATGAACAGGATTACGGATCTGCAATCCTGTGCGCCCTAGTGCTATTGGAGCGCGGACCGTCCCGAGGGTGTCGAAAAAGTCGAGATGGCATAACCTGTACCCATTGGCGTGTGGTGTCTCTTACCCCGAAGGGGTTACGTGGCAAAGCCCAGGGTTGGCCGCGTTGTTTGCGGCCTACCCTGGGTAAGGGAACCGTAAGTTACCAACCCTGAAGGGGTTGCGCATGTGGCTTGATACGCAACCCCTTCAGGGTTGGGAGCCATTTTTCTGGGCAACCCAGGGTAGGCCGCACACGACGCGGCCAACCCTGGGCTTTGCTACGTTGACCCCGTTGGGGTCAATGCGGATTTTTTCGACACCCTCGTCCAGTCCGCGCTCCAAGAAGATGTCCGCCTCCATCACCTCACCTCACACGTACGCCTGGCTAAGCATTTCGGCCGTGGTGTTGTCGATCTGTTCCTTCCGGCGGACTTCATCGAACAGCGCCAGCAGGTCGTTGGCCCGCAACCGGCGTTTTTCCTCTCCCCGAAAATCGTGGATGATCTGGCCTT
>CAYQYP010000192.1:0-41715 GCA_964421755.1 uncultured Acidobacteriota bacterium
GGGGCTACGCAAAAAACGCTCGCCCCGGGCTATTATGTCTCGGCCTTTCAGGCCGAAGAATGTAAAATCTCGAGGGTCCGGTTGGAAACCGGACCTGCAACCTTGGCGCCTTTTGTCCCCCCGGAAATGTAAAAACTCCAGGGTCCGAATTTCAAGTCGGACATCGGCAAGCGCTGGCTGGCTCTTGCCAGCGGTGATGAAGAGTCCCACTTGGAAGTGGGACTCACGAAAGGCTGCGGGTGCCAGACTGTCGCGCCCGGCAGGTCCGGCGTGGGCCCGACTTCCAAGTCGGACATCGGCAAGCGCCGGCTGGCTCTTGCCAGCGGTGATGAAGAGTCCCACTTGGAAGTGGGACCTACGGAAGACCGCGTGCGCAAGACTGTCGCGCCCGGCGACTCCGGCGTGGGTCCGACTTCCAAGTCGGACATCGGCAGGCGCTGGCTGGCACTTGCCAGCGGTGACGCTTGGAAGTGGGACCCACGAAAGGCAACTCGCGGATGGGAGGTACGAGATGAATAGAAAGACCGGATCGGTACCTGTTTCAGGATTTAAACTCTGCTTCATCCTGGTTCTTGGGCTGGCTGCCTTGCCTGTCCTGGCCCAACCTGCGCACGGCCCCCTGGGGCCCCAAGAGACGGTGAGGGGGTGGAATATCCTTTCGGACAGCGTCGAGGATGCCATCGCCGTCATCAACTCCTCCCGAAGGTACCAAATCAACCATCTCCAGCTCTCCCACAATCTTGTGCACAACCTGCGTGAGATGAAAAAGCCGGAGCGGCGGGACACGATCAATCGACTGATCGATCGAGCGCACGAGGCAGGCATTCGGGAAGTAGTGCTCTGGGATCATTGCCTTTACGACCTGGACTACTACCCGAAGGAATTCCGGACAGGGCCGGACGGGACACTCGACCTGGACAACCCCGAATTCTGGTCATGGCTGAAGCAGGACTACCGATCGATGCTGGACCTGGTTCCGGCCGCCGATGGCCTGGTCCTCACGTTCATCGAGACTGGCGCCCGCGCGGAGCGCCAACACTCAAGGCGTCTGAACACCAATGCGGAGAAGCTGGCTGCCGTGGTGAACGCCGTCTGTGACGTCGTTATCAAGGAGCGCGGGAAAGCGGTTTACGCCCGGACGTTCGGGTACACGCGGGCCGAATATGCGGACATCCTGAGCGCCCTCAATCTCATCAAACACCCGGAGATGCGGCTGATGATGAAAGAGACGCCGCACGATTTCTTCCTGACGCATCCGGACGACTTCTTCGCCGGACAAATGGCCCGGACTACGATCATCGAGTTCGATGCGGCCGGGGAGTTCAACGGGCAGGGACTTATCGCCAATACCTGGCCGGAGTATGTCCTGAGACGCTGCCGCAACCTGCTCAGGCGAAATCACGTCATCGGTTACGTGGCCCGCACCGACCGTTACCACGATACCCGGATTGTCGGCAGGCCGTCCGAAATCAACCTCTGGGCGCTGAAGAGAAGCCTGGAAGACAAGGACATTACCGCCGAACAGGTGTACGAAGAATTCATCGCCGACCGGTATGGGGCGCGTGTGGTGGCGCCGGTGAAACGCGCGTTCAAAAACGCCTTCGACATCGTCACCTCGACGCTATACACGCTCGGGACGAATATCGCCAACCATTCCCGGCTGGACTACGACCCTTACGCGTCCAGCTATGCCAGGCACGTGTCCGGCAAGTGGATCGACCCACCCATCGCGTACGTCGGTCACGGCGTCAACCGGGAGTTTCATTACTGGCGCGATGTCGTCGCCCACCTCGCGCCTCCGGAGATGAAATCGCCCGCCAGCGCTCGCTGGAGGGAAATTCCCGGGTTGATCGAAACCGGTTGGATCCGCCCCGAGGAAGAGATGACCCAGGAGTACCTGTCTTACATCCTGGCGGAAAAGGACTATGGCATCAGGCTGGCGGAGCAATCCGTGCGGGCAATCGACGAGGCGCGACCCGATCTACGTCCGGCGGATTACGATGATCTCCACCATTACTTCGCTCGAACGCTCCTGACCGCGCGCCTGCACCGGATGACCGCGGGGGCGTATTTCGGTCACCGCGCGTACACAAGGGGAGGAGCACACCAGACCGCGGAGCTCGCGCAGACAATTCGGGAGTGCCTGGAAGGCGTGAAGGAAACGGCGAAGGCTATCCAGCAATATCCTGTCAAACCGGCAACCGGTCAGTGGAAATGGGACGGCGACGCCGATCAGGCATTGAAGTACTACAAGAGGGCGACGGCGACACCGGGGATGGCCGGGGCAGAGGTCACCGGCACGCGCTGAACGGACTAGTCAAACAGCGGCTTCTGCGGCCCCGGAACGATCCCCTCAAGATCGGGGTCTTGACCGGGTGTCAGAGGTCGTTCTGAGTTCCGAGCCTTCTGCTCTTTGCGCAGGGCACGTTCCTCGTCTTTGGCTTTGCGCTTTTCTTTTTGGGAGCGCTCACGCTGTCGCTTCGCTTGTGTCGCGGGTCCGGGTCTTCCCATATTCACTCTCCGATCAACTGCGTTGTCAGTCGTCTTGCGGCATCAGGCAGCCGTTTCCGGCCGATTTTGGTCCCGACCGCAAACAGAATGGATGACGCGGTGCGCCCCGCGGGAGGCGAACCTCCGGCTCTTACAGCCGGTCAATCCTTGCCAAGGGTCGTACGAGTATACCACGGCGACGCCTTTGCCGGACGCCTGCCTCGCTCGCGACTGCGGAATTCGACGGGGCGGCCGCTCCTGGCGGGTCGGGGTGCCTTGTAGTCGAAACCTCTCAAAGTTGCCCGTTCCAGACTCTCTCCAAGAACCCGCTCCAGGGCTTCGACCGAAAGCCGGTCCTCAGGTGTCACCAGCGTAAAAGCATCACCCGTTCGCTCCGCCCGTCCGGTGCGTCCGATTCGGTGGATGTAGGCATCCACGGTGTCCGGCATATCGAAATTGATGACATGGGAAATGCCTTCCACATCCAGCCCTCGAGCGGCGATGTCGGTTGCGACCATGATCCGGTATTCGCCCCGTCTGAAGCCGCTCAGGGCCGATTGGCGCTGGCCCTGGGTACGGTCGCCGTGCAGACTGGTTACCTTGTGACCGGATCGGGCAATTTGTTGCGCTAGCCTGTGAGCGCGGTGCTTGGTCCGCGTAAAGACAAGGACTGATTCCGTCTGGGTCGCCTCGAGAAGATCGAGTAGCAGTCCTGTTTTAAGGTGCGGGGCCACCGGAAAGATTGCATGGGCGACGGTCTGAGCGGGTTTGCTCAGCCCGATTGCGATCCGCCGCGGCTTGCGCATTGTCTCTTGCGCGAGCTTCTCGATCTCCGCAGGAAATGTGGCGGAAAAAAGAAAGGTCTGCCGACTCGCAGGCAAATGCCGCAGAATCTTTGACACCGACGGCAGAAATCCCATGTCCAGCATGCGGTCAGCTTCGTCAAGCACCAGGATTTCGGTATCTGAAAGGTCCGCATTCCGTTGCCCGAGGTGGTCGAGCAGCCTGCCGGGGCACGCAACCAGGATCTCGACACCGGCACGTAAAGCCCTCAACTGAGGACCCGCGTTCACCCCACCGAAGATCGTGGCACTTCGAAGCCCGGTTCCCCGGCTGAATGCCCTGACCACCTCTTCGATTTGGATCGCCAGTTCCCGGGTGGGAGTGATGATGAGCGCCCGGACCCGGCCACGCGGTCCTCGCAACAGCTTGTTCAAGATGGGCAGCACAAAGGCAGCGGTCTTGCCTGTCCCGGTCTGGGCCGTGCCGATCAGATCATCCCCGGCCAGGGCAGGGGGGATCGCGGCGGACTGGATAGGAGTAGGTTCGCCGTAACCGGCATCCGCAATGGCTGGTAACAGGCGCGAATCGAGATTGAATTGTTCGAAAGTCACAAGAATCCTTACGTTATGTCAGAAGTCCGGCGGATGTCAGGGGAGCTAAGAGCTCGTTACGGTTGACAGAAGCAGTGACCGCTGAAGTGATTAAGGCCTTATCCTACGCGGTGACCCCAGCCGCTGTCAAATGGTGTGGCCAGATAAGCCCCTAGGGTCATAGGGGTTCCCTTCCCGGGAGATATGCTATATTGCGCCCGAGGAGAAGACCCATGGGCCGCGAATTCTGGGTAGGGGAGTGGCTGGTTGAGCCCGATCTGAATCGGATCTCGAAGGTCGAGGAGTCCCGGTCTATCGAGCCCAGGGTTATGGAACTTCTGGTTTTCCTGGCCGAACGCCCTGCCCAGGTCTTGCCCAAAAGAGAAATACTCCGCGCTGTCTGGCAGCAAACGTACATCAACGACGACGTCCTCCTGCACGCGATTTCGGAGCTCCGGAAAGCCTTCGGAGACGACGTGCGAAATCCGCAATTCATTGAAACCGTGCCCCGGCGCGGTTACAGGCTGATCGCACCCGTCGGCGCGTCGACGCCCTCCGCAACACGGCCTTCGATTGCCGTCCTCTCCTTCGCGGACCTGAGCGCCGAGAGGGATCAGGAGTACTTCTGCGACGGAATCGCCGAAGAAATCATCAACAGCCTCGCCCGGGTTACCGGGCTGCAGGTCGCTTCCCGTACCTCTGCGTTTGCGTTCAAGGGCAGATCCGAGGACATCCGGGCGATTGGAAGGAAGTTGGGTGTCTCCGCAGTGCTGGAAGGAAGTGTCCGAAAGGCGGGAAACCAGCTGCGGATCTCCGCGCAGCTCATCGATGTTGCGGATGGCTACCACCTCTGGTCGGAGAGCTACGATCGGAAGCTCGAGGACATTTTTGCCATCCAGGAAGAGATTGCCCGAACCATTGCGGCCACTCTGCGAGTCAGCCTGACCCAAGGCGAGAGCGACGCGATTGGCAAGATACCCACGACCGATCTCCTCGCTTACGATTACTACCTGCGCGGGAAGCAGTTCTTCTACCAGTACAAGAGCAAGGGTATCCAGTTCGCCCTCCATATGTTCTCGCAGGCCATCGAGCGCGATCCCCGATTTGCCCGAGCTTACGCCGGAATCGCCGATTGCTGCTCGTTCCTTTACATGTACGCGGGAAGCCAACCGATCCACCGCGAACGCGCCGATGCAGCCAGCCGGAAGGCACTGGAGCTCGAACCCAACTCGGCCGAAGCGTATGCCTCGCGCGGCGTTGCCCTGTCTCTGCAGGGCGCGTACGAGGAGGCCGAGGAGGCGTTCGAAACGGCGACGCGCCTTGATCCGCGGCTGTTTGAAGCTTATTACTTCCATGCCCGGGTGGTTTTCGCACGGGGACGACTGGAACAAGCAGTTGCGCTCTACGAGAAGGCAAGCGAGGTGAATCCCACCGACTACCAGGCGCCGCTCCTGGTCGCCCAGAGTTACGCCGATCTTGGCCGGCAGCCCGAGGCCGATGACGCTCGCCGGCGCGGCGTGCGAATTGCCGAGGCGAAGCTCAGGATCTCGCCTGACGACTCGCGGGCGCTTTACATGGGTGCGAACGGGTTGGTGGCGCTGGGTGAACGCGAGCTGGGCCTCGAGTGGGCGGAACGCGCGCTGGCCATCGATCCCGAGGAACCGATGGTTCTGTACAACGTCGCCTGCATCCAGTCCCTGGCCGGGCGGATCGAGCAGGCTATGGAGTCGCTGGAGCGGGCCGTGAAAAGCGGCCTGACGCAGCGGGGGTGGGTAGAGCACGATAGCAATCTCGACCCGCTTCGCAGCCATCCGCGATACCCGGCGCTGCTTCGGCTGCTGACGCCAAGGGCATAGCCCAGGCCTAGGGACCCGGATATCTCACGCCGTTCGCGTTCGCTTCGAGGGTTTTGAAATAGGTTAGAAAGCGCGTTCGACCGGCGGCCTATTGCCAGTTTTCAACGCCGAAGGCGTTGCGTAGCAAAGCCCGGGGTTGCCCGCGTTGTTGCGGGAAACCCCGGGTTGATGGCGGGAAGGATCCAACCCTGAAAGGGTTGCGCAGTGCGGTACGCAACCCTTTCAGGGTTGGATGCTACGCACACCCCTACCCGGGGTTTCCCGCACACAACGCGGGCAACCCCGGGCTTTGCTACGTGACCCCGTTGGGGTCATTTCGGCAATCCGCTTGACGGGAATATCACATAAAGCGAATTCTCAACACCCTCGCTCTCGTGCGCGGCTCCTTGCGATTTCGCATGCGGCGCGATTCCTGCCGAGTCCCGCCGGTCGGTCCACTTTTCGCGCGACGGCGCATTTCCCTACCGGGATTTCGACACCAGGAACGCCGCGTTGACCGGATCAAGCTTGAGCCTGACCGTGGTCAACTCCTGCCCCTGGTCGCTTTTTGAGTGCGTTTCCTCGATCGGTCGGATCTCCCCATTCATCGGGTCCCAGAGCTCCAGGTCCGCCTTCCCCCGCAGGACAACGTCAGTTTCGACGGACTTCTCGGACGAGTTCGCGAAGAAGTAGATGTCACGCCCGTCCTTCACCTTGTGGAGGTATGTCAGAGAACCGGTGTACTGCCGACCCAGGATGACTGGCCACATCGGCTCTGCGATCGACACGTCCCAGACCGGCAAGATCTCGCGCATGATCGCCTGCATCATCTCGGGCGTGTAATTGGGCAGGAAGTAGGCCCGGCCGCCCGCCGCGTTGCGATTCACGAAATGCACCATGAACTCGTCGATGCGCCGGTTGAACTGGGCGGTCATCGGCCCGTCGTCAGGCAATCCAAACACCTCCCCGGCGATCCTCCGCACCTCGGCGTCCTGGCCTATTTCGGCGGACTTCTCAGGCAGTAACCGCGTCGCGACCACAGTTCCGCCCGCGTCGTAAAACGCTTTGATCCTGCGCGCGGTGCCGACCGAGAGCACTCTGCCGCCGGGGACAATCAGCACGGAGTATTCCTCGCGGTTGACTTCATTGTTGAGCACGAGCTTTTTGCCTTCAATCGCGCAGCGTTCCTCCAATACCTGGGGGTGCAGGAAAGTGAAGTCCTGGCGCAAGCCGCGGAATATCAATTCGCCGAGCTCGATGTAGTCGATCTCGGGCGGGAGGATACCGCCTTCTCTCGCGTATCCCACGTCCATGGAACGGGTGCCGGCTGCATGTGCCCAGTCGCCGAACCGATAGGCCGCCTGCAGGGAAGCGATCGGGTAGAGTATGGCGACATCGGCCACGTGCCTTCCGTGCTGCAACATGTAACAGAGCCGCCCGATGAACCGGTCGCTTTCGGGCGTCTTGTCGCGGGGCAGCGCGCCCACCTGGAAGTTTGCGCCCATGGCTGCCTGGTCCATGGCCACTTTGTAAACGATCGCGGGGCTCATGTTTTCCCGATAGGCGGCGTAACTCTCCGCCATGAAAATCGGCTTGTCCCAGTTGCTGGCCGCCGAGCTGACCAACTTGTAAGCCCGGTTGGTTCTGCCCCACCACCAGATGTCGTCAATGGCCGGTGCGCCCTGGTGCTTGAACGCGAGCATCAAATCGCCGTTGACGGGCACGGGGTTCGATATTTCTTCCTGATCGAAGTGGCCGCTGAAGACGATCCCTCGCACGCGGCACCAGTCGTCCAGCTGCTTGATGTAGCTTTCTGAAAAGAGCCTCGCCCGGTGTCCCCAGAGCGCGTTGCGAATGGCCGCAGTATTGGGCCCGAGGTCGTACCAGAGGGCCGGATAGTACTTGATAGGGCTAAAACCGTACTGCTTCTGGAAGGTCTCGTTGAAAATGGGCGTCCACAGCCGGCCGTTCGCCACATGCATGGCCGGTTCGTCGTAGTGCGTGATCTTCAGAACGTTGCCGAAATACTGTTTCAGGTGATCGAAGTGCGGCTGGTAACTCAGCGAGATATAGGCACGAACCGCTTCCGGGTCCAGGTAATCGACGTAGCCGCTCTTGTTGCCTTGCCCGAGCGAGGCTCTCGGATCCAGGTAAAAGGCCATTGCTTTCCAGCGGCCCCGGGGCACCTCGCCGACGAGCTTTCCTCCGCTGAGGCGGTCGCTGACATCCAGAGTCTCTTTCGTCTCCAGATTCATGAGCGCGGCGCCGAGGGAGATCATGCCGTCGGGGACAGCCAGTTCGACCCGAGTCGGGCCGGATACGTCGCGCTCGATCTTCTCGAGGCTCTTGGCGGCGTGCTGCGGGTATTGGGAATAGAGCCGGCCCCCGGCCATGCCGCTCGGGTATCCCCATTCGTCGTAGAAGACAATGGGCGGGTTGCCGTTCTTCAGTCCGGCTTCGATGACCTTGGCGTATAGATTGAAGTACTCCTCGCTCAAGAAACCAATGCCCGCGTCGGTCCTGCGGCGGCCGGAGCCTTGAAGGTACTCATCGGACAACCCGATCGTATTCCCGCCGTTGATTCCCAGGTAGAAGCCGCCCGTGAGGTCCTGTTCGGCCCAGCGCCGAACCTGCTCGATCATGTTCTGCTCGGTCGCGCGGGACAGGTCAAAGGTCAGCCAGGCGTGCTGTCGGCATTCCTTTGGCGGATCCGCGAATAACGCGGGATCTACCCGACTTGACCGCTCGAAAGCACCGTCCGCAACCACGTTGGACCCAAGAAGCAGAACCACGATCGACCACGCACCAAGCCATCGTTTCACCTTGTGGTCTCGGTTTGTCGACATGTCAACCCCCGTGTTAGTTCCGGTAGGATCACCCGGACGGTGGCCCCCCCAGCCGGGTGGTTTCCCACCTGGATGGTCCCGCCATAGCTCTCGGCAATGGCTTTAGCGATCGGCAAGCCTAACCCGGAATGTGACTTCGTGACCGGGGATCCGGGTCGGTATGTGAAAAAGCGGGTGAAGACTTGCGCCAGGTGTTCCTCCGGGATTCCCGGTCCCTCGTCTGTGATGCTGACGATCGCCTGGCCCGCCTCTCGCCTCAGGTCAATGCCCACTCGACCTCGCCGGGGCGAAAACCCGACGGCGTTGTCGATGACGTTTTCCAGGCAGCGAGCGAGCCGATCCGGGTCCGCCATGACCATCACCGGATGCTTCGAAGCGCAAAACTCCAGACGAACGCCGTCCAGTCCGCGCAGTTCGAATGCCTGAACGATATGCCTGATCAACTCTCTTAGGTCGGTGGGCCGGACTTCCTCCGGCGCCCCGGAGTCGCTCCTCGCGATTTCCCGCAAATCGGTCAGCAGACGCTCCATCCTGGCGACTTCCGATGCGACGACCGATTGAAAACGACCGCGCACGGCAGCGTCCTCAGCTTCGGCCAGCATCTCGGTGGCACTGCGTATCGAGGCGAGGGGATTGCGAAACTCGTGCGCAACATCTGCCGCAAAAGAGTCCGCGAAACGAATCCGCTCCCGTAGACGCTCCGCCAGTTGGTCCAGAGACCGGCTGAGATCGCCGATCTCGTCGCGCCGGTTCAACACCCGAAATCCGTGTTGGATCTGGCCCCTGGAATCGAGCAGGGCTGACGCCTGTCGGCTGATTTCATGCAGGGGGCGGGCGATGGTTGTGGAAACCAGAAGACTCAAGACTACAGCCACGGCGAGAGAAATTAGAACCACCCGAAAAACCGAAACGCGAACCCTGTAGAGACCTTGCAGCACTCCAAGCGTCGACTGCGATACCAGAACCGCACCGACCACCTCGCCCCTGCTCCTGAGCGGAAGCGCGCTGTACAGCGTGATGGACCGCTGCCCCGGGCTCAGGCGCCAGGCGGCACCGTATTTTCCGTCCAACGCCAGCCGGACCTCGGGATCCAGCCCCGATTGACTGGATGGATAGACATCCTGGCGCGGCTCGAAGTCCGACGAGTCGGAACCCGCGACCAGACGGTTGTAAACACGGAAGAGAACATACCCGAGTCTATAGGTAAGACTTTCACGGGTCTCTTTGGGCTCGGTTCGAGACTTACCCGCTTGCAGCAGGTCAGGCGGCAGGTTTCGGCTCGAGTCAGCCAACAAACTGCCCTGCCGGTCGAGCACCCGCAGCCGGGCGGTGGTTCTCAGCTGGAGGCGGTCGAAAACCGCATTGGCGCTCTCAGCAGTCAAGTCCCCCTTGTCTTCGAGGAAGGCAGCGAGCAGGCGCGCCTGTTGCACCATGGATTTTTCCTGAGCATCCAGGAGCTCGCGTTCAAAGACACCAAAATAGAAAAAGCCGGCCACGGGAAGAAAGACAAGCAGGATATTGAATGCAAGCAGGCGAAAGGAGAGGCGAGACAACGGCCGAAGTGCGATCGCAAGGCGGCGCCGGTCGATCACGTTTGTCGAACCCCCGGGCCAAGCCGGTACCCAAGGCCGTGAACCGTCTCGATCGCGCTGAACTCAGGGTCAAGCTCTTGGAATTTCCTTCTGAGTCGCTTGATATGACTATCGATCGTGCGATCGGAGACGAAAGTGTCGTCCGGGTAAGCGGCGACCATCAATTGCTCGCGTGTCTTCACGTGACCCGGAAATCGAGCCAGCGAGTGGAGGATTCGAAACTCCGTCACAGTGAGGGGAACCAGCACGGTCTTCCAACGCGCTTCGAACCGGTTCAGGTCGAGCTGGAGGTGGCCGGCCTCCAATGTTTCGCTGGTCTCGGTGCCGTTCTGACGCGTCATGCTTCGTCGAAACAAGACCTTAACCCTGGCCACCAGTTCCCGACAGGAGAACGGCTTGCACAGGTAATCGTCGGCGCCGAGCTCCAATCCAAGGACCCGGTCAAACTCGTCGATCTTGGACGTGAGGAAAATGATCGGTACCGTTTCAGAAAGTTGACGCAGTCCCCGGCACAGCTGCAGCCCGTCCATGCGCGGAAGGATTATATCGAGGATCGCCAAATCAGGCACTCGTGACTGGAAGGCCTCCCACGCCTTCTGCCCGTCGACAAAGGTCTGCACTTCGTATCCCTCGCGTCGAAGCGCGTAGGCAACCGTCTCGAGGATGTTCTCCTCGTCGTCCACCATTGCTATCAGGCGTCCGCCGGATACCATTTCTGTACTTTATCCAAGTGTCCCGCCGATTTCACGATCTTTAATTGGTCGGAGAATCGCGCGAGGTCAGGCGAAGAATTCCCTCTGGGACAATATGTTCGCCAAAATTCGCGAGCCGCTGCCACGTTTTCGCCACAATTCTTCACCGAACCACCTCATGTCAACTCAGCTGGTGCCTTCCCGCTGGAATCTCATGGCTATGAGGGGCCGAGTCACTTGTTTGGAGTAGTGTGGGGACGACAGGAGGAATGTCAATCATGAGTCAGAGCGTTCTACGGAGGTGGGTTCTTGTTCGGCTGTTCGTCGCCGGGTTTCTGTGCCTGGTCCTGCTAATACCAGTTGCGTTGGTGAAGGAACTAATCGAGGAGCGTCAGCAAAGGCGCAACGGAGCGGTTCAGGAGGTCACTGAAAAGTGGGGCGCCAGCCAGACTCTGGTCGGGCCCGTGCTCTCGGTGCCCGCTCGCCGTGTGGTCGGGATAGAAAGAGGCCAAGCTGTTTACCAATCGGAGTACATCCACTGTCTCCCGGATTCGCTCAGTGTCTCCGGCATGCTCTCTCCGAGCGTGCGCAAGCGCGGCATCTACAAGGTCACCCTTTACTCATCCCGGCTGACAATCCGGGCGGATTTCCTGCTCTCGCAGCTTGCTTCCTACGTAAGGGGTGATCGGGAGGTCTTCTGGGACCAGGCGTTTCTGACGCTGGGAGTCAATGACCTGAAGGGGATCAGGGATGTGGCCGAGGCAAGCTGGAATGGAAACAAGCTGGCCCCGGATCCCGGCGTGAAGAGCAATGAAGTGATCGGCACCGGCATTACCATGTTGCCCGGGCCGATCAGTGCAGCTGGTCGTGCGGAGCTCCGGATGACCGTGGACCTCAATGGCAGCGAAGAATTTCAGCTGGTCCCGGTCGGCAAGGTAACCGACTTGCACATCGCTTCGCAGTGGCCGGATCCAAGTTTTATTGGAAGTTTCCTGCCGGCGCGACGAACCGTGACCAAGACCGATTTCACGGCGGACTGGCGGGTCCTTCACCTGAACCGGAGTTTTCCTCAGAACTGGGTTGGCGCGCGGGGCGACATTCGCAACGCGGCCTTTGGGGTCCGGTTGATGGTTCCAATCGACGAGTATCAGAAGAATTCGCGGGCGGCCAAGTACGCCATTTTGTTCATTGCGTTATTGTTCCTGGCGTTCGGTATGACGGATGTACTCGCTCGGATTGCCTTTCACCCGATTCACTACGTGCTTGTAACGTTGGCACTGATTCTGTTCTACGTCCTCTTGCTGTCGCTGTCCGAGCAAATCGGATTCAACTGGGCCTACGGTCTGGCCGGGTCCGCGGTCGTCCTGCTGGTGGTTCTCTATTTGTACGGGACCACCGCAAGAGCCGGTGTCAGTGCGGCCCTCGGGGGGCTGCTGCTTCTCCAGTACGTATTCCTCTTCGTCCTGATGCAGCTGGAAGACTACGCGCTTCTCGTCGGCAGTCTCGGACTGTTTGTCGCGCTGTCCCTTGTCATGTACCTGACCCGGAAGATCGATTGGTTTTCAGTAGGGCAGCTCGAAGACCGCGACAGCGGGGAGCCTCTCGAACTGGGGCTGAGGAAAGAAAGGAGTTAACGGCGCGCAGTCGCGGACTTGTTATGGGCTGTTACGGACGGAGGGCGAGATCGAATGGAGCCGCGCACGACAGCGAACGACAGTGAGCGAGAGTAAGCGGACCACCACTCATTCGCTAAGTCGATACAGTTAATACGAAGCAGTGGAGCGAGTCAGGTGGTCCGCTTCCTCCCGCTCGCTTTCGAGGGTGTCGAATGAGTTCTTAAGGCCTGAAAGGCCGGCACATATATTAGCCCAGGGCGAAGCGTGCTTTTCGCGTAGCCCTGGGTCAACACGGTCTCGCCCGCTAAGCCCTGTAAGGGCGTAAGATCCTGATAATGTTGCCGTTCTTGCGCCCTTTCAGGGCTTGTCTCCGCCTCAACCCTTAGACCCAGGGCTGCGCACAAAGCGCTTCGCCCTGGGCTAATATGTGTGCCGGCCTTTCAGGCCTGAAGAACCTTCTCGACAGCCTCTTTCGTGCGCGACTCCGATGAGCTCGTTTGATCGGAAGCCTCAGCACGCTACTCGAAAAGTCTTGGCAGTGCGAGTGGCGCCACCTTGTTGAACTCCAGCTGACCCATCTCCGCCACCGCCTCCTGCATCACTGAGAAAGGCGTGGGCTCCACGGTCAAGATGAACGGGAGGTTGGTCGGGTCGGGCCACGGTTCCTGGATCACGGCATCGATGTTGATATTCCGCTTCGCCAGCACCGACGAGAGGGCGTAAATAATACCCGGCTGGTCCTTGACGAAGAACCGGATGTAAAAGCGATAGCTCTCCATTTCGGAACCGCAATGGCCGACCGCGTCCCGGTCCAGGATCAGGTTGCGATGAAACAGAGCACGCCCTTGCTTCCAGAGCGCCGAATTCAGGATGTCTGCGACGACGGAGACCGACGTCGGGTCACCACCCGCGCCGCGGCCGATATAAACGGTTGACCCAACGCGTGACCCGACGACTTCCACGGCATTCAGGACGCCGGAAACGGTCGCGAGCGGCAAACGTTGGTCCACGAGGAACGGACTCACCCGCAAGACGAGCCCGGTCTCCTTGCGCTCGGCGATTCCGAGCAGGCGGATTCGCGCATTCAGCTTTCGCGCATAAGTAACGTCGATCGGCCAGATGTCCGAGATACCGCGTGTGGGGATCTCCGACGGAGGGATCCAGCAGCCGTACGAGAGGCCGGCGAGAATCGAAAGCTTGTCGGCGGTGTCCCGGCCGGAGACATCAAGGAAGGGATCCGTTTCGGCATAGCCCAAGGCCTGCGCCTGGGTCAGCACGTCCTGGAAATCCCGCCCGCTCTCAACCATCTCGCTCAGGATGAAGTTGCAGGTACCGTTCAGAATCCCTCGGATCCGGCTAATCTGGTCGGCAAACAGGGATCGCCGCAGGGCTCGAATGATCGGAACGCCGCCAGCCACCGACGCCTCGAACCCCAGATAGGATTCATGTTTGACCGCAAGGTTCAGGTACTCCACTCCGGAGCGGGCCATGAGCAGTTTGTTTGCGGTGACCACTCCTTTGCGGCTCTTCAACGCCGACGAGATAATCTGGTGTGCTGGATCCGTGCCGCCCAGCAACTCGACAACGATATCCGAAGGCGTGTCCAGGAATTCCTGAACCTGGTCGGTTAACCGGGTCTCCCCGTCGAGCCAGCTCAGGTTCTTATCTCGGTACTTCTTGTCCAGGACTATGGCGATACGCAGCCGTGCTCCGATTTCCTGCTCGAACCGCGCCTTCTGTTCCATCAGGAGGCGCGCAACCGCCGCTCCAACGGTACCGATGCCCGCCAGCGCGATGCGGAATTCGGGAAGCTGAACCTTAGCCGGCATTGATTTCCTTCCTTTCCAGATTGTTCAGATCGAACTCGCGGTGAATTGCTCGAACGGCCGCGTCAAGCTGGTCTCGACGAATGATGCACGCGATTCGAACCTCGGACGTGCTGATCAGCTCGATGTTGATCCCTTCGCTGGCCAGCGCCTGGAACATCCTGCCCGCCACTCCGGGGGTGCTGGCCACGCCGGATCCGATGACTGACACTTTCGCGACATCGGTGTCGAGGAGAACATCATCCGCCCCGACCTCACGAGCGACTGGCTGCAGGATGTCCCGAGCCCGCTCGGCATCCTGCTGGGACAGAATGAGGGAAACGTCGTTGGTCTTGTCATGGCGGATCCCCTGAATGATCAGGCGGATACAAATACCCGCGTCGGCGAGGCTCCGCGAGATGCGGGCGGCGATGCCCGGAACGTCGCGCACTCGGGTCAGGGCGACCCGGCAAATCTTGGCGTCACCGGTCACTCCGGTAATGGCTACTTTTTCCAATCTGTCCTCCTTGACGATCAGCGTGCCCGGCACATCGTTGAAACTCGAGCGCACCTGGAGCGGGACGTTGTATTTATTCGCGATCTCAACGCACCGCGGATGAAGCACCTTCGAACCGGACGCCGCGAACTCGAGCATCTCTTCGTAACTGATCACGTCGAGCAGCTTCGCGTCGGGCACAATGGAGGGATCCGCGGTATAGACGCCGTTCACATCCGTGTAAATCTCGCACGGCGCCTGCAGCGCGCCCGCGAGCGCCGTAGCCGTGGTATCCGAGCCACCCCGGCCGAGCGTCGTAATCTCCTGGCTCGGCGTAATTCCCTGGAATCCCGCGACGATGACGATATTCCCGTTGCACAGCTCGTTCCGCAGCTTCGCCGTGTCAACGTTTTGAATCTTGGCGCGGGAATAGTTTTCGTCAGTGAGAATTCCACACTGAGCGCCGGTCAGGGCGATCGCTTTGCAGCCCAAATGATGGACTGCCATGGTCAGCAGTGCAATAGACACCTGCTCCCCCGTAGTGAGAAGCATATCCAGCTCCCGCGGGCGTGGCTTTTCGGTAATCTGGAGGGCCATATTGAGCAGTTGGTCCGTGGCCTTGGCCATGGCTGAGACTACGACCACCTGCTGCAGACCCCGGTGATGATCGTTCACCAGGTCCTTAGCTACTTTACGGATGCGCTCGACCGACCCGACCGAGGTGCCCCCGTACTTCCTTACGACAACCGGGCATGGAGTCATGCGTATTCGCCTCCTGCAGCGAAGCTATGTGTGGAGAACCGTAAGGTAGGCTGTCCTGATCCTGGGTGAAGGACCCGTACCGCAGAAGAACTGCAGCCCCGCTGCCACGGACAAGTGTGCAATAATACGTTCGGCTCCCTACAGTGTCAAGGTGCTATGCCGATCGATTCCTTCCCCCGACGAATCCTGACCGCAATTCGAAAAGAACGACTGCTCAGCCAGGGCAACCGTGTGGTCGTGGCTGTGTCGGGAGGTCCTGACTCAGTGGCTCTTTTGCGCGTTCTGCTGGATCTGCAGCCGGCGCTGTCGCTGCAGATCGAGGCGGCTCACTTTAATCACTGCCTCAGGGGCGCGGAATCGGAGGAAGACGAGCAGTTCGTTTGCGCGCTTTGCGCAGGTCTGGGCATCACTCTTCACCGTCGCCGCGCCGAGACCAAACAGGCGGCCACTCTGTCGCGCCGAAATCTGGAAGACTACGCACGCCATATCCGTTACCAGTTCCTTTACGAGATCGCAATTGGCCGGGAAGCCGTGATTACAACCGGACACAACATGAACGACCAGGCCGAGACCTTCCTCCTTAAGCTTTTTCGCGGAGCAGGAATCTCCGGTCTAGCTGGAATCCATGTGCGCCGGCGTAACGTCCTTACTTCTGGCAACGTTTGTGACGTGGTCAGGCCGCTGCTTGGTGTGACAAGACGAGAGATAGTCGACTACCTCGCGACGCGAGATCAGCCCTATCGCTCGGATTCGAGCAATCGGGATGTCACGTTTGACCGGAATTGGTTGAGGAACGAACTGATCCCGATGCTCGCGGAGAAGTTCAACCCCGCAATAGTCCGCATTCTGGCGACCACGGCCGACTCCCTGGGAGAGACCAACCAGCTTGTTGAAACTCTCGCCGAACGGGTGTTCAGACGTTGCCGGCGAGCGGGCCGGGATGCAGTCGTGTTCGATATCGATTGTCTCCTGGAGAATCATCCAGCGTTGGTTAAGGAAACAATTCGCTTCGGAATTCGTGAAATAAAGGGAGACCTGAGAGACATCCATCGCAAGCATATCGATGGGATTGCGAGGTTGGCTCGGGCGCAGAGCGGCGGTCAATTGCACCTGCCGGGCGATCTCCGGATCAGGCGTGAATTCGATAATCTCGTCATTGGCCGCCCCACCGAAATTCCCAGGTTCTCTCACCCCATCGAGGTCCCCGGGGCGATTCGGGTCCCGGAGCTCGGGAAAGCACTGATCGTGAGACGGTCAGAAGATACTCAGCTGAGGCCGGGGCGGGATCTCGTGCAAATTCCGGGCGGCGAGGTTCGGGTGCGGAATCGCCTGCCTGGCGATCGTTTTCAAAGCAAAGCCGGGAGTCCGGAGCGAAAACTGAAGGAGATTCTGATCGAAAGGAAGGTTCCGAGGTCGGCGCGTGATCGGCTGCTGATTCTGGCACAGGGCCCGAAACTCCTATGGGTAGAAAGTTTAGGGGCCAACGCGGGGCAATCGTCGCCAAGTCCAGGCCAAGCAAGTCCAAACCAAGAAAGTTTTGAAATCTCGGTCGAGGCTGAAACTTTCTCCGAATGACGGCTTCTAAGCCATAGAGGGTGCTCGGAATCCGGCCCGGGAAACTGCTGTTCTCGACCGCACGCAGCCAAGGCTAGACCCTTGGGTCTCTTGCTTATCAAGGACTTCAAGTTTGTGGCTAATTACTTGAACCTTCCTTTATAATAGAGAGGCTAAGCACCTCCCGGAGCAACCTCGGGATGTGCCATTCTACCCTCCTGGTAAGGTTTGGAGGTTAATGTCTTGAATACAACTGCCAAGAATGTTTTTCTCTGGATCGTCATCATAGTAGCGGTTGTCGTGCTGTGGAATTTTTTAAGCACCGTAAAGAACGGCAACGTTCAGGAATTGACGTACACAGAGTTTACCACCTACGTGGATGAAGGCCGCATCCGCAGTACCACGGCGCCTGTCACCCTGACGGGCAACAAGGTGGAAGGAAAGTACCTGCCCCCCGGCGCTCCCAATGAGAACAGCTTCCGCGTCCTGATCCCCGAGGGGTCCGAAGAAACCATCGCGAATATTCTCAACGGCAAAGGCGTGCGGGTAAAGATTGCAGACGATGACCAGGGATCGTGGATCTATATGATCCTCAGCTCCGGCTTCCCGATCATCCTTTTCGTCGCTTTTTGGATCTTCCTGATGCGTCAAATGCAGGCGGGCGGCAACAAGGCCCTCTCCTTCGGCAAGAGTCGCGCCAAATTGTCGACCAATCAACAGAAGAAGGTCACTTTCAAGGATGTCGCCGGGGTCGAAGAGGCCAAGGAGGAGTTGCAGGAAATCGTCGAATTCCTCCGAGAACCGCAGAAGTTCCAGAAGCTGGGCGGCCGGATCCCGAAAGGTGTCCTCCTGATGGGTCCTCCCGGTACTGGCAAGACCCTGTTGGCCCGGGCGATTGCCGGTGAAGCGAACGTCCCGTTCTTCAGCATCAGCGGTTCGGATTTCGTCGAGATGTTTGTCGGCGTCGGCGCCAGCAGGGTTCGAGATCTCTTCGAGCAAGGAAAGAAGAACGCTCCCTGCATCATCTTCATCGACGAAATCGACGCCGTCGGCCGCCATCGCGGCGCGGGTCTCGGCGGAGGTCATGACGAGCGCGAGCAGACCTTGAACCAGTTGCTGGTCGAGATGGACGGGTTCGAGTCCAATGAAGGAGTCATCCTGATTGCGGCAACCAACCGTCCCGACGTCCTGGATCCCGCTTTGCTGCGGCCAGGCCGTTTCGACCGACAGGTAATCGTGACCCTCCCGGACATCAAAGGGCGCGAGGGCATCCTGAAAGTCCACATGCGCCGCATCCCGATGGCCGAGGACGTGGATGTCACCGTGCTGGCCCGCGGGACCCCCGGTTTCTCCGGCGCACAGTTGGCGAACCTCGTGAACGAAGCGGCGTTGAATGCCGCCCGCTTCAATCGCAAAGCGGTGACCATGATGGATTTCGAAGAAGCCAAGGACAAGGTCCTGATGGGCAAGGAGCGGAAATCCATGGTCATGAACGAGAAAGAGAAGCGGAATACCGCCTACCATGAGGCCGGCCACGCACTGGTCGCATACCTGATACCCGAAGCGGATCCGCTGCACAAGGTGACGATCATTCCGCGCGGCAGGGCACTGGGCGTCACGATGCAGCTGCCTGAAGAGGACAAGTACAACTACACCAAGGAATACATGGAGGCCTCCATCGCCATTCTCTTGGCGGGACGGGCTGCCGAAGAGATCTTTCTGGGCAGCTGTACGACCGGCGCCTCCAACGATCTCGAGCGGGCCACCGAGCGAGGCCGAAAGATGGTCTGCGAATGGGGCATGAGCGATGAGATGGGCCCCCTGACCTTTGGCAAAAAGGAAGAACAGATCTTCCTCGGTCGAGAAATCGCGCAGCACCAGGATTACAGCGAAGAGACGGCCGTCAGGATCGACAAAGAGGTCAAGCGAGTAGTCGTCAGCGGATACGAGCGGGCAAAACAGATCCTCGAAAACAACAGGGAAGAGCTGACCCGGCTCGCCGAAGCCCTTCTCGAATATGAAAGTCTGGATCTGAACGCCATTGAGAAGATCATCAAGGGCGAGAAATATGGATCGGACGAGATCGACACGGAGACTCCAGGCAAGCCGGAGCCTGAGCCACAAAAGGAAGAAAAAAAGCGGCTCCCCTCCCTGGTGAAGCCGAAAGAGAGGCCAGCCCCAGCATAGACCTCCCTTTTGTGACCCCTACCCGCAGCCTCGGGCAGAACTGGCGCATGGGTCCCCGGATGCCGGGATCCGTGCGTCTTCTTTTTTTGTCTGCGAGAACGGGATGGGAACGCACACAAATCAGTATCTGTTTCGCGCGCGTGACAAGGTTCTCGCACTGGGCCCAGTTACGCGGATCATGGGCATCATCAATGTCACTCCTGACTCATTCTCCGACGGCGGACAGTTCCTCGACGCGGATCGCGCTGTCGCTCATGGTCTGGACCTGATACAGGAAGGCGCGGACATACTGGATATCGGTGGCGAGTCCAGCCGTCCCGGTGCAGTGCCGGTTCCCGCCGAGATGGAAATGGCGCGAATCGGACCAGTCCTCACCGGACTACGATCACGGACAGACGTCCTCCTGTCGGTCGATACCTGCAAAGCGAGCGTTGCCGACCAGGCGCTCAGTCTGGGTGCCGATGTGGTCAACGATATAAGCGCGTTCCGTCTGGATCGGGCCATGCCCGAGGTTGTCGCGCGCTACTCCGCGGGTGTTGTATTGATGCACATGCGCGGAACGCCCGGCACGATGCAAACGCTGCCTCCCAGCCCGGAAATCCTCCAGGAGGTAAGAAGGGACTTGACCACGGCACTCTCGGTAGCCACCAGGGCGGAGATTGCCTCCGACCACATACTCCTGGACCCCGGTCTAGGTTTTGGTAAAACCGCTGAAGATAACCTCAAAATCATCAACTGCTTGGGCTTTATTCATGACCTCGGCGTCCCGATCCTGATAGGGCCGTCGCGAAAGAGTTTCATCGGAAGAATCACCGGCGCCGGGCCGGGCGAGAGGGCTGCCGCCACGGCTGTCATTTCGGCAATCGCCAGCCTGCGCGGCGCGCAGATCGTCCGGGTGCACGATGTAAAAGAGGTCCGGGAGGCCCTTCTTGTTGCGGATGCAATTCGCGGGGAGACAATCAGTCAATGTTGAGCAGTCTACCCGCAACCTTCTCCCAGCTTGAGCTTCGAGACATCTTCGATATCCTGGTAATTTCCCTCCTCATTTATGGCGCACTGACTTTGATCCGCGGGACGCGCGCGTGGCACATGACGGTCGGCGTTCTATCACTGGTGGTCGTTTACTACGTCACCCAGCTGCTTCATCTGCGAACCGTCGAGTGGGTCCTCGCCAACTTCTTCGCCTACGTGATCTTCGCTTTGATTGTAATTTTTCAGTCCGAGATACGCCGGGGGCTGGCCGAACTCGGCAAAGGTCGATTATTCGGCCGGTTTCGCGAACGAAGGAGACGGGAGGATTTTGAGGAGATTGTTGTTGCGGCGACCACACTGGCGAAACGCAAAATCGGCGGCTTGATCGTTCTCGAAGGAGCGATCGGGTTGAAGAACTACATCGAGAACGGAATCCAGGTGGACGCCTCTTTGACCTACGATCTGCTCGTCACCGTATTTACCCCCGGAACGCCTCTACACGACGGAGCGGTGATCATTCAGGGGGACCGGATCGCAGCCGCGGCGTGCTTTCTGCCGCTGACACTCGATCCCTTACTCAGCAAGGAACTGGGCACCCGCCACCGTGCCGCTATCGGTATCACCGAGGAAACCGACGCGATTGCCATCGTGATATCGGAGGAAACCGGGTTCATCTCGGCGGTTTTTGAAGGTCAGATGAGCCGGCAGCTCTCGGGCGAGCAGCTCCTCGATTACCTGAATACAACGAGCGACAGGCAAAATCGTGGCTTCTTTCGGCGGTTCAGTCGCGAGACCGGGACAGAACCGCGTCAGGAGGTCACATGAACCGCATCCGCCGGTTGCTCATGGAGAATCTGGGTCTCAAGGTGCTTTCCCTGTTCTTGGGCGTACTCCTTTGGGTCCAGGTCGGCGGGCAAAAAACGGTTCAACGGGTCGTTTCCATACCGCTCGAGTTTCACAACATGCCTGGTGACCTGGAAATAATGGGTGATTCCGATCAGGAAGTGAGCCTGATCGTTCGAACAGATCGGCCCGGCACCAACTTGACGGAGGATGGATTTGCGGCGGTGATCGATATGACCAGCGCACGGCCCGGCGAGCAACTGATACCTATATCCGCGCGCAATATCGAGCAGCAACCGTACGGTGTTGAGATCGTGAATTTGCTCACCTCAAAAGTCAGAGTTCGCCTGGAGAAGACAGGCGAAAAGACCCTGCCTGTTCACCCGCTGGTCTCGAACCAACCGGAGCCCGGATTTCGCGTTGCCGCTGTTCATGTGGTGCCGTCACAAGTTACAATTACCGGCCCTGAGTCCCGGCTGCGGAGCTTGGCGTCGATTTCCACCGAGCCGGTCAACGTGCAGGGACTTAGGGCGACGACCACGCTTGACGTCTACCTGGAGATACCGGACGCGAGGCTGCGGATCCAGAACCGCGCCGCGCTGGTGCGGGTGGAGATCGTGATCGAAAAGGTGAGCGAACCCGAGGAGAGTGACGCGAAAGACCCGGGCAAATCGTAGACGACCAGACGTACGTCCGACTTCCAAGTCGGACATCAGTCCCACTTGGAAGTGGAACCTACGTACTTGCTGATTTCCGGTCGGGAAACAGAGCAACGATATGGGAAAACTGTTTGGGACCGACGGCATTCGAGCGGTGGCGGGTGAGTATCCTTTGGATCCTTCAACCGTGTTCAAGATCGGGAGGGCAATTGTCGAGCTGGGCAAGCGCAACGTGGTCATCGGGCGCGATACGCGGGCCAGCGGCGTCTGGATCGAGCGGGTGCTCGAGCGCGCGGTAGGCTCGGCCGGCGGCCAGGTGACGAATGTGGGCGTAGTTACGACTCCAGGTGTCTCGTTCCTCTGCAGAAGCTCGGGATTCGATGCCGGTGTGGTGATATCGGCGTCGCACAACCCTTACCAGGATAACGGGATCAAGGTTTTTGCGAACACAGGGATGAAACTCTCGGACGAAGAAGAGTCCGCGATCGAAAGAAGTGTGCTGTCCGACCCGAGCTCCTACGCCATGGACGCGTCAACCTGGGATGACTGGCGCGAAGAGCTGGCTCACTGCGACGAAGCCTTTATTCACCGCTATGTCGAGTTCCTTTGCGCGATTCCCGGCCGCCGCCTGGATGGCTTGAGGGTCGTTCTCGATTGTGCGAATGGTGCATCGTTTCGGATTGCGCCCGAGGCTTTCCGCCGACTCGGCGCTGAAGTGATCGCCCTGAACACCGATCCGGATGGGCACAATATCAACGAGAAATGTGGTGCCCTGCATCCCGCTCTAATGGCGGCTCGCGCCCGTGATGAGAAAGCCTCACTGGGGATTGCCTTTGACGGAGACTCGGATCGGGCCATCCTTTCCGACGAAGACGGCAGGGTCGTGGACGGTGACCACATTCTCCTGATCCTCGCAAGGTATCTGCGCAAGCGGGGAGAGCTGCCGACCGGCTGCGTGGTGACAACCGTCATGGCGAACCTCGGGCTGGAAGTCGCGCTTCGGAAATCGGGACTTGGCATGGTGCGGACGCCCGTCGGCGATCGGTGGGTGCTGGACGAGATGTTGCGTGGTAATCACGATCTCGGCGGCGAACAATCCGGTCACGTGATCATTCGGCAGCACGCCGTGGCGGGGGATGGAATACTGACTGCCCTGAAGATCGCCCAGGTCCTGTGCGAAGAGAATCTTCCGTTGAGCCGCCTGAGCGAAGACCTGACAAAATACCCGCAGGTCCTGTTGAACCTGCGTGTCCGGGAAAAGAAGGATTTCACGCAGGTCGAACCCATACAAAGCGAAATCCGGGCCGTGGAAAACAAGATGAAGGACCGGGGAAGGGTGCTGATCCGGTACTCGGGTACGGAGCCGTTGGTGCGTATCATGCTGGAGGGAGAAAACCAGGCGGAGATCAACGAGTATGCTCAGGTGATTGCCGCACGATTCCGCGAAGAGCTCGGGGCATAAGGCCGCTCAATGGCATTCCAATCCTCGGTTAGGAAAATCCAGAGGCGTCCGCAACTCAAGACACTGTTAAGGCGTCTTCAGGCTGACGGAAAGAAAGTTGTCTTCACTAACGGGTGTTTTGATCTGTTGCATCCCGGACACATTCGTTACCTGGAGAAGGCGCGTGCGGAAGGGGACCTTCTGGTGGTGGCGCTGAACAGCGACAGCTCCGTGCGACGAATCAAAGGGCAAGGCCGGCCGATTCTGTCCGAGGAACAACGCTGCGAAGTGATGGCCGCGCTTGAATGTGTCGACTTCGTGACTGTCTTTTCCGAGGAGACACCCTTCGAAATCGTTGAGGAACTGCTCCCGAACGTGCTCGCTAAGGGAGGAGACTGGCCCCTTGATAAAATAGTGGGTCGCGAAACCGTCGAGCGACACGGCGGAAAGGTGGTTTCAATACCGTTTGAGCAGGGATTCTCTACGACCAAAATCATCGAACGAATTAATCGGCGGAACGAACCAGCCGATTCGTCAGAAGCTGCTTCGGCTTAGTCCGGATATCGAGGCGTCGGGCGGCAACCTGTCCGGCCTGCACGAAGCGGATTCCGCATTCGTCCTTGCCACTCTGTTCACCGAGAGCGATTCGCCATGGCTCTGGGTTTGCGCCAACAACCGAGAGGCCGAGCGGGTGGCAGAGGATCTGAACTTCTTTCTGCCGAGCGACCTGGCGGGCTCGGTGGTCGTCGTTCCCGGTTCGGAGACCGATCCTTATCGCGGGCTCTCGCCTCACCCCGAGGTGTCCGAGGAGAGAGCAGCCTCGCTGTGGCGCATTCTCCAGGGAGAACGCCTCTTCGTGGTCACGACGGTCACGGCGCTGCACACTCGGATGCCTGCGCCGCAAGAGTTCCGCTCCCATTGCATGCGGCTCGAGGTCGGGGCTTTCATGCCGATGACCCATGTCATCGACACGCTGCGTCTGCTCGGCTATGTTCGCGAGGATCCCGTCACCGAGCTGGGAGAATGCTCTTGGCGTGGAGGGATCGTCGACGTTTTCTCGCCTGCCTGGCCTGACCCGGTGCGGATTGAATTCTTCGGGGATGAAATCGAGTCCATTCGGGCTTTTGATCCGGGGACTCAGCGGTCCACCGGTCTGATCCCTTCCTTCGAGATCGTCCCCATGCGGGAGATGGTCGTCTCAGAGCGGGATATGTCCGCCTGGCACGACCGGGCGCCGGAACACTGGAACGAAGTGAGGTTCGCCGAAGCCCTCCAGGAGAAGATGCAGTTCACCGAGAACTTCGAGCTGTTCAACGGGTTCGAGTACCTCTTTCCCCTTGTGATCGACACTCCGGCCAGTTTGCTCAACTACATGGAGGGCGAGGAGCAGCGCGCGGTGACACTCGTTCTTCCGAATCCGGATGAGGCTGCCAGGAAATGGAACGAATACGTGGTTTCGCTGCAAGAAGCCTGGCAGGACCGATCATCGTCAGGTGAGCTAGTCTTGCCTCCCGAAGGGCTCTTCCTTACGGCTGACCGGCTCTCCCGCGAAATTCAGGAAAATCGCGTCCTCTGTCTGAATCGTTTTCTGGATGACGGGGCCACCGGCTGGCAACTGGACTTTCACCTGGAGCGCAAATACCACGGCAGGATGCAGGACCTGTTTGCCGACCTGAGCGGGTGGCTGGAGCACGGGCAAAAGACAGTATTTGTGATGTCTTCCAAGGGCCTGGCGGAGAGGCTCGTCGATATCTTCCGGGAGTACGAGTTCCCGGCTCATTTTGGCGCCAGCGGGCTGGACGAGGCACTGGTGCACACGGTCTCAGTAATCCAGGGTAAGGTCTCTGAAGGCTTCTTTTCGGAAGAAATCGGTGTTCATCTGCTGACGCAGGACAACGTCTTCGAGGAGAGCGAGCTGCGACCGGCTCCTCGCCGTCATATCCAGCGGGAAGCCGGCGCCACCTTCTTGTCCGATTTCAGGGATCTCAAGCCGGGCGATTACGTCGTACACGTCGATCACGGCATCGGTAAATTCCGCGGCCTGAAACGGATCGGCGTTGGCGAGAGTCAATCGGAGTTCGTCGAGCTCGTCTACCGGGAAGAAGCCAAGCTTTATGTGCCGGTGGATCGTCTCGATTTGATCCAGAAGTTCACGGGAGCCAGTGGCGAGGCGGCGCCTTCGCTCGATCGTCTGGGTGGCACCTCCTGGGAAAAGACCAAGAGCCGCGTCAGGAAATCAATGCAGGTCCTGGCCGAGGACCTGTTGAAACTGTACGCCCGTCGCGAAATGGCTGAGGGATTCGCGTTCTCGCCTGACGATCCGCTGGGTAAAGAATTCGATGAGGCATTTGAATTCCAGGAAACGCCTGATCAGGCGGCCGCGATCGCTGACGTCAAGCGTGACATGCAGACGCCTCGGCCGATGGATCGCCTGGTCTGCGGCGACGTTGGTTACGGAAAGACCGAAGTGGCAATGCGGGCAGCCTTTAAGGCGGTCAGCGACAACAAGCAAGTGGCGGTGTTGGCGCCGACGACCGTGCTTTCCTTTCAGCATTTCAACACATTCCGCCGCAGGTTCCAGGGCTTCCCGGTCCGGGTCGAACTCGTCAGCCGCTTCCGCAACAAGCAGGAAATCGCCGAGGTGTTGCAGAACACCGCGCTCGGGATGGTCGACATCCTGATCGGAACCCACCGGCTTCTGTCGAAGGACGTGAAATTCCGTGATCTGGGGCTGCTGGTGATCGACGAGGAGCAACGTTTCGGAGTGGCCCAGAAGGAAAGACTCAAGCAACTGAAGACCAAGGTGGACGTGCTCGCCTTGTCGGCTACTCCTATTCCGCGGACGCTCAACATGTCACTGATCGGACTGCGCGATCTTTCGATCATCGAGACTCCACCAAAGGATCGGCTCTCCATTCAGACGGTCGTTGTCAGATTCAGCCGAAACATCATTCGCAGCGCAATTGACCTGGAGCTCAAGCGGCAGGGCCAGGTCCTCTTTCTGCACAACACCATCGAGACGATCTACTCGATCGCCACGATGCTCCAGGAGATCATTCCCGAGGCTCGCGTGGGTGTGGCGCACGGCCAGATGCGAGAGCACCAGCTCGAAGAAGTCATGTTCGACTACGTCAACTACAAGTACGACGTGCTGGTCTCGACCACCATCATCGAAAACGGACTGGACATTCCAAGGGCCAACACGCTGATTGTCAATCATGCGGATCGTTTCGGCCTTGCCCAGCTCTACCAGCTGCGTGGCCGCGTGGGTCGCTCCAACCGGCGGGCGTACGCCTACCTTCTGGTGCCTTCGGAGGAGGTTCTCACCACCGATGCGCGCAAGCGGCTTTCGGCGATCAAAGAATTCAGCGACCTGGGAGCGGGGTTCCGAATCGCGGCGCTCGATCTGGAGATCCGAGGCGCCGGCAATCTTCTGGGCGGAGAGCAGCACGGGCACATTAATGCGATCGGCTTCGACCTCTACATGAAACTGCTGGACCAGACGATCAGGGAACTGAAGGGGGAGCCGATCCTGGAAGACGTGGAAACAACCATTGACCTGGGGTTTGATATCCAGATCCCAGAGCATTACATTTCGGACTCGAATCTCCGGCTGTGGCTTTACAAGAAGGTCTCGGCGATCCGTGATGCCCGCCGGCTCCAGTCGCTCCGTGAAGAGATCACCGATCGGTTTGGCAAGTATCCCCGTTCGGTCAGCAATCTGCTGGAATACGCCGCCCTGCGGGGACGATGTCAGGACCTCAAGATTGTCTCGCTCGATCGCCGGGGTAACCGAATCTTGATCCGGTTTCGCGAAGACACGCCGTTGTCCCCCCATCAACTCGTCGGCTTCATCCACCGGGAATCGCGGCTTTCGATGACCCCGGACGGGGTTTTAAGCCTCGACATTGCCTCCGTTCGACCGGCCGACATGTTTGCTGTTCTCAACGAGATGCTCGACGAGCTCGCTATGCTAAAATAAGCTGCTTTACCCGATCGGCGGACGAACGCCGGGGCAACAGGGCCTCGAAATGCGGTTTTCGGAGCCGGGGGCTGATGTCGTGCGGAGGGCGAGATCGAATGGAGCCACGCACGCCAGCGAACGCGTTGAAAAAGGTCTTTCTCGACCCCAACGGGGTCGCGTAGTAGAGCCCAGGGTTGGCCGCGTCTTGTGCGGCCTACCCTGGGTAGAGCAAACCGCAGCGCGTCAACCCTGAAGGGGTTGCGTATCGAGCCACATACGCAACCCCTTCAGGGTTGGGAGTTTACGGGTGTCCACCCAGGGTAGGCCGCAGACCACGCGGCCAACCCTGGGCTTTGTTACGCAAGCCTTCGGCGTAGGACTGGGAGACGAGTACGGATACAGCCAAACCGAATTGACATGAGAGTGACCTTATTCAACACCCTCGCTGCGTGCGCGGCTCCGAAAGCGCTCAGCCGTGCTGGTAGGAAAACGGTTGGGGTCGTGACCAGTCGTCTAATTTTTCGAGTGACTCGGGTTATTAAAGTGAAGGTTGTCGTTTTAGCGCTGGCAGTTGTCGGTTTTCTCCCGGTGGCCTGCCAACAGCACAGACCGGTGTCATCGGAAGCGCAGCCCAAAAAGGAAGCTCTCGTCGCCATCATCAACGGCCGGGAGATCGCCTCAGCCGCTTTCGACGATTATCTGCAGGCGAACGAGTTAGCGTCGGAGGCGCAGGACCCTGAATCAAGAGGTGCGATCTTCGAAGAGTTCGTGATCGAGCAGTTGCTTATCCAGGCGGCCGCCAAAGAGAAGATTGAACTGAGCGACGAGGAGCTCCGTCTGTACTTGGAAGAGTGGCGCAAATCAGGAGAAGTGTCGCAATCGGAACCGCCAAGACTGCGTGACTACTTGAGGGCCCAGAAACTGATCCGAGCGAAGATCTCGCAGCACGTGCAGGTGAAGAAGGAGGAAATGGAGCGCTACTACGCCGACCACAAGGTGGATTTTGTCGTGGATGACCAGGTGCACGTTCTTGAAATCCTGGTCGATCGTGAAGAGAGAGCCCGCGAGATCCGGAGCAGGCTGAGGCCTCGCGATTTTCGCGGGTTCCGGCTGCTGGCGCGCCAACACTCCGGAGGCCTGACCTCGTTTGAGGGGGGAGATTTGGGAACGTTCGAAAGGGGACAGTTACCCGAACAGTTCGAACAAGTCATCTTCAGTCTGAAACCAGGCGGCATCAGCCAGGTTTTCCGCAGCGAGCACGGCTTTCACATTTTCATGCTTGAAGAATTCATTCCCCGTCATCCGCAGGAATTTCACGAGGTCCAAACCCAGATTTTCGAGAACCTGCTCGGTGAACGGGAAAGGGAGGCAACCGACCGATACCTGGCGCAACTGAAAAAACAGGCATCGATCGAAGTGCTCGACCCTAATCTGAAAGTAAATTGGAGGGACAACAATGTTAGCGGCAATTGACTACAGGCGAACTGCTCTGATTATGGTGGGTTTTTTCGCCTGGGCAACGTCAGCCCTGCATGGTCAGAACGTGACTATCCTTGACGAGATCGTCGCCAAGGTGAACAACGAGGTGATCACGCTGACGGACTTACAGAAGGAGCTCAAGCTGCTCCGCCTGCAGATTGGCCAGGAGATCAAGGACGCGGGTGCTGCCGAACAGGAATTCGAAAAACGGAAGAAACCTCTGCTTCGAACCCTGATCGACACCAAGATGATGATTCAGAAGGCGGAAGAGCTCGGCATCACCTCCAACATCGATAGTGAAGTTGCGGCCAACCTGGAGGAGACAAGGAAACAGGCGGGCATTCCCAACATGGAAGTGTTCGACCAGGTCCTCCGCCAGAACGGGACGTCATTGAGCGAAAGGCGCGAATGGATCAAGCGGGAGATGATCATCGACTCCCTGGTCCAGCAGTTCGTGTACTCCAAGTTGACAGTACTGACCCCCGAGATCGAGGCTTTCTATAAGGAAAACGCGGCGCAGTTCAGCGAGCCCGCCGAGGTCGATCTGGCCGAGATCCTGTTTCTGACAGAAGGCAAGGACAAAGCCCAGGTGCGCAAGACTTCCGAGGAAGTACTGGCCCGGCTGAAGGCGGGCGCTTCGTTCGAGGAAGAAGCCAAGAAACATTCCGACGGTCCAACCGCGGCTCGCGGAGGTGGGATCGGGACGTTTAAGAAGGGCTCGATGGCCCCTGCGGTTGAGCAGGTGGCTTTCGCGCTGAACCAAGGCGATATTAGTTCGATTATCGAGACGGACTACGGGCTTCAGATCATCAAAGTCGTCAGCAAGAAAGAGAACCAGATGAAGCCCTTGTCAGAAGTGCGGCCGACGATTCAGCGGATGCTGATTTACAAGAAGGCCGAGCCCGAGATGAAGGAGTTCCTGGACGATCTGCGGTCGCAGAGTTATATCTACATCGCCGAGAAGTACAAGACCCAGTACGATCTGGAAGGCCTTATCTAGAAGCCAATTGCGGATTTGGGATTTCGGATTTCGGAATGAAAACCTCCGCGGGGTTTGAACTCAGGTAATGGGTTGGACGACTGCCCCGGTGTCTGGGCAAATCCAAAATCCGAAATCCGCAATCCGAAATCGTGTTACGCCTCTGATTCCAGCCGTTCGCGTTTCAACCGCCGCCGCTTGAACACCCACGAGACGATTATCCCGATCAGGTAGAGGACAACCAGCGGCCCCGTCCACAGCATCAGGCTGAATGGATCGGTGGTCGGCGAGATGATCGCGGCCGCAATAACGATCAAGAGGAAGGCGTACCGGAAGTTGCGCCACAAAAAGCCCGGGCTGATCAGGCCGAACATGGAAAGAAAAGCGATCAGGACCGGCAGCTGGAACAGAGCCCCCATGCCCAGGATGAAAAGGATCACTAGATCGAAGTAATCCATGGCCGTCATGAACGGCTTGAATTGCCTTCCTAACTCGAGAATCAGGAAGTTGAGGGCCGGAGGCAGAAGGATGTAGTAGGCAAACGCGCCGCCAGACAGGAAAAGGATGGTCGAGCTGAACAGGAATGGCAGGACATAGCGCTTTTCCTTCCGGTAAAGGCCGGGCGCAATAAACTGCCACACCTGGAAAAGAATCACCGGCGAAGCGATGAAAATCCCCACCACAAAAGCCACCTTCATGTAGATCGTAAACGGGTCGGTGGCACTCGTGATGATCAACTCGTCCACGACCTGATCGATGGGTCGGCGGATGAAGTTGAAAATGTACTCCCTGAAGCCCCAGGCGCCGCCGAAAGCTATCCCGATCGCGAGGATGCTGTAGAGGAGACGCTTGCGCAGTTCGTCCAGGTGTTCCAGGAAGGTCATCCTGGCACCCAGCTCCTTCTCGGCCTCGAATTCGTCGTCCGAGTCACCCTCCGCTTCAGGCGTGCTCGGGGGTGGAGCGGTGGGCGGCGGGGCAACGGCCGGCGGTTCGGGTGGTTCGACCGCGTCGGCAGGTGGGTACCCATCGACCCACGCCTCCGAATCGGGTTCGGGTTCCGGCATCCCTTCCACGGATGGTTCAGAAGTCGGTTCGGGGATCTGCTCCTCGGCGGCCGGTTCAGGCGGCGGTTCGGCCTCTACCTGATCCGCAGACGGGGAGAGCGAAGGATCGGAAACTTCTAAGGGGTCTTCATCTTCGGGCGTGTAAGGACTAACCGTAGCTTCATCTTGGGTTTCAGGTTGGACAGTCGTATCAACGGGGTTGTCCTCGTTCGGTTTGTCCTTCATTGCTTCGGATTAGGATGGCTTAACGCGACGGTTCCCGCAACAATCAGCGTTAGCGCAGATGGCAACACTGAAGGTCCGGGACTTCAGTCGGTGATATCGTCGGTTTTCTCGATGTCGCGCTTGATCTTTCGGAAATCGTCCTCTTCAGCCCTGACCTCTTCTTCCCACGTTCGTTTCAGTTCGTTAGAAGCCCGCTTGAATTCGGCCAAGCCTTTGCCAAGGCTCTTTCCCAGTTCGGGCAATTTTCGCGGCCCGAACACGAGCAAAGCGATGACAAAAATAATGACTATTTCGGGAAAACCTAAATTCCACATCGATTGCCTGGCTACCTCGGCCTCAGTGTATGTCACTGTCTTCCGGCAAGTCAACCGAACTGCCGGCCACGGAAGGCTGGCGAGCGGGAGTCATAACGGGATTTGAAATGCTATACTGTAATTCTGCCAGAGCCGGGAGAACGTCTAACCCGGCGGGAGGGTTTTTCGAGGTACGACTACATGCGCAATAGATTAGGAATTCTCGTCAGCATCATGGTTTTGACCGCCGCCCTGGTTGGTGGCTTTTTGGGAGACCGGGTCAGCGCCGGTCCTCCGCTGGAGAAGAACACCGAAGTTCTACTCAAGAATTTCACGGAAGTGCTGGCTATCGTTCAGGCGAGATACGTGCGGCCGGTCAAGTCCGATGAGCTTGTTGAAAGCTCGGTTCGCGGTCTTCTCCGAACACTGGATCCGCACAGTTCTTTCTTCGCCACTACCGACTACAGCCGTCTCCAGGAGGAACAACAGGGGAAGTATTACGGCTTGGGCATCACCATCCGAGCGGAGTCGCCGGGCAGTGGTCGCGTGCTTGTCGTTGAGCCTCCCGCTCCGGGAACGCCTGCCTATAAGGTAGGAATGAAGGCGGGCGACATCATCTCGAAGATCGAGGGCCAGCCGATCGACGACTGGGACCTGAACGAAGACGTCATCCCGAATTTGAAGGGCCCGAAAGGGACCAAGGTCAATATCACAATTGAGCGGCCGGGTGAGCCGCAACCCCTTGAACTGGCCGTCGAGCGCGACGAGATCCCGCTATTCACCATTAAGTACGCGTTCCACGTCCGTCCCGGCATCGGCTACATCCGGATCGACAAGTTCTCCGAGACAACCAGTCGGGAGCTCGACGAGGCACTTAAGAGACTCGATCAGGCGAACCTGAAGGGACTGGTCCTCGATCTGCGTGATAACCCGGGCGGCGCGCTCAGCCAGGCGATCGAGGTCTCCGATCGTTTTCTGGAAAAGAACCAGGTAATCGTGAGCACGAAGGGTCGCCAGGGACGCGAACCGCACGAGTATCGCGCCCCGAGAGGCCGCAAATACATGTTCCCGATGGTCGTCCTGATCAACCAGAACAGCGCCAGCGCGAGTGAAATCGTCGCCGGTGCGCTTCAAGACCACGATCGGGCCCTGATCGTCGGCGAAACCAGTTTTGGCAAGGCACTGGTCCAGACCATCTATCCGCTCGACGGAAACCGTGGCCTGGCCCTCACGACCGGCAAATACTACACGCCGGCCGAGCGACTCATTCAGCGGGATTACTCGAATGGGTTCTACGACTACTTCTACAGCCGAGCCAAGGTGGAGTCGAAGAACCGGGAAGAGCGCCAGACCGACGGCGGTCGCACAGTCTACGGTGGAGGCGGAATTGCACCTGACCACGAGGTGACCCTGCAGCGGAACAGCAAGCTCGGACGCTTGATCGACCGCCGGAACCTGTTCAACGAGTTCGTCAACAAACTGAACAGCGGCGAGCTCAAATCCGATGTCAACTACCAGTATTCTGCCCGCGATTTGACACCCGAACAGAAGAACAAACTGCGCGACGAGCTGGAGATCAGCGATCAGACGCTCTTGTTGTTCAAGGATTACATGCGCGAAAAGAAGCTGGTTTTTGGTGAAGAGGAATTCGAGTCCAGCAAGGATATCATCCGGAACCGGTTGAAGCAGGACATGTATTCCACGATACTCGGCGACCGAGAGGGATACCGCATCGCGCTCGAGCTGGATTCGCAGGTGCAGAAGGCTGTCGAGCTCATTCCACAGGCCCAGACGCTTGCTCAGAATAGTATTGCGAGGAGGCGCTGAAGCAGCCTAGAATAGGCCGCGTTTTCCTGGACGGGGGAGGATGGAGCGAAAGACTTGGCAGAGCTGCCTGATAACCACTGTCGGGTTAGTTCTTCTGATCAGCTGTAGTTCGACGAAAAAGCCGGCTACGCGTGTAATTTTGCGGCCGGAACCGACGCCAATAGAGGTTCCGGCCCACATTCCCGCCCCTCAATCCCAAGTTTCTCTGGCCCAGCCCGTCGTTACCGAATCCACCACCGACGAGAAAATCGACGCCTTGATTGTTGAGGCGCGTGAGTTGGTGGACAAAGGGAAAGCTCTGGCGCGTCAAGGCAGGATCGAGGAGGCTCGCCCCTTCTTCCAGCTTGCTCTCCGGAAGCTCAAAGAGTCTGGTTTGGATTTCTACCTGAATCCGCGCCTGGAGCAGAACTACTACATCCTGTTGAACGATATCCAGGAGGAAGAGATTCAGGCGATTCTCGACCCCTCCCAGGTTCTTCCTCCGGAATTTGAGGAAGGCGGCACGCCTCTCGATGAGCTGTCCGATTTGAACCTGTACTCGATCGAAGTCGATCCGCGCCTGGCGGAGCTGGTAAGTAAGGATCTCCTCGATACCAAATTCGATATTCCTGTCGTTATAAACGATTCCGTCCTGCGCTTCCTGAACTTCTACCAGGGCCGGGGCCGCCGAATCATGGAAGAAGGACTCCGAAGATCCGGCAAGTACACCGCTTTCTTCCGCAGCTCTTTCGAAAAAGAAGGGCTCCCGCTCGATTTGATTTACCTTCCACACGTCGAAAGCCTCTTCAACCCGCGGGCTCGATCCAGGGCGAAAGCTGTCGGGATGTGGCAGTTCATGAAGGGGACCGGGAAGCTGTACGGGCTGCGCCAGGATGGTTGGATCGATGAGCGCTACGACTGGGTCCGGTCAACCGGTGCCGCCGCCCGCTATCTGAAGGAAATGCAGGCGGCCTTCGATGACTGGCATCTGACCCTGGCTGCGTACAATGTTGGTCCTGGCCGCATTGAGAAAATCCGCAAGAAGCACGGTCCACTCGATTACTGGACGATGGTCGAAAAGAAACTTCTCCCGAAGGAAACGACCAATTACGTGCCTTCGATCCTTGCCAGCCTCATCATATTCAGGAACCCAGCTCGCTACGGTTTTGACTGCGTCCCCGACCCCAGCCTCGACTTCGATCTGGTCCCCATCGACTCCCAGATCGATCTTCGCGTGGTCGCCGAGCAAGCGCAGGTGTCTGCAAAGATGCTGCAAGAGCTCAATCCGGAGCTGCGTTACGGGATCACTCCTGGTGTATCCGGTTACGCGATCAAGGTGCCGGCCGGGCGCGGCGAGAACCTGCAGGCCCGGTTGGCTGAGCTTCCCGCAAAGGAGCGGCTTAAATTCGGGCACCATCGGGTCCGGCCGGGTGACACCCTGGGTGCGATCGCCCGCAAGTTTTCAACGACGGTTGAAGCGATTGTCCGGATAAATCGCTTGCGCAGTTCTCACCGGCTCTCGGTCAACCAGGAGCTCGTTATTCCTTCCCCCGGTTATAAGCGAACACTGGTGCCAGCAGAGGAAACCCCCGCCGCTCGGAATTTCCGGCACGTTGTCCGCAGGGGTGAATGTCCCGCCGACATCGCCAAGCTGTACGGGTTGAAAATCGAGGATCTGCTGCGCTGGAATAGCCTGCGTAGGGGACAGAAGATCTACCCGGGTCAGAAGTTGAGACTCCAAGAGGCATCCCGACATTGAAATTTCTGAGTTTTCGCACAGCGGACGGAAGTGCGAGTTTCGGGTTCCAAATCCGGCCGGGACTCCTGGCCGACGTACCAGCCACGCTCACCGATCCAGGTAACGAGCCTCACGTAAGCCAGCTGCCCGCAGTACTGCGCTCGGCGCGAGACCTGAAGACCTGGCTTTCCCTGGGACCGGAGTCGCTCGAGTATTCCCGACATCTGCTTTCCGCAATGGCTGACAGTCAATTGAAGCCAGTCACCGTTGAGCAGGATGGACTATCGATCCTGCCGCCGATAGTCAGGCCGGGGAAAATCATCGCGATTGGTCTCAACTACAAGGATCACGCCGCCGAGCAGAACGTGAAGCTCCCCGAGAATCCCCTGATCTTCGCGAAGTTTCCGACAGCCCTCATAGGCCCTGAGCAGGCAATCAGGCTCCCCAGCATCAGTTCGAAGGTCGATCCCGAGGCCGAGCTCTGCATCATCATGGGCCAGACCGGGAAAGGCTTTTCTGAAGCTTCTGCCCGTGCCGCCATCGCCGGCTATACGGTCGGGATCGACGTCAGCGCCCGGGATCTGCAGTACGCCGACAAGCAGTGGGTCCGAGGCAAGTCATGCGACACGTTTGCGCCGTGCGGGCCTATGCTCGTGACCGAGGATGAAATCGGCGATCCGCACCATCTCGCGATCGAACTGCGGGTCAACGGGGAAACCAGGCAATCGTCCAACACTCGGGAGCTGATTTTCAATTGCTACTCCCTCGTGTCTTACATTTCCCAGAGCATCACCCTCGAATCCGGGGACATCATTTACACCGGAACACCGGCCGGCGTCGGTGTTTTCCGAAATCCCCCAATATTCCTCAAGGACGGAGACTTCGTCGAGGTGACGATCGAACGAATCGGGACGCTCCGCAACCCGGTCGTCGCCGAGTAGGTCCCCGAAACTAATCGCCTCGATTCCACACGAAGGCGTGAAAGTCGAAGGTCCTCCTGAAGCCGAGGCGGGCATAAAGGCGAAAAGCGCCTTGGTTCGCGTCGGACACAGAAAGAGTGGTGCTGTCCAGCCCGGACTTGCGCGCCGCTTCGAAGTAACTGCGCAGCAGGGCCGTTCCGATCCCCTGTCCCTGGTGAGAAGGGCGGATGGAGATCTGCGGAATCATCCCGGTTCTCGGGCCGATGATCGAAGTGATGATTACTCCACAGGCCCTCCCGTCACCGTCGAGCGCCACTCGAGTGGTTGAGGGATCGAAGATTCCGCAACCCGGGTTATCCACGAGGTTCCGTAGAAATCGGACGCAACCCTCTCTGGATTGATAGTCATAGCACATCCGGTGATCCGGGGAGGCGCGATAGCTTCGATGGATCACGTCTGCGGCGGGGAGGAAATAGCGCCGATCCCAGGCGACGATTTTAAACCGCTTGCTGTCCGCCGGGACGGGATCGACAGGGACGGGTTCGTCGAGCGGCCTTGTCATGAAGTGGCGCAGCAGCGCCTCCATGCCTTCGCTGGTGAAGACGTCCACCAGGTCTGCATTAAAGCCGAACACCTGGCTCTCGATGCGACTGACATCCGGGTTCGACCGCAGACTATCCAGCGCCTGGCGCACGAGGAGTCGGTAGCACTCCGAACGGGCGAAGGCGGTTCTTACGTAGATATTGCCCAGGTAACCGACAGGCGGATTGACGACGAAATAACAATAGCCGACGACTGTCGAATCCAGTTCCAGGCAGAAGCCCGGAAGCGTTCGGTTGGTGACGTGTCGCCTGATGATGCGGGCAGCCGGCTCGTAATCCCAGTGCAAATGCTGGCGCCAGTTCTGAACTTCCTCTCCCAAGGCTTCCTTGATCGCGTCAGCAGTGACCGATGCAAGTGGTATCACCTGCATTTCGCAATTGTAACACCTTGAGCCGGAACCGGCTTGTCATACTGCGATGGTATTTTCCATTCGAATGAAATACATTCGCGATCTTAAGGAAAACGACAACGTCACTTCGTTTTCGACGGTTCGCCAGAAGAGAATCAAGCTCAAGCGCAACGGCGAGCCCTATATCGAGCTGATCCTTGCGGACCGTACCGGGCAGATAGAAGCGAAAATATGGGACGATGTGAACATCTGGCGTGATCAAATCGCCGAGGGCGATGTGGTTAAGTACAGGGGCCGCGTTCAGGTGTACAACACATCCCGCCAGCTCATTCTCGAAAGGCTTCGGAAGACAAACGCCGAGGACCGCGCCGAAGGCTTTACCGAACAGGAAGTGATCCCGGCGACCGCGTACGATATCAGCGAAATGTGGACCCGTCTTAACGGGCTGGTTCACGAGAATTGCCAATCCGAGCAGATCCTGCGCCTTCTGCAGAATGTCCTCCATCGCTTCGACGAGCAGATCAAGAGCTATCCGGCCGCCACCGAAGTTCACCATAATTACTGGGGGGGCTTTCTGGAGCATTCCCTCTCCGTACTGGAAAGCGCTATCTTCTTCGCCGGCAAGTATCCAGGCTTGGACCGCGACCTGCTGGTTGCCGGTGCGGTTCTCCATGACATCGGGAAACTGGAAGAACTGGCCAACCCGCACAATCCGGGTTACACCACCCGCGGCATCCTCATTGGCCACATCGTGCTCGGAAGGGATATTCTGCGCGAAGAAGCAGCGAAGATCCCCGATTTTCCGGGCGACCGTCTGGTATTGCTCGAACACTTGATCCTGAGCCATCAAGGTCAGCTGGAATGGGGGTCACCCAAACAGCCCCGGATCCCCGAAGCCCTTGTCCTTCATTACATCGACGATCTGGACGCCAAGATCAACCGGGTGTTCCGCCTGCTCAGAGACGACCAGAACGACTCCGAATTCACCGCCTATGATCGAATTCTCGGGCGCGAGATCTTCAAGGGCGGTGCGCCGAGATGCGCTGAGCCAGAGGCGAGCAAAGCGGCATCCGGATCGTAGAATACTGCCTCACGGACGGACACAGACGGATCGCGCCACGGGCGTATCCACGCCATGCCGTGTTGCCCAGCCCAGCTTGCTCGCCCTCAGGTGGGGTCATATAATCGCCTTATGAACCTCAAGATTCAGCATAAAAACTTCGATATGTCACCGCGCTTGCAGCAGTTGATCGAGAAGAAAGCTCAAAAACTTGAGAAGATACTGCCCACCTTCGCCGACGATGCTCTGGACCTCAGCGTCCACGTGGAGAGGCTTCCCCGCGGCAACCAGTATCAGGCAGGTTTGGTGCTTGCGCTTCCGCAGACGGCGATTCGGGTTGATCAAGTGGCCGACAACGTGACCGGCAGCGTCCAGAACGGTTTTGACGAACTCCTTCGCAAAGTCAAGAAATTCAAAGTTCAGCTCAATCGCGAGCAGTTCTGGCAGCGACAACCCGACTGGTCCCAGCGCACGGCCAGCGAGAATGTCCGCGAAATCGAGAACATGATCAACGACAACCTGGATAAGATCCAGAATTACGTCCGCCGCGAGCTATTTCACAAGTCACTGAGCGAAAGCGTTCCGCCGGGTGTAATCCAGCCGGAAGCACTCGTTGATGAAATATTCCTGATGGTCAGCTCGCAGGAGCGAAACAAGCCGGAGAGCGTTTCTTTTGAGCAGTGGACTTACCAGATTGCCAGGGACTTGATCGATAAGAGGTTTTCGGAACTTGATCGGGACTCTCCCCATGTTGAAGAAATGGCGTCGGTCGAGTACCAGAGAGAGGATGAAATCCTTGACTTCTACCAGCCAGACGAATCGCTTCGACTTGAAGACCTCCTGATAGATGAGCACACCCAGAATCCGGAAGAGCTCATGCAAATCGAAGAGGCCGAAGCCGAGATCCACAAGGCTATCGCGAAGCTGCCGAAGGGTATGAGGGAGTCCTTCGTCCTATCCGTCATGGAAGGATTCGCACCCGATGAAGTTGCCATGATCACCGGCAAGCAGACCGTCGAAATCACTCGAGATGTTGATCGAGCGCGCAAGGAGCTCCGCCAGCGGTTACGGAGTTCATCGCGCGGCAGCCGCGCCTCGTAGATAGCTGACAATCATGAAAATTGCGACACGACTGGCCGGGATCTCTGTCTCCCCGACGATAGCGGTCATGCAGGAAGCCCAGCGACTCAGGCGGCAGGGAGTCGACATAATCGACTTTGGGCCAGGCGAACCTGATTTCCCCACTCCGGAGCCGATCAAACAGTGCGGGATTGAAGCGATCCGCGCGGACTTCACGAAATACACGGCGAGTTCAGGGATCCTTGAGCTTCGACAAGCCGTGGCCGACCGCTACAACCGCGAGTGGGGAACGGACTTCAACGCTGACAACGTCATCATCTGTGCGGGGGCCAAGCAGGCGATCTACAACGTCTGCATGTCGGTTTTCGAGCAGGGGGACGAAGTTCTTAATCCGGTGCCTTACTGGGTCACTTTTCCTGAGGTCGTCAGGATCACCGGGGCTCGGCCTGTCGACCTCATGACCAACGAGCAGGATGGTTTCATCCTCTCCGCTGAGGCGGTCGCACAAGCTATCGGTTCGGCGACGCGCGGTCTTATCGTAAGCACGCCAAACAACCCGACCGGGGCGGTATTGCCATCGGGCGAGGTACAGAGAATAGCGGCCTTGGGTCGCAAGCGAGACCTGTTCCTCGTTTTCGACGAGACGTACGAGCACTTCACCTACGGAGCGCGAAAGCACGTCTCACTGGCTTCGTTCGTCCGATCCTCTGACCAGTTCTTCGCGATCGTCGGCTCGGTTTCCAAGACTTACTCGATGACCGGATGGAGAATCGGCTACATCCTGGGTAACGCCGAGCTGATCAGTAAAATCGGGGAATTCCAAAGCCACGCGAGCGGTAATCCTGCTTCGGTATCGCAAAAGGCGGCACTGTCGGCAATAACGGGTGACCCAGCGATCGTCAAAGCCATGCGCGAGGAGTATGAGCGAAGACGTGAGTTCGTCCTCGGGGCGGTGGCCGAAATTCCGGGATTTATCTGCTGCCGTCCCGACGGCGCGTTCTATGTCTTCCCGAATATCACGGCCTGCCTGAAATCATCGGGCCTCGCCGACTCTCAGGAACTGACTCAGTACCTGCTCCGGGAGGCCAGGGTTGCGGTTGTGCCCGGATCCGCCTTCGGCCTGGACGGCTACCTCCGCATCTCGTACGCGACGTCGATGACCAACCTGCGCGAAGGCCTGCACCGCATTCGGGAGGCCGTGGTCCGTCTGCGATGAGTCCACCCAACCTGGACCATTTTTCGGTTGTCCTGGTCGATACCGTTCAGCCCGGGAACATCGGATCAGCCGCTCGCGCACTCGGCAACATGGGGCTGCGGCGCCTGAAGCTTGTTAATCCGCGACAGCTCCTTTCGTCCGAATGCCTAAAGATGGCGGGCAGCGCCGCCGAAATTGTCACCGGTGCCGAGACCTATTCCAGTCTGCAGGACGCGGTTGCTCACGACGGTGTCGTCGTCGGAACTACTTCCAGCCGCGATCGCCAGCCCAAGCGCCGTTTCTACACGCCCGCCGAAATTGCTCCGATCCTGCTCGAATATGGCCCTTCCAACCAGATCGCGCTGGTATTCGGGTCGGAGAAGCGCGGCCTCCGGGACGCGGAACTGGCGCTGTGTCATTTCCTGGTGACAATCCCGGCCGATCCGGATTATCCGGTTCTGAATCTCGCTCAGTCAGTGATGATCCTCTGCTACGAGGTTTTCAGCCGGACAGCAGCTACGGCTGAAGAGAAGAAGCCGTTCGAGCTCGCGCCCAACCAACAGCGCGAAGAAATGTTCGAGCACCTTGAACGGACCTTACTCCGGATAGGATTTCTGAGCGAGAGCAATCCTGGCCACATCATGAATTCGATTCGAACATTCCTGGGGAAGGCAGACCTGACCGCACGCGACATTCAGATCGTCAGGGGAATTCTGGCCCAGATGGAGTGGTTCGCCCAGAAAGGCCACCGGCTGCCTCCCGAGAAGGTGCGAAAGCCCTAGGAGGAGGGGCAGAGGGACAAAGGAACAGAGGGGCAGAGGGAGAGAGGGGGAAGGGGTAAAGGGCAGGTGGAGACAAGGAGCCCTTTGTCCCTTTACCCCTTTGCCCCTTTGCCCCTGCTTTCAGCGGGACCCGTCGAGCAGTTCCTCGACCGCCGACTTCAGGTCCTTGAATTCGTAAAGAAGTTGGGGGGGATTGGAGTCGTAGTCGTTCGCGAAAAACGGCTCCCGGAGGACAGTTCCGCCGGGGCCCAATAGCCAGAGGGCGGGCAGTCCGTATGAGCGCAAGTCCAGGTGCCACTTCAGTTTGCCCTGCCAGGGGAAGGCCGGTCCGTAAGCCGACGTGACATGGTTACTGTCTGCCTTGATTCCAAGCCGGAATTTCGGGTCGTAGAAGACGTCGCTGAAGGGAAGCAAACCGTTGGTCCTCTGTTTTTCGGTGGCCTCGATGAATTCTTTTGCGTTCGAGATGAATTCGGGGTCCTCCTCGACCTTCTGAAGAAAGACACCCGCCGGGAAACCGTAGGGCGAGCTGTTGAGGACCGGCGGCACCGCTATGGCGATAAACTGAACAGGTTGCCCGCGAAAATGGCTGAGCAGCGCTCGCTGTACCGAAAGATCGTCGAAACTATCCTCACACCAGAGCGGTCCCCGATGAACGTTCTCCTGCGGCGTAGTTTTGGCTGACCCGCCGAGAAGGGAAATCACAACGACCTTGGCCTGCTTGTCGAACAAGGAGAGGAGCGGCCGCTTCTGCATGTCTTTGTCGAAAACAAAAACGTCCGGTTCAATCACGTCGCCGACCTGATAGCCGAACGGCTTTTCGACGACCAGCCTTGGTTGCGCGAAGAGGAGGCTACCGCCCAAGTCCGAGGCAAGCAGCGACACCAAGGCGACTCCGAGACAAGCGGAAGCAATCCGAGTGCGGAGTTTCATACCCCAGAGTATAGATGAACTGGTGGAATTTCGGGGACACAAGACTTAATTCCTCTGCTTCCGGAAGATCGGCGATAACGAG